>JADDQE010000055.1 GCA_016781525.1 bacterium | reverse complement strand
CGGACTGCCGGTCCTGACGGCCCTCCGTTTGTGTGAGGAGTCTCGCACAGGGCGGGTATTCGTCATGCTGGAGCCGGTCCAACTGCCGGACACCTGCTAGGAGTTGCAGTCCTTGCTGGCCTACGCCGAATGCGGCAAGCTGCAGAAGCGTCGCCCGACGCCCAATTGCGTTTTAGCTATCGATTCGACGGAAAGGATTGAAGCGTGCGACGCGTGGCGGACGCTTCGGCAGGCCATGAATTTTGGAGGACGGACGCTCGCCGTTCAAGGGTATGTTCCACGGCTGCGCACGGATGCGCCAGCACCACTAAGTCCCGCCACCGTCCGTGTAGAAAAAGCGACGGATGGGCCTCACCACTTGATGAGGCCCGTCCGTGCTAGGAGCGAGGGTTATGCCTGCTTACTCTGCCTCGGGCTCCACACGTTCGATCGCCGCCACGCGCTGTTGGATCGCGCGCAGCCGCTCCAGGTCGAACTTTGAGCTGCGGTCGAAAAAGAAGATGCCGTTTTCTTCCTGAAAGGTATCGGTCAGCTGCGTATAACAGTAGCCAAACATGTTCGGATCATCCAGCAGCAGGTTGCACGTCGCAGCGAAGCGGTGGTAAAAGTCGTCGAGCGAGACAGGATCGGAACCGTAACCCCAGCTGGTTTCCCGTAACTGCAGGTTTTCGAGGGCCGACTTCGGCGCCGTGGCTGGATTCCACTTGAAGCCGCCAAACTCGCTGACAAAGTAGGGCTGGCCGCGGTACGGGATCGACCAGATAACCGGCTGGGTGCTGCCAAACTGCATGGCCATGCGCTGCTGGTTTGGGTTAAGAAACGGCGTGCCACTCGCGAGACCGGCGTGCCGCTCGCGGAACGTTTCCAGACCCTGGTGGAAATCTTGCTCGTAGATATAGTCGTGCGAGTCGTAGACGTCCGACTCCGGCACACGATGCGAGTAGCCCGAGGTGTCGAGCACCGGCCGGGTGGTATCCATTGCTTTGGCCGCGAGGAAGAGCGCGCGGGTCGCGTCGTCGAGAATCGTGATGCGGTCGGTCAAGCGCTGGGCCGTTTCGTTCAGTCCGCACCAGCCAATGATCGACGGATGCGAGTAGTCGCGCTCCAGTGCCTCCAGCCACTGCGCCGCATAGGTGATACTGGGCTGCTGGTGGTCATGCATGGGCCCGAAGCCGCTGCAGCCCCAGTCCGCGAACTCGCTCCACACAAGGTAGCCCAGCCGATCGGCATGGTACAGGAAGCGCTCCTCGAAAACCTTCTGATGCAGCCGAGCACCGTTGAAGCCGGCCTCCATGCTGAGCTCGATATCACGCACCAGCACCTCGTCTGTCGGCGCCGTCATGATGCCATCTGAGTAGTAGCCCTGGTCAAGCACAAGCCGCTGGAAGAGCGACTCGCCGTTGAGCTTGACGCGCTTACCGTCGATGGCGACGGAGCGCAGCCCAGCATAACTGGCCACTCGATCCACGACATTCCCGGTGCGGTCCACGAGCTCTATCGTCAGGTCGTATAAGAACGGGTCGCTGGGCGACCAGGGTCGCCGCCGCTCCTCCGGGATGGCAAGGTCGAGCCGTGGCGCGAAGTCGAGGTCGGCGCGACAGGACGCCGAGGCAACCTCGCCCTGTTTGTCGCGCAGCGTCGCACGCAGCCGCAGACCCGGCCGGTTTTGGCTGATGGGCTGCTCCAGCCGAAATAAGCCGTTGGCGAGGTCCGGCGTGATACGTGGACGCTTGAGGTAGCAATCGGCGACCGGCTCCATCCACACCGTCTGCCAGATACCGGTAGTGCGCGTATAGAAGACCGAGTAATTTTCGTACTTGGTCGACTGCTTGCCGCGTGGCTGTGATGGGCGATTGTCGTCGCGCGCCCGCACGACGATCGTCACATCTTGACCAGCGTGGGCAATGTCCCTGAGGTCGGCCGTGAAGGGCGTAAAACCGCCGCGGTGTCGAACGACTTCGACGCCGTTAGCCCAGACGGTTGTGTCGTAATCGCACGCCTGAAAGTGCAGCAGCACTCGCTTACCGGCCCAGGCTTGAGGGATCGTTACCGTGCGTCGATACCAGACCGCGGGCATGAAATCGGTATTACCAACACCCGACAGCTCAGATTCGGGGCAAAAGGGCACGGTGATATGGCCAGATAGTACGCGATGGTGCAGCTCGCGCTCGTAGCCAGTATCGCCGCAGTCGATCTCGAACTGCCACTCGCCGTTGAGGTTGAGCCACTCCTCGCGCGCACATTGCGGGCGGGGGTGCTCTGGACGTGGAATCTGCATCGTTCCTCCGGGGGCTAGCCCCATTCGTCAATTCTAACGATTCTGATAAACCATTGTAACGAAACATCCAAGTGACATGCTGCCGACGCTTACAACTGCGGAACTTCTGGAGCAAGCGGTGCTCGGCCGGGGACCAACGGAGCTTGCCTGCTCATCGCCTGATACACAGCGCTAAACCCAGCTGCGATGCTATGCCTTCCATCCTTGCATAATCACTGTCGGCGGTCATCGTTCGTCACAGCGCGAGAGTATAGCGCAAGTCGATACGCTGTTCAAAGACAGCCTTCCGGCGCGACATATTAATTTCGGCTAGGACAAGCCGGTACTGCCATATGTTTTATGTTACAATCCCGGGCATGAAGTTCTCGACCGTCGGGGTGCTAGGAGGGGGTCAGCTTGGCCGTCTGCTCGCACTTGCCGCATATGACCTTGGCATGCAGATCGCGGTGCTTGACCCAGACCGAAACGCTCCCGCTGGCCAAGTTGCTAGCCGCCAGGTGTTCGGCAATTTCCGCGACCCTGAGCGCATTCGTGAGCTAGCCGAGGGCTGCGATGTTCTTACCGTCGAGATCGAGCATGTTAGCGTCGACACCTTGGATGCTCTAGCCGACCAGGGCCTCGCGGTCCATCCAGCTCCTGAAACCCTCCGAGTCATCCAAGATAAACTGCAGCAGAAGCGCCACCTCACCCAGCACGGTGTTCCGGTGGCGCCTTTTTATGACGTGCCGGATGAGCGGACGCTGTACACGGTTGCGGAGCGTGCGGGCTTCCCGCTGCTGCTTAAATCGCGGCGCTTGGCCTACGATGGTCGCGGGAATGTTGTAGTGGACAGCCCTGATGAGCTGCCAGCTGCGATCGAGGCGCTGGGCGGACTCGACCGCGGCTTGTATATCGAGCAGCTTGTGCCCTTCGAGCGTGAGCTGGCAGTAATGGTTGCACGGGGCCGCGATGGAACGCTGGCCGACTACCCGGTTGTAGAGACGATTCACCGTGACAATATTCTGCACCGCGTGATCGCACCGGCTCCTGTGAGCCCGGTTCTCCAGCAGGCGGCTCGCGCAATTGCCCGTGAGGCCGTTGCGTCGCTGACCGGCGCGGGCATCTTCGGCGTCGAGCTCTTTCAGTTGACCGATGGCACTGTCTTGGTCAACGAGATTGCGCCGCGCCCGCACAATTCAGGCCATTACACGATCGAGGCGTGCACGACGAGCCAGTTCGCGCAGCATCTACGCGCGATCCTCGGCCTACCACTGGGCAACACTACGATGCGAGTTGGCGCGGCGGCAATGGTCAACGTGCTGGGCAGTGGCGACGGCTTGTGGGAGGAGACGCTCCGCCCAATCGAGCGGGCGCTACACATCCCGGGCGCGACGGTCCATTGGTACGGCAAATCGGATGTCCGGGCACAGCGGAAAATGGGGCATATTACTGTAACCGCTGCAAGTCATGCCGAGCTCGCGGCACGGCTCGCCGAGCTTACCGGTGACACTCAAGACAACCTGGCGGAAAGCTTGCCACTCGTGGGCATCATCATGGGCAGCGATTCGGATCTGCCGACGCTCAAGCAGGCAGCCGCCGTCCTACGCGACTTCGATATTCCGTTCGAGGTGACGATTGTCTCGGCGCACCGCACGCCCCAGCGCATGTTCGAGTACGCGCAGTCGGCGCACCAACGCGGCCTGCGGGTCATCATCGCGGGCGCGGGCGGAGCCGCCCATCTGCCGGGCATGGTGGCAGCGCTGACACCGCTGCCAGTGATTGGCGTGCCAATCGAGATTGGACCACTCGGCGGGCAGGATGCACTGCTCTCGATCGTTCAAATGCCGCGTGGCGTTCCGGTTGCCACGGTTGGCATCGGCAATGCGGCAAATGCGGGCCTGCTAGCGGCGCGCATCCTCGGGGCCGGCGATCCCGTCCTGCAGGAGCGTACCGTGGCGTACCAGGCCACACTCGAAGCGAATGTAATGGACAAAGTGGCGGCCTTATCCACGGCTGGATGGGAGGCATATGGACAACGTGGTTCATAACCGATTACTGATACAACCGGCGACGAACCAGCCGGCGAGTCCAGGTGCCCTCCTTCGTAGGTTTCACCCGCTGTGACTGCCGTGCTCGTGTCGCAAAATGGTCTGGAGGCGACCTTAGATGTCGGAATTGCAACGTGTAGGAGGCTCGCTGCGCTCGGTACGTGTTGAGGTTAGCAACCGTTCCGAGGGAACAGCAGACGGGCGCAAGATTGTCGAAGCAGCGCAGCAGATAGGTATCACCGGGCTAACTGCCTGTACCGTCGCCCGCTTGTATTTTCTCCAGGGTGAGCTCGCCGGCGATGACGTGCTTTATCTGAGCCGCGAGCTACTCGCCGATCCTGTGACCGAAACCTTCGTCGCCGTTCCCCTCGACAGCCCACCGCCCTCCGACGTTAGCGCCGTTGAAGTCAGTTTGCTGCCAGGCGTAACCGATCCGGCTGCCGAAAACCTTTTGCGAACGGCGCACCTGCTTGGCGTGAACGGGTTGGAGCGCGCTGCAACCGGCCAGCGCTACCGGCTGGAGGGGACGCTAAGCGACGCCGACCTGCGGCGGCTAGCCGCCGAGGTGCTCGCGAATCCGGTTGTCCAACGCTTTGAGATTGGCGAGCCAATCAGCCCGCCCTTTTTTGCGTATCAGGCGGCCGACAGCACGGTAGAGCCTATTCCGCTTAGGTCGGCGAGTGACGAGGGCTTGCGCTCGATCAGCGCAGCGCGACGCTTGGCGCTCGATCTTGCCGAGATGCAGGCGATACAAGCCTACTACCGCGACCTGCACCGCGATCCGACCGACGTCGAGCTGGAAATGCTCGCGCAGACATGGAGCGAACACTGCTCGCACAAGACCTTCAAAGCTACGATTACGTACGATGGTCCGCCCGCTGGCGATCCCAGCGCAGAGCCGGTTACACAAACAATCGAGGGCCTGCTTTCAACCTATATCCGGCGTGCGACCGAAGAGGTGGGCAAGCCCTGGGTCCGCTCGGCGTTTGTCGACAACGCGGGGATCATCGCGTTTGACGAGAGCTACGACCTCGCGTTCAAGGTCGAGACCCACAATCACCCCTCCGCTCTCGAGCCTTTCGGCGGTGCCAATACTGGCGTGGGCGGGGTGATCCGCGACGTGCTGGGCGTGAGCGCGCGGCCCATCGCTACCACCGACGTCCTGTGCTTTGGCCCGCCTGATCTACCGCGTGAGCTGCTGCCCGAGGGTGTTTTACCACCGCCGCGTATCGAAGCTGGCGTCATCCATGGCGTCGAGGACTACGGCAACAAGATGGGCATCCCGACGGTCAACGGGGCTGTGCTCTATCATCAAGGGTACACATCGAACCCGCTGGTCTTTTGTGGGTGCCTTGGGCTACTTCCACGTGGGTCGCACCCGACCACGCCACAGCCAGGTGATTTGGTAATCGTCATCGGCGGACATACCGGGCGCGATGGCCTGCGCGGCGCGACGTTTTCCAGTATGGAAATGGATCAGGAGACCGGAGGAATTGCGGCCACGGCAGTGCAGATCGGCCACCCGATCCACGAGAAGCAGATCCAGGAAGTCGTGCTGCGGGCGCGCGACGAACAGCTCTACCACGCGATTACCGACTGTGGCGCGGGCGGTCTGTCGTCGGCAGTTGGCGAGATGGCCCAAACGTTGGGCGCGCGGGTCCAGCTGGCGGACGTGCCACTCAAGTACCCGGGGTTGCGCCCTTGGGAGATTTGGCTGAGTGAAGCCCAGGAGCGCATGGTTCTGGCGGTTCCTCGCCACAGCTGGCCGCGTCTCAAAGAATTGAGCGATGGCCAAGAGATCGCTGCCGTCTGCATCGGAGAATTCACCGGCGATGGGCGGCTGCACCTCCTATACAACGACGAGACCGTTGGGCATCTGGATGTGGCGTTTCTGCACGACGGCATACCACAGCGCCAACTCACGGCGATCTGGCAGCCCCAGAGCAGCTCCGAGGTGGAGCGAAGCTTTACACCACCTGCCGATCTGGCGCCCGATCTCCTGGCACTGCTGGCACATCCGAATATCCGCAGCAAGGAAGCGGTAGTTCGACGCTACGATCACGAGGTCCAGGGCCGCACGGCGGTCAAGCCGCTGGTTGGCGCTCGTAACGCGGGCCACGGCGACGCCGCGGTACTGGTCCCACAAGCAAGTGCCGGCCGGCACGAGCAAGCTCAAGCCCCGCGTGGCGTCGCGCTGTCAGCCGGGATTTGCCCCACGTTCGGCGAGATCGACCCCTACACGATGGCCTGGGCCGCACTCGACGAAGCGATGCGCAACCTGGTCGCAGTGGGCGCCGATCCCGACCACGTCGCCGTCCTCGACAACTTCTGCTGGGGCAATCCAAACCTTCCGGATCGGCTGGGCGGGCTCGTCCGCTCTGCGCAGGGCTGCTACGACGCGGCGCTGGCGTATAGCGTCCCGTTCATCTCTGGCAAGGACAGCTTAAACAATGAGTACGCGGACCGGCAGGGGCAACGTCACGCGATCCCAGGCACACTGCTGATCTCGGCCTTGGGCATTGTTCCCGATGTCCAACGGACGGTCACGTCGGATTTGAAGCAGGCTGGCGATCTGCTCTACCTCATAGGGGCAACGGCTGATGCAATGGGTGGCAGTCATTACGGGCTGCTGCACGATGAGGTGCGCGGTGCACTTCCACAGCCGGTGCGGACGGGACTGGCTCATATGCGCGCGCTGCACCAAGCAATTCGGGCCGGCCTCGTGCAAGCCTGTCACGACTGCTCCGAGGGCGGGCTTGGCGTCGCGGTTGCCGAGATGTGTCTTGCGGGTGATCGGGGTGCACAGATTGATCTGGCCCGCCTGCCGGGCCTCGCCTCGGGCGCAAGTGACGTCGCGGCGCTCTTTTCGGAGTCGCTCAGCCGCTTTGTGGTCGAGGTTCGCGCTGCGGACGCACCCGCATTTGAAGCGCTGCTTGGTGATGTGCCGCACAAGGAGATCGGCGTTGTAAGGGCGGATGCTCGTCTCGAAGTGCGCGGTCAAGCCGGTCAGACGTGCATTGACCTGGAGCTCGCCGAGATGGAGCAGGCCTGGACAGGCAGACAGCCGCTTCCGGCCGCGCCCGCTGTGGTACGGCAGGAGCCGACACGGCCCGCCGCTACGTCGATCCCGGGAGCGGTTCCCACGCGCAGCTCCAAGCCGCGGGTCTTGATTGTCCATGCCACCGGTACCAACCGCGACCACGACGCGGCGTTAGCGTGTGAATTGGTCGGTGGAGCACCTGAGATTGTCCATATCAAGCAGCTGATCGCAGGTGAGCGGCGGCTACGCGATTACCATATGCTCGTGATGCCCGGCGGCTTTACCTATGGTGATGATCTCGGCGCGGGCAGGCTGTGGGCAGTTGATTTGCGCCATCGCTTACGCCAGGACATCGAGCGGTTTATTGCCGACGGTCGACCGGTCCTTGGCATTTGCAACGGGTTCCAAGCGCTGGTCAAGGCGGGTTTCCTCCCTGGGCGGGATATCACGCAGGACGGCGAGCCGCTCGTCACGTTGACTTCGAACGC
Organism: bacterium; assembly: GCA_016781525.1. Lineage (GTDB taxonomy): Bacteria > Chloroflexota > Chloroflexia > Chloroflexales > Kallotenuaceae > LB3-1. Next base: position 28,514 of record JADDQE010000055.1, on the reverse strand, counting down.
TTCTGGCCACTTCGAGTGCCGCTGGGTCTACCTGCAGCCGAGTCCGAACAGCCAGTGTCTCTTTACTGCTGGCCTCAGCGAGCCGATCTACTGCCCGGTTGCGCACGGCGAAGGGCGGGTCGTCGCGCGCGACGCAGCGGCGTTAGACCTCCTTCAGCGTGACGGCTTGGTGGCGCTGACCTACGCGGGCCATGATGGGGGTCCGGCTGCATATCCGGCGGACCCGAATGGCTCAGATGGTGGGATTGCTGGCCTATGTAACCGGGCGGGTAACGTCTTCGGTCTGATGCCGCATCCCGAGAATCATATCTTCCCATGGCAGCACCCGCGCCAGCACAGGGGCGAGGTAGGTCTGGCGGGGTTGAGATTGTTTGAAAACGGTGTCCGTCATGCCTAAGCTCCTGCGGAAGGCTGGGCAACAGGAGCGAGCGACGCCGTGCTGAGCTACGACGAGCTTATCAGCGCCATCCCCAACGCACTTACGTCGGTGGACGTGCCGGGGCTCGGCTCAAAAGAGAGCGGCAAGGTGCGCGAGTCGTACCGGCTGGGCGATCGGCGCGTCCTGATTACAACCGATCGCATTTCGGCGTTCGACCGCGTGCTGGGCGCGATTCCCTTCAAGGGACAGGTGCTCAACCAGCTAAGTGCATGGTGGTTCGAGCAGACCCGCGACGTCGTGGCCAACCACGTCGTCGCCGTCCCCGATCCAAACGTAACGGTCGCGCGCGAGGCGGTACCGCTGGCGGTCGAGGTCGTCGTGCGCGGCTATATTACCGGCGTGACCAAGACCTCCCTGTGGACGCTCTACGCGCAGGGGCAGCGTGAAGTGTATGGCGTGCGTTTGCCCGAGGGCTTACGCAAGAACGACGCTCTGCCTGCTCCGATGATCACCCCGACGACCAAGGCGCCCGTGGGTGGGCATGATGAGCCGTTGACGCGCGGCGAAATCATCGAGCGTCAGTTGCTTCCAGAGGAGCTGTGGCAAGAGATTGAGACGGCGGCGCTGGCGCTGTTTGCGCATGGCCAGGAGGTGGCGGCCCGCGCCGGCCTGACGTTGGTAGACACGAAGTACGAATTCGGGCTAGTGGATGGACGCTTGACGCTGGTCGACGAGATTCACACGCCGGATTCGAGCCGTTTTTGGACGCAAGCAACGGATGCGCCGGAGCGCGAGCATCTTGATAAAGAGTACCTCCGCGCTTGGTTCGCCGCGCAGGGCTACGTGGGCACCGGCGAGCCGCCTCCCATGCCGGCCGACCTCATTGCGGAGGTCGCTCGGCGCTACATCCTGGTTTATGAGCGACTGACGGGCCAAACCTTTGTACCCGGCGAACAGCCGGCGGACACACGCATCAGCCAGAGCTTGGCGCGGGCCGGGATTGGCTTATAGCAGGGCTCGTCTGCCTCCGGCAAGATAGGAATGGTGCGGGCCGGCGCACCACGGTTACAAGACGTACGGGAGCCCCTGTGAACAGCATTTGTTACAGGTGTGCAAGCGAGGAGAGATGGACATGCAAGACATCGGGCTGTTTGAATTGGATCGTCCGCGCGAAGAGTGCGGCGTATTTGGCATATATGCACCTGGCCGCGATGTGGCGCGCCTGACCTTCTTTGGACTGTTCGCCCTGCAGCACCGCGGGCAGGAGAGCGCGGGCATCGCGACCTGCGATGGGCGGATGGCTTATATTCACAAAGCGATGGGCCTCGTTTCGCAAGTTTTCGACGAGGACAATTTGCGCCCGCTCAAGGGCCACCTGGCAATCGGCCACACGCGCTACTCGACGACCGGCTCGTCCCATCTGCGGAACAGCCAACCTTATTTGATCGAGACGCTCTACGGACCGCTTGGCGTTGCCCACAATGGAAACCTAACTAACGCGCTTGAGCTACGACACTCCCTGCTGGAGCGCGGCGTCGGTCTTTCGTCGACGACCGATAGCGAGGTCATTACCCAAATCCTGGCTGCACCACCCGAGGTCTGGCATCACGGCACACCCGACGGCGACGACCTCGGCGACCGGTGGATTGCCCGCATCCGTGCGTTTATGCAAGTTGCTCAGGGCGCTTATTCACTAGCAATTTTGACCCGCAATGCTCTCTACGCGGCTCGCGATCCGCATGGGCTCCGGCCGCTCTGCTTAGGCGAGCTCGAGGGCGGCTACGTCGTCGCGTCGGAGAGCTGCGCCCTCGCCACAATCGGCGCGCGCTACTTGCGCGAGGTCGAGCCCGGTGAGCTTGTGCGGATTGACCGCAGCGGCATAACCACCGTCATGGGGCACCTCCCCGAGCGCCGGGCGCTGTGCGTCTTCGAGCACGTCTACTTCGCGCGGCCCGACTCGCTGCTCGAGGGCAAGGTCATCCACAAGGTACGCCAGGCGATGGGCCGCCAGCTCGCCCTTGAGGCTCCGGCCGACGCCGATGTCGTGGTGCCCGTTCCCGACTCGGCCGTGCCAGCAGCGATCGGCTACAGCCATACCTCAGGCTTGCCGTTTATCGAAGGCTTGACCAAGAACCGCTACATTGGCCGTACCTTTATCCAGCCGGACGACCACCTGCGCCAGGTCGGTATCCAGCTAAAATTTAACCCACTGAGCGCGAACCTGGAAGGCAAGCGTGTCGTGCTGATCGACGATTCGATTGTACGTGGCAACACCGCCAAACCGCTGGTACAGCTGCTCCGTGATGGCGGGGCATCCGAGGTCCACCTTCGTGTCTCGTCGCCGCCCGTACGCCATCCGTGCTTCATGGGCGTCGATATGGCGACCAAGGCAGAGCTGATCGCAAACCGACTGGACGTAGCGGGCATCTGCGAGCAAGTTGGCGCCGACAGCTTGGCCTACCTCAGCCTAGAGGGCATGGAACGCGCCATCGCGGAAGAGCAGTTCCCCGAGCAAGCGCACTGCAACGCCTGCTTCTCGGGCAATTACCCGGTTAGAATCCCACCCTGGTTGACCAGCGAATACCGTGAGAAGCTGGTTTTTGAAGAGATGTGGGGGTCATAGCATGGGGCTGCGCGTCCTGGTCATCGGCGGCGGAGGACGCGAACACGCGCTCGCATGGGCTCTCGCGCGCTCGCCACACGTCGCCCAAGTCTATGTCACGCCGGGAAACGCGGGGACGACATGGCCCGCAGGTGGAAGTGCCGCATGGCGTGCGCCGGCGCAGTCCATACCGCTTGCCGACAACGACGTACCCAGCTTGGTCGCTTTCGCCGTGGAGCACCGGATCGATTTGGCGGTGGTCGGGCCTGAGAGCGCGCTCGCGGCGGGCGTCGTAGATGCCTTCCAGGCGCAGGGCCTGCGCATCTTCGGGCCGATGCGAGCCGCCGCTCAGCTTGAAACATCGAAAGCCTTCGCCAAAACCTTTATGCGCGAGCGCGGTCTGCCGACTGCCGCTTTCGAGGTCTTTGACGACTTCGAGGCGGCGCGCCGGTTTATCCAAAGCCAGAATCGGCCGTTGGTGATCAAAGCCGATGGCCTGGCTGCCGGCAAAGGCGTGATCGTCTGCGATGGTCCGGCCGAGGCCGAGCAGGCAGTACGGCGTATCCTAGTCGAGCGCGAGTTTGGCGCTGCCGGTGCGCGAGTGCTGATCGAGGAGCGCCTGGTGGGATCCGAGGTGTCGGTGCTAGCCTTCAGCGACGGCCGCTCGACTGCCGTGATGCCGCCGGCGCGTGACCATAAGCGGCTCGCCGACGGTGATCAGGGGCCAAATACTGGTGGGATGGGCGCTTTTACTCCGGTACCAGACCTCGATACAAGCGACGTGGAGCGAATTCGCCGGACGATTTTGCAGCCGGTGATCGAAGGAATGGCGGAGCTCGGAACACCCTACCAGGGTGTACTGTACGCGGGGCTGATGCTCACCGCGAACGGGCCGCAGGTGCTCGAGTTCAACTGTCGTTTTGGCGACCCCGAGACACAAGTAATCCTGCCGCTGCTGGACACGCCGCTCGACGCGATTCTGCTTGCCTGCATTGAGGGTAGGCTGGATCAGATCGATATACGCTGGCACACAGGTGTCAGCGCCACTGTCGTGGTAGCTGCGCCAGGCTACCCTGGAGCGTATCCAAAAGGCTTACCGCTTACAGGGCTCAACGCGCCGCTCTTCGCCTCGGATGATGTGACCGTTTTTCATGCCGGTACCACCGGCTCACCCGAACGACCGGAAACGTCCGGGGGGCGAGTGCTGGCCGTCACTGGGAGGGCCGAGGACCTGGCGGGTGCATTAGCGCGTGCCTACGCTGGCGTCGAGCAGATCCACTTTCCCGGGATGCACTATCGCCGCGACATCGGCGGGGCACGACCGGCAGTGGAGGCGGACGTGCCGACTGAAGCAGTACGCTTCGAAGGCTAGACCTGTAGAGGACGCAACATGACGATCAACAAGCGCTCATCTGTGTACGAACAGTCCGGCGTGAATCTTGGCGTCGCGCAACATACCAAACAGCTGATTGCAGCCGCCGTCCGCTCGACCTATGGCCCAGAGGTATTGGCAGGAATCGGCGCGTTTGGCGGCATGTTCAGCGTCGCGCAGCTCAAAGAACTGGACGAGCCGGTTCTAGTCGCGTCGACCGATGGTGTTGGCACCAAGACGAAGGTAGCCGCCCAGGTGGATCGCTGGGACACGATTGGGCATGACCTGGTCAACCACTGTGTCAACGATATCCTCGTGCAGGGCGCGCGTCCACTGTTTATGCTCGACTACATTGCGGCGGCAGAGCTGAATGCCGAGCAGGTCGCGCTGATCGTCGGCGGAGTAGCGGAGGCGTGTCGGTCGGTAGGCTGTGCATTGCTGGGTGGTGAAACAGCACAGATGCCCGGCGTCTATGAGGTGGGGGCCATCGACCTCGTCGGGACGATTGTTGGGGTCGTTGACCGTCACCAGGTTGTGGACGGCAGTGCAATCCGCCCAGGCGACGTTATTCTAGGGCTGCCCTCGACGGGCCTGCACACCAATGGGTACACCCTCGCGCGACGGGTCCTCGCCGATCTCGACTGGGCGGTACCACACCCCGATTTGGGCTGTTCACCAGGCGATGCCCTGCTGGCGATCCACCGCTCGTATCTGGCGCCGGTCCAGCGCCTGCAAGCTGCAGGCATTACCTTACGCGGTCTTGCCCACATCACCGGGGGCGGCTTCCCGGAGAACTTGCCGCGGATTTTGCCGACCGGCTGTGGTACGACACTGCGACGCGGGGCTTGGCCCGAGCCCGCGATTTTCGGACTGATCCAACGGCTCGGCGCAATCTCCCCGACCGAGATGTTCGAGGTCTTCAATATGGGGCTGGGCATGTTAGTCGTCGTGGCGCCGGATGAGGTTGCTCAAGCACAGGCCGCGCTTCCCGACGATCTGTATGTGGTCGGCGAGATCGTACCTGGGGCAGGCGAGGTTCTGATCCAAGATCTATGACGCGCGCACGACGCAACGAAGCGCTGCTCGTGGCACTCTAGTGTAGATACGACCAAGGCTATAACGGGACTTATCGATGGCAAAGCGCCTCATCGTCTGCATTTCCGGCTCAGGAACAAACCTTCAAGCAATCTTGGACGCGATCGCGGACGGGCGGCTATCAGCCGAGCTTGTTCTGGTAGTGTCGAACCGCCGCGGAGCCTACGGGCTTGAGCGTGCACAGCGAGCAGGCGTGCCTACGCTGTACTTCCCTCTACAGTCCTACATCAAGGTGGGCGGGAGCCGCGAAAGCTACGACGAAGCGCTTGCGCTACGGCTGCGCGAGTATGAGCCGGATCTGATTGTGCTTGCCGGCTGGATGCATGTCTTTAGCGCGGCGTTTCTGCGGCATTTTCCCAACCAGGTCGTTAACTTGCACCCCGCGCTGCCGGGTACGTTTCCCGGTCTCCACGCGATTGAGCGTGCCCTTGACGCCTATCGCCGTGATGAAATTGCCTACAGCGGCTGCATGGTCCACTATGTCATCCCCGAGGTCGACGCCGGAGCTGTTATCGCCGAAGCAATCGTACGCTTCGATCCCAACGATACGTTGGAAACATTCGAAGCACGTATGCACACAACCGAGCACATGCTAATCGTTGACGCCCTTCAACAGCTGTGTGCCGAGCCGCGATCAGCTCGGCCGACCGGGGCTAGTCACGCCGAGCAAGCGCTCGATTCACACACGGAAACAGCCTAACAATCGTATTCTGTCCACGTCCCGATAATGGTCCGACATCTGTGTAAGCTGCTCATAAATTTCTCGACAGGCCGACACCCATGCCTCCAGGAAGTCGACCCTGCCGACCACACATACCGCCCCCTCCATTTGTCCGACCTGCGGAGGTGCGAGTACTTGCCGTATCCGCAGCTGCTCGTTAGGGGGTGACGGCCGTAATACGGTACACAGAGCCGGCGAGATCCACCACGTACACTTCGCCGGCCTCGTCCTCGCCAAATGAGCTAATTTGTAGCTCGGTCTTCAGCCGCTCCAGCATAGTCCAGCGACCCTCGACCTGCCGCAACGTCCAGATGCGCCCGGAGCAGACGTCCCCAAAGAGGTAGTGGCCGGCCAACGCAGGAGCACGAGTGCCTCGGTAGACATATCCGCCGCTGATAGCACAGCCCGCGTCATGGCTATAAAAGCCGATTGGAGCGGTCAATCCGCTGCGATCACAACGTTCCTGGACGAGGCAGTCGGGACCTTCCACGATTGGCCAGCCATAGTTCTGCCCGCCCTCGCTCCCGCCGCGCTGATAGTGCACCCACTCGTATCGGTTCTGACCGACATCGCCAATGAAGAGGTCACCTGTCGCACGATCGAAGCTGAAGCGCCATGGATTCCGCAGGCCATATGCCCAAACCTCGGCGCGACCCGTCGGATCGCCGACGAAGGGATTCCCCGGCGGTATGGCATAGGGCACCGCTCCGTCCACATCAATCCGCAGCACTTTACCCAGGAGGCTCCGCCGATTCTGCGCATTACGGTAGGTGTCGTTGGCACCACCGCCATCGCCAAGCCCAATATAGAGGTAGCCGTCCGGCCCAAAGGCGAGCATGCCGCCGTTGTGATTAGCGGCGGGCTGCGCCTGATGTAGAATCCGATGCTCCGATACGGGATCAGCGCTACGTCGGTCGGGGCGCGCCGTGAAGCGGGCAATGACCGTATCACCCCTGCGATCGGTATAGTTCACGTATAAGAAGCCATTGTTACGGTAGTCAGGATGGAAGGCGAGACCGAGCAAACCACGCTCACCGCCAGCCAGCACTCGGTCGCGCATGTCGAGGAATATCTCCTTGTCCGGCAGACGTCGGATCGTGCCGGCCTGCTCGACCACAAAGAGAGCACCGCTACCGTCGCCAGCGTGCGTGACAAACACGGGGCGGCTTAGCCCGCCTGCGACGAGCTCCAGCCCAAGCTCGATCGGACGAGCTGACGGTGGTGCAACCGGCTGCCCCGCAGCTTGCAGCATCTCGACACCGAGCAGGCCCAGCAGAACCTTATACGGATCGGGGTTGCCGGGGTGGTATTCGAAGCGGGCACGCTCAAACCACTGCGTCAGCACCTTATCGCCGTTGGCGTTCGTCTCCATGCGGGCTGGAGAGATGGGATAGCCAAAGAGCGCCAGACTTTCGCGATCAGAGACGCCCGTATCGCCAAGCTCCAGACCATGGGTGTCCCAATACTCAGCGAAGGGCCGGTGCAAGATTGCTTGACCGGTCTCGGCGAAATAGAAGAGCGTGCCGGGCTGGGCCTTGGGGAACGTCTGCCACTCTATGCCAAGCTGCCGCAGCCGATCGGCGCCGAGGCGGCCGAGCAGAACATCGTATGGCGCTGCGTGTTCCGGGTGGAGCTCGAAGCGGTTGCGCTCTAGCCACTGGGTCTGATAGGTCTGCCCGGTATCGCGACTCTCTTCGGGACGTTCAGCCGTTATGGACAAGCCGAAGACCGCCAGCCCGCCGTTCGCCTCCCAGTACTGCCGGATACGGCCATCCAAACACTGATTTGTATTGGAAAAGCAGCGGGGCGCGGCGTAAGCACCTTGCATGTAGGGACCAAGGGCCGCGAGCAGCAGGAGCGGGGCCAGAGCCTGTAGGATGCGTCGGGCAGGCATGGGCAATCCTTTCGCCGGTTGTAGTCGTCCGGGGACTGTCCATATTATACGTGGAGCAACAAGCCGGATTGATCTCTAGATTGACTGCCGCTGTGATAGGCTTCGCCCATCGGCGCCAATGTAGCCAATGCCAAGGAGATCAAGCTCACGCGAAGAACCAGTGGGCTGCTGGGTTAGGGAGCCACGTGCCGCCACAAACAAAAAAAGAGGCGATTCGGGCCAACCCATGGATTTGCCGAGCAGCCTCCTTTCATCCCTTGAGCTCCGATTGTCGTCATCAGGCTCAAGCTGGAATTTGTGCGGGTCTGAACGCTCGACGTACAAGGATACGCGTACACGTCTACTGCCAATTCCTCAGCGCGGAAAGCGCGACACCATCTAGCACGTCATACCTTGCCAATTACGCTTATCTGCATGGATAAACGGTCGGACGTCTTATTGCCGTAAGGCGGTGGCCAGGGAAGCCCAGCAAGGTGGTAAGGCGGCTTTCGACGGTAAGCAGACCTTTACAAGTCTTTTACCTGGAAAGCGTTTGCAGGATGGTAGCAATGCTTCTTCTTCGGGTCCGTCACACCCCGACAAGGCACCTCGACCATGCAATCCTCAATTACCGGGGTAGTTGACAACCTGCCAACCCTCACATAAACTTTGCGCGGCAAACGATTTCCCCGAACGTTGCCAGAGCGAGGGGAGAATTAGCTAAGTGCAGCGGACCACGTCACCAAACAGTTTGGGGATGTGCTACAAGTACCGCGCGCCTGCCACACACCATGGAATGCTGAGTTCGATTCGGAATGTCTTGCGCGGCGATGGGGTATCGTGAGCTCGGCTGCCGCGCTGCTGAAAGGAGATGGCCCTTGACTGCTCAAAATTCACCGCGCCTTCGCGATCTTGCCGCTCAGCACGGCTTCTACGTGGGCACTGCAGTCCACACCGGAGCATTTACACGCGCTGAAGCTCCATATTGCGACCTATTGAAGCGCGAGTTCAACGTGATCGTCGCGGAAAACATGATGAAGTTCGTGGAACTATCGCCAGCGCCGGATACATATGCTTGGAATGCGGCCGATGCATTGGTTGATTTTGCCGCAGCCAACGATATGAAGCTGCGTGGGCATACCTTAGTCTGGCATCAGCAGCTGCCCCAGTGGGTCACGCATCGCAGTTGGACGCCTGAGGAAGCCCGCTCGCTTCTGGAAAGGCACATCAAAACAGTGGTAGGGCGCTACCGAGGGCGAGTCTGGGCCTGGGACGTCGTCAACGAAGCGATTGCGGATACAGGAGGGTATCGTAGCGACTCGTTCTGGTATCAGCAGCTTGGAGCTGAATATATCGCCTTGGCATTCCAGTGGGCGCATGAGGCTGATCCCAACGCCATCCTGTATTACAACGATTACGAAGCTGAAGGACTGTCCCCGAAATCCGATTCTGTCTACGAGCTAGTACGCGACCTGAAGCAGGCCGAGGTCCCGATCCATGGTGTGGGCTGGCAAATGCATCTCAGCGAAGGCTGGCGTGTCACGGCGGAGCATCGTAGCAATGCGGAGCGCCTGCGCGGGCTGGGGCTGGAGCTATCGATGACCGAAATGGACGTTCGCCTCAGTACACCTGCCTCAGCAGCACAACTCGAGTCCCAAGCGCGGAGCTATGGCGAAGCGATGGAGCTCGCGCTTGAAACATGCGCCGCCTTGCTGACCTGGGGCTTTACCGACAAGTATTCCTGGATTCCAGGTTTTCGCCCCGGCTATGGGGCGGCACTGCCCTTCGATGCCGATTATCAAGCCAAACCAGCGTACACTGCGATGCAACAGGCGCTGCTGGGAGCTGCGCAAACAGCGCCGCTCGATCAAGGTGCTTGAGCAAGGTACCCCAGATCCGGCGACTCAACAAGAGCCTCCAGCAGCCCCGGGAGGCTCTGGAGGCTATACCGTGCTGGTTTGCCGATGTCAGCGGGCGTAGCTGGCCAAAAGCTGAGCTAGCTCTGTACGCTGCACGCAGTTTTTGAAGGCAAAGGACTGCATCAGCTCATCGATTTCTTGTTCCGTCACATCCCTGAAACGCTCGGCAAATATGTCGACGAGTGGCTCGGTCAGGAGCATGTGGCGGACGAGCTGCGCAATGTGGCGCTTCGGTCCAAAGGGGAAGGGATTATAGTCCGGAAATTCCGATTGAAAGGTTTGCTCGATCGGAGCGATGATATGTTGTATTTCGGCATCGCGGCCACCCCAGGCATCAACCCCCAGGCGTGCCTTCTGCTCCACGATTGGCCGGATACGTTCGAGCCATTTCGAGTCCGGTGCCGTGTACACCACGCCCTGCAAGCCGATATCTTTGTAGGTCCAGATTGCCCAGCTGGCGTTGTACCGCTTGTAAATCTCCAGCTGATCCTTGAGCAGCTGATAGCGCATGGCATCTGCTTGGGGATCCCCCGTGTACACGGGCCCAAACTCGCCGACCCAGATTGGCGTTTCGGTATCGAGCATGTACTTGCTGCGGGTGCGGAATGTACGCTCCAGGGCATCCCGGTCTACGTATTGGCCGCGCGAAACCCCCGGATAGGGGCCGCCGTCGATGAAGCCCGGCAGCGCATAGTCATGATTGGTATAGACGACGTTCGGCCACGGTTCGCCGAACATATGGAAGTCGAGCGAGTAGCGATTGCCTTCCAGGAAGATCAGATGGTCGGGGTCGATCGCGCGGATCGCATCGTAGAGCCGGCGATACACCGGCATGACCATTTGCTCGGTCGGATCGGCGGGCTCATTAATTAAGTTGTATCCCGCGACCCAGCCATTGTCACGATACCGCTTCGCAAAGACCTCCCATAGATTTACAGCGCGATCTTGGAAGTGCTTGTGCTTCCAGAAAAGCGCTTGATGCGTCGGGTTGTCCGAGTGCCAGTGCTGATTCTGGTAGCCGGGCAGCGCGTGCAAGTCGATGATCGTGTAGATGCCATGCTCGGCGCAGAGCTGAATCGCTCGGTCCAGATGCTTAAACCCAGCTTCTTTGATCTCGAAGGGCGCCATGTCGTCTTCAAAGTGACGATAGTTGACGGGTAGCCGCAGCAAGTTCAGACCGAGTGATTGGATAAACTTAGCGTCGTCGGCCGTGAAAAAGCACTCGAGAAAGCGGTCGAAGAAGAACTCGTATTTTTGGGGGCCGAGCACCGAACGGAGCGCATCGCGCAGCGCCTCTTCGTTGCCTGGGTAGCCGGTGATGAAGTTCTCCATGTTCATCCAGCCGCCCAAGCCGAAGCCACGCAGCACTACCGGGTCACCCGCCTGATTGACGATCTGCTTGCCTTGGATCGTGAGAAATTCGTTACCTTTTGTCATTAGCACAGTTCTCCTTTTCCCCATGGACGCTCTGTCCACTGCAACAACGACCGTTTCTGGCCGGCTTGGTCCGGGGCCCACGCCATGCCTACCGCTCTCGCTGGATAATGGCCTCCGTCGCTCAGAACCGTCATCGGCACCTCATACCCGTGCCCGTGTTAACCGTAGCACCCGTGGGAACCTCGTGTTTCCCACGCCTGCGTGCGCAAGCAAGCCAGTGTTGCTCAGCGGACGCGCTTATGGCACAATAGACGGACTTCCCCGCGCAAGGTCGTCAGGAAACCGTTTGCAAGCGCGAGTATAGGTTGGGCTTACGCCGTTGTCAAACGAAAGCAGGGGGCTGGGCTGTTAGTACGTTCGTGTGGGGCCGCCTGCCGTCAACCCGAGCAGTGAAGCTATGGATAAGAGCATCACGATTAAGGATATTGCCCGCCAGGCTGGCGTATCGCCCAGCACCGTCTCGCGTGTGCTCAACAGCACGAAGCCCGTTGCTGGCGATAAGCGCGCGCTTGTTCTGGCGGCGGTGGAGCGACTGCAGTACCGGCCAAACGCCGTGGCGCGCGGGTTGGCACGCGGCCGTTCGATGACGGTTGGCGTTCTGGTGCAGGATATCAACAGCCCGTTCTTTGCGCAGATTGTCTCGGGGATTGAGCAGGGGCTCGATCGTGAAGGGTACCGGCCAATGCTCACCACCACGCATTGGCGCACGGATAATCAAGAAGAGGTACGCTCGCTCCAATTACTTTTAGAGCGTCGTGCTGACGGCGTGATCGTGGTAGGCAGTCACATTCCCGACGAGATATTGCGTGCGGTCGCGAGGCAAGTTCCAATGGTCGCCGTCACTCGACGGGTGGAAGGTCTCGAAGGGCAGTGCTTATACGTCGATAACCATGGTGGTGCATATCGAGCGACGCGCTATCTGATTGGCCTCGGCCATACGCGTATCGCGCACATCAGGGGAACACCTGGCCATCCCGATGCAGCCGATCGTCACGCCGGCTATTGCCAGGCGTTGGCCGAAGCTGGCATGCCGATTAACGAGCGCCTGATCGTCGATGCGCAATTTACCGAGCGCTCCGGGCTAGCCGCAGTCGAGGAGCTCATCGCACGTGGTGAGCGCTTTACGGCAATCTTTGCGGCGAATGACCAGTCGGCCTACGGAGTGATGCTGGGGCTGTTCAACCACGGCTACCGTATTCCCAGCGACGTCTCCGTGGTTGGCTTCGACGACCAGTTTCTTTCGGCCTACACGCTACCACCACTAACCACCGTGCACCATCCTTCGCATGAGATGGGCAAGGCCGCTGCGACAGGTCTGCTCCATTTGATCGACAACCAAGAGCCGCTACTGCCACGCTTTCCCGCAGAGCTTACGATCCGCAAGTCGGCGATGCGGTTACGGCAAGGCGAGTAGGCGAGATTCTCCCCGATTACGGCGTCTGCTACAGCTCCACACCTTTATCTTGAAGCTTGACAAACCAGCGCCTTTTGCTATCTTGAATTCATTTCCGGTATCGTTTCCGGAGAAGTGTGTTACCGAGGAGCGAGATATGCGCACGAAACACCCGACGGTAAGGATTCAGGATGTGGCGCGCGCCGCGGGTGTTTCGGTGACAACTGCTTCTCGGGTTCTGAACAACAAGGACGACGTCGCGCCAGCAACCTATGCGAAGGTGCGACGCGTAATGCAAGAGCTCAACTACACCGCAAGCTTGGCTGCCAAGAGCATGCGCAGCCACACGGCGAATGTGATCGGACTGCTGGTACCAGAAGTTGTCGAGGTGTATCACCAGGAGATCATTAAGGGTGTTGGCGAAGCCATCCGCAATTCGGGCTACGACTTGATGATTTATACCCCCGGACGGCCCACCGGCGCTACATGGGAACAGGAACATGTGGCGCTTTTGAGCAATGGTTTGACCGCCGGCTGTATCGTCGTGACACCTTCGGCGCCGCGCTTTCCGGAAGGGGCCAAGGTTGTAGTGATCGACCCCCAAGGCGACGGGGCGGATGTTCCATCGGTCGTGGCGCGCAATCGAGTTGGTGCACTGGCCGTCATGGAATATCTTATTGGGCTGGGGCATCGGCGAATCGGCTTCATCGGTGGTCGAGCTGATACACTGAGCGCGATCCGGCGCTTCCAAGGATATAAAGATGGGCTGGCGGCCGCGGGCATCGCATTCGATTCAGCACTGATAGTAGCCGGCGACTACAGCTACGAGCGCGGCTTGGTCGCCGCACATCAGCTGCTCAGCTTGCCCGCGCCGCCGACGGCAATTTTCGCGGCCAATGATCGCTCGGCAATGGGGGTGTTGGATGTTGCCCAGAGGATGGGCCTGCACGTCCCGCAGGACCTGTCGGTGGTTGGCTTCGACAACCTGCCCGAAACGGCTCAGGCTGTGCCCGGCTTGACGACCGTGGACCAATCAATTCGGGAGATGGGCCACATTGCGATGGATTTGATGCTCCGCGTGCTGCGAGGTGAAACGCTGGAGCCGCAGCTGGTTAAAGTCAGTACTCGTCTGATTGTGCGCGGCTCGTGCCAACTGCCTCCCACACATTATCGATCCCCTTCCACAACGTGAAACACTGAGGTTGACGGTTAGGCTTCACATCGCGGCGGTTCAACTGAGCAGAATAAACGGAGATTGCACGTCAGTTCTTCGCGCTCACATCCAGCCACTCTCACTCTTGACAACTTTTGACTTTTTCTTTAAACTGAAAACGTTACCGGTAACGTTTTCAGAGTCAGTTCCAAAGCTGTGTTGGGATCGTACCGCGTCTGGAGGCAACTCCACCCCCGATGCAGACACTGATGACTACGTCATCGTCGGACCAGCGCCCGTACATCATCGCTCACCTCTCTCATCCGACAGGCAGGTATCGGCTACCACGTCCACAGCGTTCACGGTGGTTGCGAAAGGAGCAACGTATGCGCTCTAATGGAGGTTTGCGGAGCTCGCGCCGACGATCGCTTTTTACCTGCTCGCGGAGCGCCAAATCATTGCAGGCTTGACTACAGGAGCGATCAAGGGGTAAATCCGAAACCCGATATACCTACTACGTTTGTCCTTGGTACCCGTGGCACGGCGTCGAACTGGCCCCCTTCTCAATGTGCCGGAGCATCCGCGAACGATGGCAAGGAGGCTTAAGCCTCAAGCCCATCCGGGGAGCCCGGCCCCATGTGTTCAGGAGCATCCATGACCAATTTACTTGAGCTGAACGACCATGGCTACTTCGCAACGCGCGGCTTGAACGTGCTGGCATTCAGCAACTGGTACGACGGCTTGTTCAGCGATGCGAAGATTAGTGGGATTGAGCTGATTCATCACGACGTGCGAACCGCAACCAATGGCGATGTTCGGCTGCATCCCACGCCAGCACAGTGGGACGCCACGCCCCTACTTCAAGATCGTCACGTCGACCCAGAGAGCGGCAGCGTTGAAACGCACTTAGCGTATCCCGGTCACGATGTTCGGTACACGGTCAAGGTAGAAGTGCAGGGTGACGGCGTCCTCCTCAGCGTCGATCTGGAGCAACCGCTTCCACGTGAGCTTGAGGGTCGGGCCGGCTTCAACCTAGAGTTCCTTCCGTCGGCCTACTTTGGCAAAGCGTACCTCGTCGATGGGCGAAGTGGTCTCTTCCCACGCTATCCGACGGGCCCCACAACCGTACTCGGCGATGGGACGGTCGAGCCAAAGCCGATTGTGACCGGGCGCATGTTCGTGCTGGCTCCCGATGACCCTGCCCGGCGCGTGTCAATCACGGCACATCACGGGGAGCTACAACTCTTCGACGGCCGCAACGTGGCACAAAATGGCTGGTTTGTGGTGCGCAGCCCGCTGCCCAGCGCTACAGCAGGCCGAGTGGTGGAGTGGTTCGTTACGGCCAGTACGCTCGCCGGATGGACCCGGCCGCCAGTCATCGCTCATTCGCAGGTCGGGTACCACCCAGACCAGCAGAAAGTCGCGGTTGTCGAGCTCGACCGGCATGATTCATTGCACCCGACCGCGCGATTGCTGAAGCTCACGGATGACGGCACGTTCGTCGAGCACTATCAAGATAAGGCGCGACCCTGGGGAAACTATCTCCGTTACACCTACGCGACCTTCGATTTTAGCTCCGTACGCGAGCCCGGATTGTACGCCGTCGAGTACGGCGACACTCGGACCCATACCTTTCAGATCGCACCCGATGTCTATGAAACGACCTGGCATCCAACTCTCGACGTCTTCTTCCCGGTTCAGATGGACCACATGTTCGTTCGGGAGGCGTACCGTGTTTGGCACGGCGCGTCCCATCTTGACGATGCGCTTCAGGCGCCGGTCAATCACGAACACTTTGATCTGTATGCCCAGGGTCCCACAACCGACACGCCCTACCAGCCTGGAGAACATATCCCGGGATTAAATATTGGCGGCTGGTTCGACGCCGGCGACTTTGATATTCGCACGCAAACCCAGTACGCTACGCTGCTCGACCTCGTACAGACGTGGGAAACCTTCCGGATTGAGCGCGATGAGACCACGGTTGACCAGGAGCGCCGCTTCGTGGCGCTCCACGCGCCCGATGGTATCCCCGATCTGCTCCAGCAAATCGAGCACGGCACGCTGGCGCTCATCGCACAGCACCGGGCTGTCGGTCATGCCATTCCGGGTATCGTTGAACCGGATCTGACCCAGTACGCCCATCTCGGCGACGCGTCGACCAAGACCGACAACCGTGTTTATAATCCGCGGATGAAGGTGGGCGAAACCGATGGCTTCAGCAGCGGGACGTTCGACGATCGCTGGGCCTTCACAAGTAAGTCCACGCCCCTGAATTATGGCTCGATTGCCGGGTTGGCAGCTGCCAGTCGTGCGCTGCGCGGGTACCGGGACGAGCTGGCTGATGAGTGCTTCGCCACCGCCGTGCGCGTATGGGATGAAGAACATACGCACGCGCCTGATATTTTCGCTCACGGCAATACGACCGGCGGCTCGCTTGAGGAAGAGGAGCTTCGCGCCGCGGTGGAGCTGTTGATTTGCACCGGCGATGCCCGATATGCGCAGCGAATTGACGAGCTGTGGCCGGCGATCGAGCGCAACTTTGCTAAGCACGCCGAAGTCGCCGTCCGCGCCATACCCTATATGGACGCTTCCTACGCAGGCAGGTTCGAAGATCGTGTCGCCGCTTATAGCCAGGAGATTGCCGAGATCGCCAGGGCCAATCCGTTCGGGGTGCCGATTTCCACCGGAGGCTGGGCCGGAAACGGGCGGATTATTCGCTTTGCCATCACGAATTACCTGCTGCATCGAGCCTTCCCGCAGCTCATTGGCGCCGAGTCGATCTTTGCAGCGTTGAACTACATCTACGGCTGCCATCCCGGCTCGGCGATCTCGTTCGTCTCGGGGGTGGGGGCGGTGTCAAAGGAAGTCGCCTATGGGAACAATCGCGCCGATTTCTCGTTCATCGCCGGCGGCATCGTTCCGGGTGTCCTGATCATCAAGCCCGACTTCCCCGAAAACAAAGAGGACTGGCCCTTTTTCTGGGGCGAGAACGAATACGTTGTCAATGTCGGCGCCAGCTACCTGTTCCTTGTCAACGCGGTGAACGATCTTCTGAAAAGGGCCAGATAAGACTGGCCGCGGAACTATCATGGACTATACTCGTCGTCAGTTTCTTAAGCTAAACGCAAGCGGAGCTGTTTGCGCCGCACTACTCAGCGCCTGCGGGGGCGCGCCGGAGGTGGGGGTGACAGCCGAAGCGTCCCTCACCCGGACTGAACCTGCAGGCAGCGGAACAGCAGCACTCGCAAGTCCCGCTGGGGCGACGATAGAACCGGCGTTCGGGAGCGGCATCTATCGCAACCTGTTCGCGGAGATCGGCAAGGGCGAGCAGGAGATTGCCGCCAAGATCGACGCCGCCTGGCAAAGCCTCTTCGCATCGACCGACGACACGCGCCGCGTCTACTACGCGGCGGGAGAGAACGAGCACGGGCCGATGGCCTATGTCAAAGATATCGGCAACAACGACATCCGTTCCGAGGGCATGTCCTACGGCATGATGATTGCAGTCCAGCTTGGTAAGCAGGCCGAGTTCAACGCGCTCTGGAACTGGGCGAAGACCAACATGCAGCACAAGGAGGGTCCTTGGCAGGGTTACTTTTCGTGGCACAACCGCGAGGATGGCACCAAGCTTGATAATAATCCGGCCTCTGACGGCGAAGAATGGTTCACGACTGCGCTCTTTTTTGCCGCAGGTCGCTGGGGCGATGGCGCGGGTATCTACCAATACCGCGCGGAGGCCGACGGCGTCCTGAACACGATGCTGCACAAGACGGATATGCTCGCCAGCAGCAGTGCCGTGACGAACATGTTCAATCGTGAGCACAAGCAGGTCGTGTTTGTGCCGTACGGGATGGCCGCAACCTACACGGACCCGTCGTACCACCTGCCAGCCTTTTACGAGCTGTGGCACCGGTGGGCGGCAGGATATCAGGACAAGCAGCAGGAAGATCGGCAATTTTGGCTGTCAGCGGCCCAAACTAGTCGTGATTTTTTCCAAAAGGCCAGCCACCCCCAAACTGGTCTCGCCCCTGATTATGCAAACTTTGACGGCACGCCTAGGGCAGAGAACGGCCATGACGCTTTCCGTTTTGACGCCTTCCGCACCATCGGCAATGTGGCGGTAGACTACGCATGGTTCGGCACTGACGAGCGCGAGCGTGCGCTTTGTGATCGGCTCCAAGCATTCTTCACCAGCCAGCCTGGCTATGTCAACCAGTACACGCTCGACGGCAAGCCGCTGTCACAGGATCGCTCGCCGGGGCTGATCGCAATGAACGCGGTAGCGAGTCTGGCCGCGACCAACCAAGAGCGAGCCGCGAAGTTTGTCGACGCGCTCTGGGAACTGCAGCCGCCGACCGGCAAATGGCGCTACTATGACGGGCTGCTCTATACCCTAGCGCTGCTGCATGTCAGCGGCAACTTTCGTATCTATACCCCG
This sequence comes from bacterium, assembly GCA_016781525.1. Taxonomy (GTDB): domain Bacteria; phylum Chloroflexota; class Chloroflexia; order Chloroflexales; family Kallotenuaceae; genus LB3-1. The sequence continues at coordinate 10,129 of JADDQE010000055.1, read as the reverse complement.
AAGGAGGGCTAGCATGGCCGAAACCCAACTACGCTATAAAGACCCGGCCCAGCCGCTCGATGAGCGGGTCGAGGATCTGTTGGGTCAGATGACGCTGGAAGAAAAGATTGCTCAGCTGGGATGCTTATGGAGCACTGCGCTGGTGCGCAACGATACGTTTGACGCCGATTATGTGGCATCCCAGATGCCGCACGGCATGGGCCAAGTTACGCGGATCGGCGCTTCCACGGGCCTGCAACCGCGGGAGAGCGCGGAGCTGATGAACGCCATTCAGTGTGTCGCAGTCGAGCGCACACGCCTCGGTATTCCGATCTTCGTGCACGAGGAGTCGGTTGGCGGCTTCCTCCATCGTGACGCGACCGTATTCCCACAGGGAATTGGTCTTGCGGCCACATGGAACCCTGCACTGGTCGAGGAGGTCGCTGGCGTTATGCGCGAGCAGATGTTGGCGGTTGGCGCCAGGCTAGGTCTTGCTCCAGTCCTCGATATCGCGCGCGATCCCCGCTGGGGCCGGGTCGAGGAGAGCTACGGCGAAGATCCGGTGCTCTCGGGTACGCTTGGAACAGCGTATGTACGCGGTCTTCAAACTGGTGACCTGCGTCACGGCGTGGTCGCCACGGGAAAGCACTTTTTGGCCTATGCAATGTCCGAGGGCGGCCGTAACTGGAATCCCGTGCACATGGGTCCGCGCGAGCTGCGTGAGGTCTACGCCGAGCCCTTCGCTGCCGCCATTCGCGATGCCGGCCTTGCGGCGATCATGAACTCGTACGCGTCGGTCGACGGCGTGCCCTGCGCCGGTAGCCCGGCCATCCTTACAGATTTGCTGCGCGGCGAGCTTGGCTTCCAGGGTGCCGTCGTAGCCGACTACTGGTCGATCCCGCAGCTGGTGCGCTTCCACCGTGTCGCAGCTGACCGCGGTGAAGCGGCACGAATGGCCTTGTCCGCCGGGCTCGACATGGAGCTGCCGGCGACCGACTATTATGGCACGCCCCTCCAGGAGGAGGTCGAGAGCGGACGCTTGTCGATGGAGGTAATCGACACTGCGGTGCGGCGCGTGCTGCGCATGAAGTTCCAGCTTGGGCTGTTCGAAACCCCGTATGTCGACGCCGAGGCCGCGAGCGCCCAGTTCCAGACTCCGGAACAGCGGACCCTTGCGCGCCGGACGGTGGCCGAGTCGACCATTTTGCTCGCCAACGACGGCACCTTGCCATTGGCTCCGGCCATTAAGCGTGTGGCGGTCATCGGGCCAGGCGCCGACGACGAGCGGCTGCTCCAAGGCGACTACCACTACCCCGCCCACCTCGAGATTATTTACCTTGCCAAGGAGAAGCCTGCTGACAACGAGAACCTGATCGGCGATGGTGATGAGAACCTAACACCGAGCGCGGGGGGAGCATATGCCCCGGGCCCCCACTTTACCACGCACGTCACGCCACTGGCAGGCCTACGTAATGCGCTTGGTGATGACGTAGAGCTGTTGTACGCTAAGGGCTGTGAAGTGCTCGGCGACGACCGAAGCGGCTTCGATGCCGCCGTAGAGGCTGCGCGCGCCGCGGAGGTGGCGGTCGTCGTAGTAGCGGGCAAGAGCGGGCTGCACCGGCCCGTTACAGTAGGTGAGGCGAATGACGCGGCGGACCTCGAGCTGACTGGCGTTCAGACCGAGCTGGTACAAGCACTCGCCGCAAGCGGCACGCCGCTCGTCGTCGTCGTGCTCAGCGGGCGGGTACATTCGCTTGCACGGATCACGCCGCACGCGAACGCCTTGCTCCAGCTGTTCCCGCCAGGTGAGGAGGGCGGTAATGGCTTAGCCGACGTGCTCACGGGGCGAGTATCCCCGAGCGGTAGGCTGCCGGTAAGTCTGCCCCACTCGGTCGGTCAGACTCCAGTTCACACCAGCTATCGCGCCGGTGGCGGCCGAGCAATGTTCTTCGGCGATTACACCGACAGCCCGTCGACACCACTGTTTCCGTTTGGTCATGGCCTAAGCTATACCAGCTTTGCCTACGACCAGTTCAGCGTCAGCGGCACAACTACGGGCGAGCCAATCGAGGTCACGCTGGCGGTTCGCAATACCGGCGAGCGAGCAGGCACCGAGGTCGTGCAGCTTTATGCCCAGGACGAGGTGGCCTCCGTTGCCAGGCCCATCCAGATGCTGGTTGGCTTCGCGCGTGTGACACTCGAGCCTGGCCAATCAAAACGCCTTGCGTTCACCGTCCACCCGTCGCGGCTGGCGTTCTACGATCCGCAGATGCGCTTTGTGGTCGAGCCCGGCCGGTTTCGCTTTACCGTGGGCGCGTCGTCGGCCGATATTCGTGCTGAGCAGACCATTGAGCTCAGCGGACCGGTCGCCGAGTACCGTCAGCGCGAGATCGTCGCGACCAGCGTTGCCATTGAATAGCAGGTCAAGCACTTTATCCAGCCCTTGCAGGGCAACACAAGCTTCAAAATTAAGGAGGAGACCATGGACTACACGCCGAAATCGGAGCACAAATTTACCTTCGGGTTATGGACCGTCGGCAACGTCGGACGCGATCCCTTTGGTGAGCCAGTACGCCAGCCCATCTCGCCTGTCGAGTCGGTCCACCTGCTAGGGGAAGTCGGGGCCTATGGCGTTAATTTCCACGACAACGACCTGGTGCCGATTGACGCCAGCGGCAGCGAGCGCGATCAAATCGTCCGTGACTTCAAGGCTGCGCTCCGGGAGACTGGTCTGGTCGTGCCGATGGCCACGACCAACCTGTTCGCCGACCCGGCCTTTAAGGATGGTGCGTTCACCTCGAATGATCCGAAGGTGCGAGCCTATGCCATGCAGAAGACGATGAATTCGATCGACCTGGGCGTTGAGTGCGGCGCCGAGGTGTACGTCTTCTGGGGAGGTCGCGAGGGTACCGAGTCCGACGCGACCAAGAACCCGGCCGAGAGCATCAAGCGCTTCCGCGAGGCCTTGAACTTCCTGTGTCGGTATACTCAGGATCAGGGCTACAACCTCCGCTTTGCGCTGGAGCCAAAGCCGAACGAGCCGCGTGGTGATATTTACCTTGCAACTGTCGGTCATGCGCTCGCCTTTATTGAAACGCTTGATCACCCAGAGATGGTGGGATTGAATCCCGAAGTGGCACACGAAACCATGGCAGGCTTGAACTTCCTACACGGAGTTGCGCAAGCCTGGGAAGCTGGCAAGCTGTTTCACATCGACCTGAATGACCAAGCGCCGGGTCGCTACGACCAGGACTTCCGTTTCGGCATGGTTAACCCAAAGAACGCCTTCTTCTTGGTCAAGTTCCTCGAGGACGTCGGCTACGACGGCAACCGTCACTTCGACGCGCACGCCTTCCGCACCGAGGACTATGAGGGCGTCAAAGATTTCGCGCGTGGCTGTATGCGGACCTACCTCATTCTCAAGGAAAAGGCGCGGCAGTGGAACGCGGACTCGGAGATCCATGCGCTGGTCCAGGAGATCAACGCCGACGACGGGAGTGCTCCTAGCTGGGCTGGCGGCTACAGCAGTGATAAGGCGAACACCCTCAAGGCCCACACGTTTGACCGGCAGGCGCTGGGAGCTCGTGGCCTACCCTACGAGCGGCTCGACCAGCTCACGGTTGAGCTCCTCCTCGGCGTTCGCTAAAATATCAGCTGCAAGACTACGAGAAGGCGACAAGCGGGGCTAACCCCTCTGCTTGTCGCCTCCGTTCATCCACCGAAGGAGTTAAAAATGCCGTATTTGCTGGGGCTAGACATTGGCACATCGGGTGCAAAAGCCTTGCTCTGCGATGAGCGGGGCACAGTGCTGGCAACCGCGGTTGCTGAGTATCCACTTTCGACGCCGAGACCCCTCTGGAGCGAGCAGGATCCCGCCGACTGGTGGAGGGGCGCGCGCGAGGCAATCCAGAACGTACTCAAAACGGCGGGCGTGCATACCGCCCAGGTATCGGGCCTGGGTCTGACCGGGCAGATGCATGGCGCAGTGTTCCTCGACGCGTCCGACGCGGTCATCCGGCCGGCGCTGCTGTGGAACGATCAACGCACCGCGGCGGAGTGTGCCGAGATCACCGAGCGGGTTGGAGCTGAACAGCTGATCGCGATCGCCGGTAACCCCGCCCTGACCGGCTTTCAGGCGCCCAAAATCCTCTGGCTCCGCAACCACGAGCCCGACAACTATGCCCGCCTCGCACGTGTGCTGCTGCCCAAAGATTACATCCGCCTTAAGCTCACGGGCATTGCAGCCGCAGATGCGTCGGATGCGGCCGGCACGCTCCTGCTCGACCTGCGTACCCGTGACTGGAGCGCCGAGATTCTGCGAGCGCTCGACATCCCGCGTGATTGGCTGCCGCGAGTTGTCGAAGGGCCGGATGTGACCGGCGGACTCCTGCATGAGGTCGCGGCCGAGCTCGGGCTACCGGGGGAGCTGCCTGTGGTCGCGGGCGGTGGCGATAACGCGGCCGCGGCGGTCGGCACCGGGATCGTGCGTTCGGGTGTCATCAGCAGCAGTATCGGCACCAGCGGCGTCCTCTTCGCCCACGCCGACACGGTTGCCCTCGACCCGCAGGGCCGGCTCCACACTTTCTGCCATGCTGTGCCGGGCAAATATCACCTGATGGCGGTGACGCTCGCGGCGGGCGGCTCGTTCCAATGGTTCCGCAATACATTGCGCCAGCTGGGTCTGCCGGCCCTCACCTACGACGAGCTTGCAGCGCAGGCGGCTCAGGTCCCGATTGGCGCCGAGGGGCTGATCTTTCTGCCATACTTAAGCGGCGAGCGCACCCCCCACCTCGACCCGCTAGCCCGCGGCGGATTCGTAGGATTGACCACTCGGCATACTGTGGCGCATATGGCGCGCGCAGTGATGGAAGGGGTGGTCTTCTCCCTGCGCGACGGGCTGGAGATTATGCGAACGCTCGGCTTGCCACTCAACGAGGTACGGGCAACCGGCGGTGGTGGGCGTAGCGCACTTTGGCGGCAGATGCAGGCCGACATTTATGGTGCGGAGGTCGTGACGCTCCTAGCCGAGGAAGGGCCGGCCTACGGCGCAGCCCTGCTTGCCGGCGTTGGCTCCGGACTGTTCCCGGATGTTGGTGCCGCGGTGGAAGAGTGCGTGGTGAGCGGCAGCCTGACGCGGCCCGACGCTACAGCACAGGCACGCTACGACGAAGTCTATGCGGTCTATCGCAGCCTCTACGCCAGCATACGTGAGAGCCTGCATCAGCTGTCACGTATTGCTCAGGGGTAGTCGGGAACCACACCGCTGGTTCCGCACTAGCTCGAGACGTGCTACAGTGCAGCCACGTCAGATGTTGGCTCGGGAGGATGACAAGGCACTGGTTGTCGCCACTCCTCGCGCTTTGGATCGCGGACGCTGGGAGTCAAGTATGTCCTTTGAGATTGCGGTTCGTGATGATCGCCAGATCGTTCAGGTCTACCAGACGGGCCGCTTAACGGTTGAGCAAATACGTATCGGGGAAGCCCAGGTTGCGGCGGGTGCAAGCATTAGGCTACGGCCGCATCACGGTTGATGTCCGGATGGCGGAGCCGGCGGATTTCCGCTCGCTCACAGATTGGTACGAGCTGGGAGCGATGACTGCGGCACAGTTTGGCGCCGAAGTCAGAGTCGCCGTCGTGTACGATCCGCAACGCTGGAACTCGGCAAACCTGTCGTTTGTTGAGACCGTAACCTATCGAGAGGGGCTGCTGCTCCGCCATTTTGTCACGGAACAGGAAGCGCTCGGCTGGCTCACAGCGGTTACGGGAGCGCCCTAGCTAGCCGGCCCGATCAGCTTAATGCTGGGACTGGCTGATTCAAGAAGCCGATGTTCCAGCGTGCCGAGCGCGGGTTCATGTATGAGCTCCGATTCGCTCCGCCTTGATTTGTCGGTGGGGTGTTAGCTACACTCGACACCCTAAGTAAGAGACTGCTCAGATTGCGGGAGATCTGCCATGAACCAGGACATGAATATCCGAGTCCCCAGCGGCTTCGACGAGATCGTCGGAACGGGTGAGAATGGGCTCTTCGACGTACAAACGAGCGCACCCGGTCCACAGGGCCGGCTGCCCCTTACCGAGGAGATGCTGCTGCACTGGCCCAGCGGCGACCTCTTCGCTCTCACGCAGAACGCGGGTATGGGCTGGGATCCGCGTGAGCTAGGGCGCAAGCAGTTCCTGTTACTGAGCACGCAAGGCGGCGTTCGCGCACCTGATGGCAAGCCGGTAGCGCTGGGCTACCACACTGGCCATTGGGAGATCGGCCTTATGGTACAGGCAGCCGCGGAAGAGATCCGGGCTCGGGGCGGGATCCCCTTTGCCGGCTTCTGCAGCGACCCCTGCGACGGCCGGAGCCAGGGCACATCCGGCATGTTTGATAGCCTCCCATACCGCAATGATGCCGCAATGGTCTTCCGCCGGCTGATCCGCTCGCTGCCGACGCGCCGCGGAGTACTCGGCGTGGCTACCTGCGATAAGGGTTTGCCGGCCATAATGATCGCACTGGCCGCAATGCACGACCTGCCTTGCGTGCTGGTGCCCGGCGGTGTAACGCTACCACCAGCGCAGGGGGAGGACGCCGGCAAGATCCAATCGATCGGCGCCCGTTTTGCACACAACGAGATCACCTTGGAGGAGGCGGCTGACCTCGGCTGTCGCGCGTGCGCCACGCCGGGTGGCGGCTGCCAATTTCTCGGCACTGCGGCTACGTCGCAGGTGGTAGGCGAGGCGCTGGGTATGTCCCTACCCCACTCGGCACTCGCGCCCTCGGGCCAGCCCATCTGGCTCGACATGGCTCGGCGCTCAGCCGGCGCGTTGCTCGCCCTCGAGAAGCGTGGGCTGACGATGAAGGATATCCTGACGCCTGCAGCAGTCCGTAATGCCATGGTTGTCCACGCTGCCTTCGGCGGCTCGACCAATCTGCTGCTGCACATTCCAGCCATCGCTTTCGCCGCCGGTCTACCGCGACCCACGGTCCAAGATTGGATCGACGTCAATCGGCAGGTGCCGCGGATTGTGAGCGTGATGCCCAACGGACCGCTCATGCATCCCACCGTGCGGGTGTTTATGGCCGGCGGCGTGCCCGAAGTGATGCTGCACCTGCGGCGGCTCGAGCTGCTCGACGAACATTGCTTAACAGTTACCGGAGAACCGCTCGGCAAACTGATCGACTGGTGGGAGGGCTCCGAGCGCAGGGCTCGGCTACGTGATCAGCTGGAGCGACGCGACGGGTTCCATCCAGACCAGGTCATCATGGACCCCGACGCGGCGGCGGCCGGGGGCCTAACCAGTACGATAACGTTTCCGCTCGGCAACCTCGCGCCCGAGGGCTCGCTGATCAAGAGCACCGCGATCGACCAGAGTGTCGTCGACGATGACGGCGTGTACCGCAAGGTAGGACCAGCCCGCGTTTTTACCACAGAGCGGGCAGCGATCGCAGCGATCAAAAGCAAAGGGCCGGATGCCGTCCGGCCGGGCGACGTGATCGTTCTGTGCTCGCGCGGCCCGCTAGGCTCAGGTATGGAAGAAACATACCAGCTGACCTCGGCGCTCAAGTTCCTCCCGTGGGGTAAGGACATCGCAATTCTCACCGACGCGCGCTTCTCGGGGGTCTCCACGGGTGCATGTATCGGCCATATTGGGCCAGAGGCGCTCGCGGGGGGCCCAATTGGCAAGGTGCTCGAGGGCGATCTGATCCAGATCATAGTCGACCGTCATAAACTCGTCGGAAGCGTGGACCTCGTAGGACATCGCGACGTGGTGTTCGGGCCCGAGGAGGGGGCGCGAGTGCTTGCCGCGCGTCCGCTGCGACCTGACCTAGCGCCGGACAAGGATTTGCCGGACGACACGCGGCTCTGGGCGGCGCTCCAGAATGCGAGTGGCGGCATCTGGGGCGGCTGTGTCTATGATGTCGAGGCAATTATCGCCCGGTTGACCAAGTAAGGGGACTCCCCGGAAAGGCGAGCAAGGTTTACTCGACGTTGATTATTTCACTCACGGCCGTCGGTTCGACCGCTTGCCAATCGGAGCGTGCACCATCACTCTCTCGGCCGGCCTTAGCTGTACAAGAGCGCGGCCTAGCAAGAGGCCTACCTGTTAGCAATTGCTTCAAGGCGGCTCCATGCGTGAGACAAGCCGTGGCGGGCATTGTGACGGTACCTGTCAACATAAAATGATATGCTTGAGCCTGACGAGACAGGTACCGAAAGTGCCCGTTGCCCCAGCCGTCGCCCTAGAATGAGGGGGCAGCTGGTTCGAGCCGCTGCGGGGAAACGGCAAGGAGGAAAGACAATGTGTGGACGCTACGCTATTGCCGAAGCCGACATGGCTGTTCTACGGGAGCGCTTCGTCGTACAGGAGCCCTTTGGCACGTTCTCCCCGGCACACAACGTGAAGCCAACCCAGGCAGCGCCGGTGGTTGTTACGCAGAATGGGGCGCGCCACCTCGCGACGATGCGCTGGGGACTGATACCGCCGTGGGCGAAAGACCCGGCCATCGCCAGTAAAACATTCAATGCGCGAGCCGAAACAGTAGCCGACAAGCCCTCCTTCCGCCATGCCTTTCGGCGGCGGCGCTGCCTGATTCCGGCAACCGGCTTCTATGAGTGGCAGAAAGAGGGTAGGCGCAAGGTGCCGTTTGAATTCGTCGTCGGCGACGGCGAGCTCTTCGCATTTGCCGGTTTGTACGAAACCTGGCAGAGCCCAACCGGCGAGGCAGTCAAGACTTACACGCTCATTACGACCACACCCAATGAGCTTGTCGCTGCGGTGCATAATCGCATGCCGGTCATCCTCCCCCGTGATGTCGAAGCGGTTTGGCTCGACTCCCACATCGAGGACGCCACCCTTCTGCAGTCATTGCTTGTACCATATCCGGCTGAGGCAATGCAGATGCGTGCGGTCGACCGAGCCCTATAGCCGGCACGACAGGCTAAAGCGCCCACGGCACCCCGCTCAGGAGGACGAGGCGGAGCAGCGTTCTACCTGGACTTCCCCATGTCCCACGAAGCGAGCGTAACCTGCCGCTGCGTCGACTAAGCCATCCCACTCGTGACCGGTGAGTGGCTCAAACGGAACAGGCGTCACGACCACCTGCCCTTGCTTGAACCCTCTGCGCCAGGTTCCTACGATCCGCGCCTCGTGTACGATTGTCGGGCTGAACATGCCGTTGTTCCCGGGGTGTACGTACTGTCTGTGGCGTGGGTCGAGAATAGCACTCCGCTCGCGATAACCAAGCACATACTCGTCAAAGGCCGGGAGCAGGGTCATCGACGGCGCGCTAGCACGGCTGGAAGACGTGTACTGCGGCAGCCAGTAGGTTTGCTGGCCCACGGTTTCCCGGATGAGCTGCGTCCCAACCAGCGAGAGACCAGCCTTGGCCTCCGCCGTGGTCAATCCGGACCACCAGGTGAAGTCCTGTAGCGTTGCCGGCCCGTGGCTCGTGAAGTAGCGCTGCGTTAGCTCAGCGAGAGCCGCCTCGCGCTCCATGCGCTTCGCTTGCGGCACCCATTCGTCGAGCAGGACAAAGGTTGGCTGCTTGCCCTCCCGACATCCAAAACAGATCAAGCCCTCCTGTGCAAGGTGTCCTAGAATATGTAGTCCGCGCTGGCCGTCGGGGGCAATATTCGCGGCTGCAAGTGCCTGGTACAGCTCGGCACGACGCACTTGCTTGCCCCCTTCGAGGGCAGCGATCACGGCGGCCTTGCTTCGATCGAGGACGTTGTCGTCGAGGCCGAGCTGTCGGCGACGTCCGGCGGCGCGTGCGACTGCTCGCGGCGCGAGCAGCTCGACCATCCACTTTACGTCTTCCGCCGCGACAAAATGGAGTGTGCCACGCATCGGCCAGGTACGCACAATGGTCCTGGCTGCAACGGCCGCCTCGATCGAACGCTCCGCTGCATCCCGGGTCCGGAGTCCAATGGCCCACAAGCTTCCCAAATAATCTTGCGCCTGAACCGCGCCCATCCATGCTACAACATCGTGCGGATCGGTAAACGCTGTGTCGACAATATGCTGCCGGCGCAGCCGCTGCCAGGCAATATCTGAGCTATTCATAACCTTCGAGTATAGTGCTGGCAGCAAGCAAACAGGCGCCAGTGGGTAGTGGGTTCCGGGTGTGCGCAAGAGTTGTCAGAACGAGAAGCAATTGAGCCTC
>JADDQE010000214.1 GCA_016781525.1 bacterium | reverse complement strand
ATCGGCTACTGGCAAGGCACCCCGCAGGAGTTTTTCAAGCTGCATGATCTGGCGATACAGGCGGTCCGTCGTGCCCTGCCCACCGCGAAGGTTGGTGGCCCAGACAGCGCCGGCGGCGGCCGTTTCCTACGCGAGTTCCTCGAACATTGTCTGCGCGGCACCACCGGCGCCGGCGAGGAGCTGAGCACCCCGCTTGACTTCATCGCCTTCCACGCGAAGGGGTCTCCGACCTTCGTCGACGGTCATGTTCGGATGGGTATCGCCAACCACCTGCAGACTATCGACTCCGCCTTCAGCCTCATCGCATCGTTTCCAGCACTAAGGAATACACCGATCGTGATCGGCGAATCTGATCCCGATGGCTGTGCTGCGTGCTCGGCGCAGGTCTACCCGCAGAATGACTACCGCAACGGCGTCTTGTATGCGAGCTACACGGCAGCAAGCTTCGCCCGCAAGCACGACCTCGCCGCGAAACATGACGTTAATCTCGAGGGGGCGCTGACGTGGGCGTTCGAGTTCGAGGACCAGCCTCTCTTCGCCGGCTTCCGCGTGCTGGCGACCAACGACATCGCCCTTCCGGTCCTGAATGTCTTCCGCATGTTTAGTCAGATGAGTGGGCAGCGGCTTGCGGTGGATAGCGATGCGACGGTGGCGCTCGACACGATTCTGGAACATGGTATCCGCGGCGAGGCCGACGTATCAGCCCTGGCGAGCCTGGACGACTCGAGCTTGTGCATTCTGATCTGGCACTACCATGACGACGATCTGCCGGGCTCCGTTGCTCGAGTTAACTTGACAGTGCAAGGGCTGAGCAGCAGCCTCACCCAGGTACGGCTCACCCACTACCGGATCGACGGCGAGCACAGCAACGCGTATACGGCATGGCAGAAGATGGGTTCTCCTGCAGAGCCGTCACCGGCGCAGCGCGCCGCGCTGATGAAGGCATCCGAGCTAACGCGCTGGGAAGACCCGAGGGTGGTTGAGGTGGACGACGGACGGGTCATCCTGCACTGCGCGATGCCGCGCCAGTCGGTATCGTTGTTGCGGCTAGAGTGGTGAGCTGGCGTAACCCAGCTGCGCAGAAAAGAGGCCGCCAGCTCAAACGGGAGCACCTATTCCATGGCGTGTACTCGCCCGGAAGCGGGTGCCCGACAGGATATTGCTCCGAAATCACGTCATTTGGAACGGCCATTTGATTGTGTCTGATGACAACATCGACGTGAAAGAAAGTGATGCACGCCAACCAGAAGCGGGCGTATGCTCCCCGTGCAGCCGGCACAGCTCACCGGCGGTTGCGAGGGGCAGCATATCCCGGGAACAACGCAGTGCAGGGGTAAGCGGAAAGGCTATTGGGGTTGAAAATGTCTCGGCGGCTTAAATTCGGCTAGAATGCAGCCGAGCGAGGAGTGAGCGCTTAACGTTGGCCGCATAATTGAGGGATCAGCAGTGGAATGGTGGCAATGGCTTCTGGCGTGTCTGGGAGCCTTTTTAATTGGCGTATCCAAGACCGGCATTGCGGGCATCGGTATCTTATCGGTGGCTATCTTCGCGAACGTGCTCCCGGCGCGCGAGTCGGTAGGAACAGTACTGGTGACACTGATTGCGGGGGATCTTGTGGCGGTTAGCTCCTACCGTCGTGAAGTGAGCTGGCAGCACTTGTGGCGATTGTTTCCCTGGACAGCGGTGGGGGTTGTTATGGGTGCGTTCGCACTCAGCCGCATCGACGACAGCGGTGTTCGGCGTTTGATCGGTGGGATTTTGCTAGGGCTGCTCGTGATCCACCTGGTACGCCGGTCTAGCCGAGCCGGAGGGCCCGAGGGCGTCTCGTCGCATCCACAGCCCACCGCGCTGGTGGGTCTAACGGGGCTGGCGGCTGGCTTTACCACAATGGTTGCCAATGCAGCAGGGCCGATCATGATTATGTATTTGCTGGCCCTGCGGCTCCCGAAGCTGTTCTTCATCGGGACGGCAGCTTGGTTTTTTCTCGTGCTCAACCTGTTCAAAGTGCCGTTCAGCCTCGGTCTCGGCCTGATTACCTTTTCCTCGATCGGGATCAGCCTTCGCTTGATCCCTTTTGCAATCGGTGGAGCCATTTTCGGACGACGCCTGATTCACACTATCGATCAACGCTTGTTCGAGCAGTTGGCACTTGGACTGACCTTCGTGGCTGCTGTCCGATTGTTATGGTAGGGTCGAAACAAGATAGGTGCGGCCTTCAAAGAGCGCCTGTATGTATGCTCGTGTCTGTATCCTTGGTGATGCTGTGAGCCTCGATCCGTATCGACTGGGAGCTGCCGGACGGGATGTTTGCTTAACTGCATTACCAATCACGGGAGCTGCCGCAGGTCGGGGTGGCTAGTGGATGTCTTAACTCGGGTCCCAACCGTGTATTGTGTCCGGACTTCTAAAGGCGTACACTAAAAGTGCATAACTCCTGCTGATCGACCGAGGCGCCCCGCATGGCCTCGGTCGGTTCATTTTGGGTACCTTGCGCCGAGTACATGACCATAACCGTCGGTACGCTGACTCTCCCTGCTGCCTAGCTTGGCGGTAGTGCGTCAGCGGAACATACCATAACGTCGTTTCACACTTGGACTTGGCAGTATCGTCGCCGCCCCACTGTCCGACTGCAACGTTGTGCTTCCGTCCAAGGGGGGCTTTGTGGGGGATCTCGGCCGCGTACTGCAGTGCAACCGGGGCAGGCTGCAGTACGCTGACCGCCGATGTCTAGGTCTGATGCCAGCACGCGGCTGACTTGCTTTCACGTGCTGCCATCAGCGCGACGGACCGGTGTGGCACACGGGTGTGCGCACTGCGGTCCTGGGTCACGGGTAGCTCGGCTGCCGGCAATTAGCGCAGCAGTGACGCGCCACCGTCGACAAAAATTTCGACGCCTGAGACATGGCGACTCAGGTCCGAGGCCAGGAACAGGCAGGTATCGGCGACCTCGGTTGGATCACCTTTGCCCTCGTCGACGGCGGGGCTGCCTTCCGGAAGCTCGATCTCGATCCCAAGCTTTTCAGTGTTCCGTTGTTGCGTGCGCTGCTGAATGTTGGTCGCGATGAAGCCGGGGCAGATCGCGTTGCATCGAATGCGGTGGCGCCCCAGCTCAAGCGCGATCATCTTCATGAACGCCACTTGTGCCGCCTTTGAAGCGCTGTACGCGCTTGCGCCGGGATTGGAGAATGTTCGCGTGCCGTTCACGCTACTGGTAATAATAATGCTCCCTTCACCGTTCCGCTTCAGGTGCGGCACGGCGAAGTGTACGGTGAGATAGGTGCCGGTGAGGTTGATGTCGAGCGTCTTAGCCCACTCATCTGGCTGGAGCTCATCGATTGGAGCCCACACGCCGTTGATACCCGCGTTGGCGAACACGATGTCAAGCTTACCAAAGCGCTCGAGCGTGGCCTCGAACGCCCGACGTACATCATCCGGGTTGCTTACGTCGCACTCCGTGAAGATTGCTTCGCGGCCCTGCTGTTCAATCTCCTGCCGAAGCTGCTCACCCGCCTCGCGCTGCATATCAACCAGTGCCAACTTGGCACCCTCAGCTGAAAAGCGTCGTGCCGTTCCTTCGCCGATACCACTGGCTGCGCCTGTGATAAACGCAACCTTGCCTTCAAGCATGCCCATAAGCCCATGATCCTTTCATATGACGCTTTCCGCGCAAGACCGCTCTGTCTGCAAGCGTTGCGCCAGCAATTTCGGCGGCGCGTTCGCAGCGCTCTACTAAGCCACGACGAGTTTTTTACTAAACGAACGGGTTTTACAAATTGCGAACGTCGCCGCCGGGCTAAAATACCGAAAACACTTCTTGACAACCTGATGGCCATTCAGGTATGCTGTGGCGCACTGGTATTTTGGCAAGTCGTGTCCTGTGGGAGAGATGACGATGTCCCGGTTCCAACACAAAACGTATCCGACGCAAATTCATCGTGGCGGCGCGATGGCTGTGTCACTGCGTGTGTTGGAGAGCATACTCTGCCCACTCGCCGATGCATCCATGAATGCGTCGAGTCTTACCGGTCGCCCACGGGGAGCGGATTGCGCTAGATACCATAGACCCGAGGTGTAAATTCACCTCCTGATAACGGTACCGATCGCGAGAAGCGCTCCCAGGCGACAAGCCTGCGGGGCGCTTCGGTATTTCTGGACAACAAAGCGTCGTGCCATGTCGTTGGCGGAGCCTCCCACGCCGCCCAGCGGCGCTACGCTGGCGATGAATATCAGGCGAAGTGCAGGTAGTTAAGCAGCAGGCGCTCGAGGGGCGCAGGTCCGGCGCGTAGAGACCATGGAAGGGACAGTTTGGTTCTCGTCGGTTACGGAGGTAACCAGCAAAGGTAAGGGCATGAGGGAATCACGCGTACTCGTACTCAACGTAAGCTGTGAGCCACTGCAAATTTTGGCCATTCGACGGGCCGTTCGGCTGGTTCTAGGCGGAAAAGCGGAGGTGGTGGAGTTTGGCGCGGGCCACCTACGGAGCGAGCATCATGTTCTTGCTCGTCCTACGGTTATCCGGCTACACCGCTACGTGCATGTCCCGTATCAAGATCTGCCCTTCACCCGGGCCGGAGTGCTGCTGCGCGATAACTACGCCTGCCAGTATTGCGGTGCAACGCCTTTGCCGGCGCTCCTGACCATCGATCACGTTATGCCGCGAGCACTTGGCGGGCAATCGAGCTGGGAGAACGTGGTGACAGCGTGTCGTGCGTGCAACGGACGCAAAGCCAACAAGCCGCTTCATGTTGCTCACATGACGCTGCGGTCGCGACCGGTCCGGCCGACGCGGCCGTCGTTGCTGCGTCATCTACTCAGCCGCCACCCGACGTGGCACCAGTACATCGTGGGATGAGCCGTTGTAACCGTTGTCAATGCGATCGATGCCAGTCGGCATCCCTCGAAAGGTGCTGACGAAGGCCCGATATCACATAGGAGGACCATATGTCAGAAGCAGAAGCACGCGCAGGCGCATTTGCGCTGCTCGCAACCGCCATTCCTCGCATCGGCGGACGTTTTGGTAGTATTGTCGCGGCTGTCGAGGTTTTGGATGCTGTTTACCGATCTGCCGCCGGCGCCAGCCTGGAAACGGGCGTGGATGCGGCGCGGGAGGCCGCAGCACTGGATGCCACCAGCCGGCTTGCCGGCCTCATCGCCAAGAAGGGCGGCACATTACCGGATGCAGAGGTATTCGGCCACAGCCAGCTCCTGTCGCCGGAGGCACGGGCGGCCTGCGTCGGCTACCAGGCCGTCTGGGAAACCATCGCCGCCGTCACGGTGGGTCGCGAGCTGCCGAGCTTGACCTCAGCGATTTTCAACAACCTGCTGGGCGACGCCACCAGCGCTGTCTACGCCGCAGCAACCGGCCAGGCTCTTCCAGGCCGCCAGATCCGACGCACAGCTCCGCTGCCGGCAACGCCGTTTGTCTCTGCGCTGCTGGCCCAGCTGCCGGAGCAGCCGCGTGGGAAGCTGCGTGTTGTCAATGGTATCGCTATCTGGGGCGATCACGATGCTGGAACATTGGCACAGATTGAGCGCTGCGCCGACGATGAGCGTGTGATAGGGGCCGCGATTGCCGCCGATGGTCACCGGGGCTACTCTATCCCGATCGGCGGTATTATCGCCTACGAGCACGCCGTGTCGCCGAATGGCGTCGGCTTCGATATTGCCTGCGGCATCAAGGCGGTCAAGACCGACCTGCGGGCGGAGGAGCTTTTGAAGCCAGGCCGCGACGGCCGGACCCTGCTAGCGACGGTGATGGATGATATTCAGCAGCAGGTTGCCTTTGGGATGGGACGGACGAGCGGTAAGGCGGTTGATCATGCGCTCTTCGACGATCCGACATGGAGCGCGATCAAGGGGGTCGGGCGGCTGCGCGATATGGCGGCAAAGCAGCTGGGCACTGTCGGCGGCGGCAACCATTTCGTTGATGTGTCCCGGGATGATGAAGGCTGGGTCTGGATCGTGTGCCACTTCGGATCGCGTGGCCTCGGCCACAAGACAGCAACCGGCTTTCTGAACCTAGCCGCGGGACGGCGCTGGGACGACAAGGCTCCCGGCGAAAACAGCGACGCACCCGCAGTAGTATTGCCGCTGGACATCGAGCTTGGGCAGCAGTATATGGCGGCGATGGAGCTGGGTGGGATGTATGCCTACGCTGGCCGCGACTTTGTAGCCGAGCAGGTGCGCGCGATCCTTGGTGCAGGGGTGGTGGATAGCGTCCACAACCATCACAACTACGCCTTCCGCGAGCGCCACGGCGACAAGGAGCTGATCGTGGTCCGCAAGGGCGCGACACCGGCCGGTCCAGGGGTGCGCGGCATTATCGCGGGCTCCATGGGCACGCCGACGGCGATTGTGCGCGGCGTAGCGAGCCCGGAGGCCGCTGTCGGCTTTCACAGCGCGCCGCATGGCTCGGGGCGAGTCATGAGCCGGACCCAGGCCGTCGGCAAGCGCGATTATCGGACGGGGCAGATTCTCAGCCCAGGGCGGGTAACGGCGGAGATGCTTCACTCAGCGGTGACGGCGCGCGGGATCGAGCTGCGAGGCGGTGGGCTTGACGAGAGTCCGCACGTTTATCGCAACATCGACGACGTGCTCGCGGCGCACGAGGCCGTGATCGAGGTCGAGACGCGCCTGTACCCCATGGGGGTGGCAATGGCCGGTGACTCGGTTATTGATCCGTTCAAGGACTAAGGGTCGTGGGCGGGTGGCTCTGTCCACCCGTCAGCTTTCCCTCTGCGCGTGGTTGGGCTGCGATGTGTGAGGTGTTGTCTTCGGCATCTGCACCGCCCTGCTCTCCAGCTGCGGCCCATTAGCTCATAGAACCGCACGCAGGGGCTCGGAGAGCGGTCTTGCGGTTTGGCTGGCTGTAAAGGTGGGCGCTAGATGTCGCACACCTTGACAACTGGAACAAAGAACTTTCGACACCGCTGAAGGCAAACCATAACTTGCAAACCGTACCTTCCAACGCCCGTCATTTGCACATGCCACACGGCGAAGCCGTGGCAGGCTGAAAGATCCGCCGCAGCAACGTACTTTCTCTTATTTGGGAGTGTGAGAACGTCGGGTGCAGCGCTTGTTTGCTCCGATCCGGCCGCACCCTGGTGCGGCTCGCCCGCGGCCACCACAATCGTGCCGGCAGTTGCTTGCTCCGGGTATGACTCGGCAATTGCACCGATGGCCCAGGCTTCCACACGCTGACCGATAGCCAGGTCAGACGCAGCGATTGGCCGCAGTTGCTCACCATCACCGGCAAACATTCGCGTCTCCGACGTGATCGAGAATACGATTTTGCGCCCACCCGCCTGTGTGCCTGGCTGCTCTGCCACCAGAATCGAGGTCGGCTGGACCTGCGTAATTGTCCCATTGATCGTCGCGGCTTGTGGAGGAAGCTCACCTGGCGGCACGATCCCTCCAGCGCTCCCATCTGCGCCGCCCCCAGCCTGTCCAGCTCCATTAGGCTTACCGCAATTAGCTAGCAGGACAAGGAGGCTAACGACGAAAAGCGTTCGAAGTATCATCTGTACCTCATCCAGTGATATAACGCGTGATTAAGGTGCAGACGATCAACCTGCCGCGAAGGTTCCAGGAAACATGTACACCTACCCCTTGTCCGACGAGCAGCGCTGCTTTCGGATCCTCCTTGCGAGGTTTTCAGCGTCGTACTCCGGCCGGAGTGACGTGTTGCCACCACTATGATCTCTTTCTCGACGGAACGCGCGACCTTCCCAGTAATGGCAGTGGTCCCGAAATCCCAGCCGCTGGTAAAGCCGCCGCGCTGCCTGATTCGCCTCCGCCACGTTGAGAATGATTTGGGAGTACGGGCCCTCGAGCAGCTCCGTGATAATCGCCGTCGTGATGGCGCTGGCGTAGCCTCGTCCACGAGCATGGGGCTGCGTGTAGATATTCCCCACGGCGGCAATCCCATAGCTTGGTGCAAGCGCGTGTGTTCCACCGGCGGCGATAACTGTATCTCCCTGGCGGACGCCGTAGAAAACCCCTGAGCGGAGCTGGTCGGCCGCGAAAGCATTTGAGGAATAAGCGTCGTATAGGGCTTCAAGCGCGGGCAGATCGGAAAGCGTAAGTTTGACGACCTCGGACGGCCCCTGTTCTACCGGTTTAAATGTTCGGCGATCGACCATCATACGCCGCATGGCTTCGCGAACTGCGGCGAATTGGTACTGCATTTCGATGGCGGGCACGTGGGATTGTTGGGCAAGAATAAAGGTTGGGGAGGGCAGCGCGGCTTGTGCCGCGAGCAGCACAGCAATGCCCTCCGGGTCACCATGCGAGACAAGCGCCGAGAACTCCGGGTGCTGGAGGAATACACAGGCAGCCAGGTGCGCTTTGTCTTGCCCCAATGCCAGAGCTACGCGGGTGTACTGACGCAGCGGCGGCTCGAGATCGCAGATGCTATATCCATTCCAAATACGATCGGCGTTAAGGACTGCGTAGACCACCTCATCATCCGCATCGTGGATCATAGCCCATTCAGTCATTGTGCCCCCAACGTACACAACTCAACGCCGCACACGGGCGCCTGCGCCGTAGCCCCGTCACTCTACTGCGGCCATGCCCCCTGGAGTAGGGCCGGAAGGATCTCGCCCGCCTTACCGTTAATCGCGTACCGACGGTCGGTCACGGCCGGTGTGACGTCAAGGTTGATGTAGGCGACGGTCGCGCCACGCCGCTGCGCGATGCGCGGCAAGGATGCGGCGGGCTCCACCACGCCCGATGTGCCGATCGAGAGAAACACGTCGCAGGTCTCCGCTGCATGTATGGCTGCCTGAAGCGCTTGCGCCGGGAGCATCTCGCCGAACCACACCACGTCGGGACGCAGCAGACCTCCACAGCGGGGACAGGGCGGCGGGAGCTGGTCGGTTTCGGTCCAGGTTGTGACGAGGCCCCCATCGACGCTGCATTTCATCCGGGCGATGTTGCCATGCAGCTCGATAACTTCACGGCTCCCGGCGCGCTCGTGGAGACCGTCGACGTTCTGGGTAATCAACGTGAGCTGCGGGACCTTTTGCGCAATTGTTACCAACGCCCGGTGGCCGGCGTTCGGCTCGGCCTTGGCGGCTTGCTCCCGCCGCCAGGCATACCAGTCCCACACCAGCCGCGGATTGCGGGCAAAGGCTTCGGGCGTCGCCAGCTCCTCTGGACGGAATTGCGCCCAAAGTCCGGTCTGGGCCTCCCGAAAGGTGGCCAGCCCGCTCTCCGCGGAAATGCCTGCGCCCGTCAACACGGCGAGGTGGCGTGCTTGGCGCAGGGCTGTGAGGAGTCCTGCGGGGATGGCCGAAATATCAGTCACTTGTTGCTTGTCTCTCATTGGCGAAGAGCCTATACTTCAACAGCTAATTAGCATTGGGGAGTATCGCACATCCAGGTTAGTTTGTGTACGACCTGCGCCGCGGGGTTCAGGTCCGGAATATCATGCTTGTCGCTGGAACCGTGCGCCCTTCCGGCGCCGCGCAGTGGTTGGCCTGTTGTTCGTCGCGACCACGCGCTACGGCGTAGGTTCATTCCAAAATGTCACGGTTACGGTCGTGCCTACTCCGGTAAATCCAACTCCCAGTATCAGCAAAGCAGTCGGCCCAAACCATTGAGCTGACCACGAATTAATTTCTGCCGATTGCGGGTCGCTCGGAGTGTACAGCACGGGCACTTCGGTCCCGACCAGATAATGATCGGATCTGCTGCCGGAGCCGGAGCGGAACTCAATCTGCTCACCGTGGGCTGTTACAAATTGCACTTCAGGATAGTAAGTGGCTTCGCCCTTCGAGTTTGTGCTGCGGTAGTTACTTACGACCGTACCGGTTGCACTAACGACGTCGTCAAGAAACTGGACGGTGCTCCGGTACATAAACCCGCTGCCGATTAATAGGCAAATACCTGCAAACGCGAAGACAACGCCCACGAGACGGAATACGAGAGAGGTGTTGTCGGTGTTCATGGGTTGAAGCTCCTAAGGTAATCCCCGACCGCGTGCCTAGCATCACAGAAAAGACGCTTTAACCGAGGAGATCAGGAAATCGCAAAGAGAAACACAGTTGGTTGTGCTGCGGGGCCGGGACGTAGGTGGTGAACTCGCTGTGCTGTGACGATGGTTAAGTGAGACGGACGAAGCTGCTTTCGGTGTTGCTCGATAACTCTTGACCAGCTTGCTTTGCCCTGAGATGCAAAAATCCCTAGTATATTGCTTGTGCTCGGGCCGGTTCCATTATATCCTGCGAGAGCAGTACGGCGACACCGTCTTAGGGCTTAGGAGGCTTGGGAGCACACGTCCTCAGACGACTCCCAGAAGGTGGTTCACCGTAGCGGACGAGGGCAACTCTGCCGGCCCCACCGACGACTCCGAACCGGCCCTCCTGCGATCATTCGACGTTTGACCAACGCCGGGTTTGAGCGTGAGGCCCGTCTGCTTGCCAACTTGCGCCATCCCGCACTCCCACTCGTGACCGATTTTTTCAGCGAGCCAGCTGGCCAGTTTCTCGTGATGCAGTATGTGCCTGGCGCGGATCTGGCAACATTGCTGAAGGAGCGTGGCGAGCCCTTTGCGCTGGGCCAAGTATTGGCTTGGGCCGAGCAGTTGCTCAAGGTTTTGGTGTACCTGCACGCTCAGCCGCCGCCCATCATTCACCGGGATATCAAGCCGCAGAACCTGAAGCAAACACCACACGGTGACCTTGTGCTGCTTGATTTCGGGCTTGCCAAACCGATGCGCCGGCAACAGCTGTCCGCGGAGACTGATGACCTGCCGCCGACCGATCCGAGTGTCGGGGCTTATACGCCGCAGTATGCACCGTTGGAACAGATCGAGGGCGCTGCGACCGACCCACGCAGTGATGTGTATGCGGCTGCTGCAACGCTGTACCATCTGTGTACTGGAACCGCCCCCGCGCCTGCACTCGCACGGGTAAACGCCGTAATTGGCCGCAGGCCGGATCCTTTGCGTCCCGCTCACGAGGTGAATCCGCAGGTCCCGCGCTCCATTGCCAACGTGCTGACCCGTGGATTGGCACTGCATCCAGATGACCGTCCCGCTGACGCCGCCGACATGCTGCAGCTGCTTGGGGAGGCGGGTTCCATCCCATCCGCCGCGCCAACCGAGCCTGGGATAGCTTCCGATTTTGCTGGGCGCTCGCCAAAGCTGGAGGAGCTGCAAGCAGGAACACGGCACCTGTACGGCAGGATGTCGAAGATAAAGGTCCCATACGCATCAAGCTAAGAGACGACAAATGGAAG
>JADDQE010000241.1 GCA_016781525.1 bacterium | reverse complement strand
CACACATCGCGGCGATAATTGCTATAATCCGCGACACTAACTTTTGCAGCAGTATGAGGTTTGTCAATGATTAAGCCGCCAAAGCTCCGGCCGGGCGACACGGTTGCGACGATCTCGCTCTCTTGGGGTGGCGCGCACAAATTTCCTCACCGTTATCTGACGGGAAAACAACAACTGCAAGACACCTTTGGCGTCCGTGTTATCGAGAGCCGCTATGCCTTGAAAGAGGCCGCATGGCTTGCACGCAATCCAGCGGCACGGGCCGAGGACTTGATGGAGGCGTTCGCCAACCCAGCGGTCAAGGTAATTATTTCAAACATCGGCGGTGAAGACTCGATTCGTATTCTGCCCTACCTGGATCTGAATATCCTCCGTGCCAACCCCAAAATCTTCATGGGCTACTCCGATACCACAATCTCGCACTTCGCCTGCTTCAAGGCTGGGCTGGTCTCGTTTTACGGCCCAGCAATCTTAGCTGGCTTCGCCGAGAACGGCGGTATCTTTCCGTACACCGAGGCCTCGGTCCGCCGCACGCTCTTTTCCAGCGAACCAATTGGACGTATTCCGCCCAATACCGATGGCTGGACTGTTGAATTCCTTGACTGGGCCAATCCCGAACTTCAAGCACAGCGAAGGAGATTACGACCAACGTCGGGCTGGCGCTGGCTCCAGGGCGAAGGCGTTAATTCTGGTTGACTCATCGGTGGGTGCCTAGAGGTGCTGGACTGGCTGCGCGGCACGGACTTTTGGCCAGAACCAGCGGCCTGGCAAGGTGCGATCCTCTTTTTGGAAACCTCGGAGGAAGCACCCTCCCCCACCTATGTGGTTCGTGTATTACGAAGCTTTGCAGCCGCTGGAGTCCTTCAGCATTTGAGCGGTATTTTGTTCGGTCGTCCGGGCGGTACGATCCCTGAGGAGCAGCATAGCGAGTATGATGATGCACTGCGTCAGGTCATTACTGAGGAATGCGGGCTCACCAACCTGCCGATCATCACAAACATGGACTTCGGGCACACCGATCCAATCATGGTCCTGCCGTACGGCGTCGAGGCCACCCTGGACTGCGATCAACAGCTGTTTACGATCAGTGAAAACGCCGTGACCGAGCCGTGAGGATCCTGCAAGCAGGGACAAAGCTGGACACCAACGCGTCCAACCTTGGCCCTGCTTGTCATTTCCGCCTCGTTCCGTACGCTGATTGGATCGCTCGCATAGTGGGGCCGGTTGTGTGTAATCCGCGGGCGATACCTTGATCCGATCCATACGCGCGCTCCTCCATATGTGCTTGTCGGGTGCGCCGTGAGGTATAAACGAATGGGCGCCGACGTAGGTCCACAGACCAATTACGCGCGCGGCAGCCAAACTTCGATCCGTGTTCCGCAGGCAGGTCCGGGGGCGAAGCTGCAGGAACCGCCAAGCTCAATCGCTCGCTCGCGCATCGAGGTCAAGCCGACTCCCGTACGTCGGTTTTCGGGTATGCCGCGCCCATCATCGGCAATGGTGATCCACAGTCCAGCCTGGTCGGGTCGGCTCGACAACACGAGCTGTATGAGACAATGCTGTGCCTGCGCGTGTCGTACGACATTTGTGATCGCTTCTTGCACAATGCGATAGGTAGCCACCTCGAGCGCAGCTGGTAACGGTGGGAGATCTACCGGCGCCTCGACCACGAACTCCACACCGGAGGCTTGATTGGCTTTGGTGAGTGCAGCGAGGGCAGGGACTAATCCGAGATCGTCGAGGGCGGGCGGCCGCAGCGCGTACACGAGCCGACGAATGTCTTGGACGGCTGTCTGGGCTTGCGTCATAATCTCCCTCATGAGCGCTTCTGCTCGTTGGGGATCAGTGCGCACCAAGTCGCGCGCGATGTCCGCTTCAAGCGCGAGTGAACCTAATATGGGACCAAGACCATCGTGGAGGTCGCGACGCAGCCGACGGCGCTCTTCCTCACGCGCGGTAACTAATTGTGTCCGGGCCTGCTGTAGCGCAGCCGTAAGCCGCACCGCATGGATGGCAATACCGGCCTGGCGGGCAAAGTCTGCGAGCAGCTGACGGTCAGCTGCATTCCACGGTTCCCCCGCGGCGCGTGCTCCCAGGAGCAAGGACCCGACGCGCGCCTTGGTAGATCAGCGGCACGCGGAGTAGATCGGGGACCGCACTTCCAGATATGGCGACGATTGTATCAGGCTCGGCCATTGCCCGGTCATTCTCGCTGTTGGCTTCAGCGGGTGGCTGAGCGGTATTGGACACCAAGGCGATTGCCGCATACGGAAGCTTGAGGGCTTCGCGGACCGTCTCCACAATCGTCGGCAGTACCGCTTCAGGCGCGAGGGTAGCTGCCAAGCGCTGCCCGAGGCGCGAGATGGCTGTATAAGGCTCGTCTCGCTCGCCATACATTAACCGATTGACTTGCCGGTGAAGCTGCTCGCGTAATGGTTGAAAGAGAACTGCCACACAGCCGGCAGCAAGCAGAGATACGGCAAGCTGCCCGCCAGCGGGTTCCCGCTGTGCGAAAAGTGTACCTACTCCCGTCACGATAAGCACGTAGATAGCGCCAATGCCAGCAGTCAAGCTGGCGTACACCAGCGTGCGAGTGATAATCGTGTCTACATCCCACAACCGGTAACGGAGAATAGCGATGCCTAGCGAGACCGGAATTAGGAGCATCGCCGCCTGCATGAGGATGCTGCCTGCAATGTACCAGAGCGTGCCGGGTTGGACGATATCCGGAAGGAGCAGCCCGAGCAGGCTTCCCGCGAGGGCGAGGGCGGCAACGCTTGTAACAGCAAAGACGAGCCATTTAGTCTGTTGCCGTTCAGCCGGGGTTGAGACACGGCGGTAGCGGTAGATCTGCGCAAACGCGAATGAGCCGAGCAGGCCAGGCAGTGAAGCGAGATACAGCACGACGAAAAAGGGCCGCAGTGCGTCCGGCGGTTCCGGGAACAGGATGACGAGCAGGAGCAAGCATGGCCAGTATAGTGCAAGCCAGCCTGTCCAACGGGGGACGAAGTGGCCATTTGGAAAGACGAAGAAGAATGAAGCCGCGGACGCGAATCCGAAGAAGCGTAGCGCACTCGCGGGCGCTGCCCAGGTCGGTGGTAGTGTTTCCAGCCATGTGGTCGTCGGAGCCGCTCCGAAGGCAATCAGGAGGAGTGCAACAAACAACGGCATCACCTCATCGGATTTGCGCCAGAAGATGATGCCAGCCACTGTGCAGCACACGGTGCCGAATCCGACCTGGAAACCCGTTTGCAGGAGCGCGTAAACGTCCGCAGCGAGGCCAAGATCACGCATATTCTCCTGCAGGATGGGATTGGTGATGATCTGGAGCTGTCTCTCGTAAATTGCGGGAATACTCGCCACGAAGAGCCCAACGCCGAAGCTGGCGATTGTTAGCCAGAGCACCCGTACCATTCTCAACCATCGCTTGGATATCATCATGGGTGGCCGTATGCTGGTAGTTGTTTCCGGCCTCGGGTCCAGCTCCGGGTTTGTGATGGCTGCGGTGCCTGCGACTGGTAGCCTCATACCGTCTCTCCAGTCGATGGGTGGGGATCATCAATCGAAGGGGCGAGCTGTTATTGTATCACGGCACTGTTGCTGCACCCAGCCGAAGGCTGCATAAAATGCTGGGCAGTGCTACGAAGCTTGTCTCCGTAGCACTGCGGACGGTCAACGCTGAGGAGACATAGCGGTGCGTGGCGGGCTATTCTGCCCCTAACAAGGAGCAGAGGAGCTGAGGCAGCTCTGCGTAGTCAGGTGCTGGCCCGTGAGTAACGATCGTGCCGTCAGCATAAAAGGTTGCCGTGCCCGCGTCGAGAACTACGATGCCCTGGCCAGGGACCGTAATGCGATAGTGCAAGCCCTTGAGCGCGAAGGTCTCATTGCGCAGATCGATGACGGCGAGGATCGGATCAGGGGCATCAACCAGGTACGCGCCGGTTACCGAATTTGTTAAAGTTCCACGATACTGGCCATGAATTTGGATCCGCGTCGGATTCCCTGCTTTGTCGAAGTAAGTTGTTTCCGTTCCTGTGATCGTCGCGTTCTCGATAATCTGGAAGCCATCGCACTCCCCAACCACTTCCCTGCTCCGCTCGATCGTAAAAGGGGTACTGATCGGTGAGACTGCGAAGACGGGTGATACTCCGACGCCGGCGAGCAGGATGGTGAGGCAAATAACCAGGAAAGGCGGCAGTTGTGCGGATTTCATAGCCCATGCTCTCCTTATCGTAGTGATGTATGCCCTGTCACGGAATGTCGGCGGTGGCCCGGTCCGGCTCGTTGAGCCATGTTCGTTGCGTCAGCCTGCTCCGCTATGGATGTGTCTGAGCGCCAGGCGCGGTATCAGAGCGGCGCGCTGCTTTGATTTGCTCCCAGAAGCGAATTCATTCCTTGATTCGATACCAGCTATCCCAGTCGTAGACCGGCGAACGGAGAAGTCCCTGACGAATAACGCATCACCGGCTGTCGACGTCAGCCTGTTCTTGCGAATACACTGCGGCCCCAGACGAAACGTTTCGGCCATAGAGCTTGCTCCGTGGAATTGTAGGGTGACGAGTTATGCGCGGCTCGTCTTGTGTCATGTATTCATGATAGAGGCACGATGTCCCGGTGGCGGGGGACAATGTCCCAATATGAACGGGAGGAATGTCCCGTTCTTTCGAGTCGACATCGGACGGGGGCGCGACAGGATCGAGCTAAGGGGGTTTGTGCCCAGGCCAGCGTGGACGCTTACCGAAAATTGGCGACGCCGTACGTTGAGTACGAGGCCAATCTCAGGATAATGATAGGTGGCGTTGAAGGGTAAGCCTAGCGGTGGGACGAGCACAGATCTTAGAGGCGATCATAATGGTGGTGCCATGTGCTAGCGATTCTGTCGCTACGCTCGAGGATGACGAAGGGAACGTGGATGCGCCGGAGGCAGGCCGCAACAGCGAGACCAGCCGGTCCGGCACCGACGATGACTACCTCTGTCTTGAGCGTTCCACCATCAGGTTTACCCTGTGAGGAATAACTTGTCGCTTCCATCGCTTCACTTCGTGCTCGGCCGTCAGTCTCCCCATCACCTTGGAATCATGGAGCCCGAGACAGGTCTGCTTCGATGTCGGTAAAGAGCAAGGTGATGGTGCCGTTCGGCAGGGCAGGCCGGCTACCTCCTGTCAATCGAGCTGGGATAGTGGATGGTCTTGCGGGCGCCACAGACGGGTCCGGTATATGTGACGACTACCCATAACGGGCCACAGTCGCAAGCGCCGCTGTCGCTGGCAGGGCCGAGGCCGTGTCTGCTCCTGGCAAGCGCGCAGCTGCAGTCGACCCCGGCGGTGTAGCACGCTGCGGCTCCCATCACATCCAGATTTCGCCTGTGGACCACACTTCTCTCTATGTGCCAACGCAGCCGCAACAGAACCGTTGCTTGCTTGGAATCACCATTGTTTTAGAGCTCTATGCCTCCGAGGTAGCCATCTGGTGCGAGACTCGTCGCCAACATAACCGTGTTAATGTCCTCATGGGCCACCCAGCTTTGCGCCTGCTGGTTGGAGGGGTTGACCCAGAACGATTCGATCGCATCCTTGAGCGGGAGCCATTCCGCGACACGGTCGATGCCTGTCTCCAACTTACGGCTAACCCGGAACGCCTCGGCTCCGCCCAGAACCAGCGGTGGCACACGCTCCACAGCATGGAGGCCGATCGCAAGGCCGAGCTCCCGGAACGCGAGCCGAGCAGCGCCGGGTCCGCGTAGCGCCCCGGTTCTCGCGAGCGCAGTCAAGCTCTGAACCGCCGCATCGACTAGATCGGCCAGCAGCGCAATGTGCTCGATCTGCCCGGCCCAGATCAGCCGCGCTACTTGGTATGTCGCCATCAGCAGGCCGCCGATACCAAGCGGATCGTCGGTGGCTAGGCCTGTCGCCGCACACATGGCTGCCTGCTCGGCGATGGCCGCGCCGAGGTCTGGTAACGCCTCGCCCTCACGGCCATGAGCTGCCCCTGCTGCTTGCAGCACACTGAAGACCACGAAGCCATCGAGCGGGTCGTGCTGTCCCATCGAGGGTACCAGCGGATATGTCAGGTCGATGCTCATCTTCCAGTACATGCGCGGCGGGCCGCTGGGGTGCGACCGGTAGGTGAACCCAGCGTGCGCCGCTGTGGCCAGCTCATACGCCCAGCGCAGAGCAGCTGGGTCGCCGGTGACCCGGCTCATTTGGTTGAGCGCGTGCATCCAGCGCGTCAGGTAGTGGAAATACTGGCCGTCGCGGTCCCACTCTCGCCGTGGATCGTAGGGCTCATCCGGCCCACGCTCGGGGAGTGGCTTGCCGATCCGCAGCCCGCCGAGCGTCGGGTGCCGGTGCCCCTCGCGCTCGTCCAGGCCGCTAATCCAGCCACTTCGACGATCGTCGGGGCGATGTCGACCGAGAGTTTGATGTACCTGATCGACCAGCCGAAGGGCAAGCTGCCGCGGCATCTCTCCGCCGGCGCTGTGTAACCCCAAGAGGGTGCAGACCGCGAAGGCGTCCGTCCACAGGTAACGCGTCGGTGGCAGATCGGAAGACAGGCCAGTCCGCGTGGCGAAGGCGGCTAGGAGCTCGGCCGCCAACTCCAGATGTTTGTCGCACATGAGAATTCCTCCCTTTACCTGCATCGTGGAGCAGCTGGGCCGGAAGCGAGCCGCCCCGAGAAGTAGCTATCTGCATTTGGGGTCATTGTTCTTGAGTATAAGGCGTAACAGCTCATTAACTTCAGTTCGGGAATGTAGGGATGATCAAATCCGGAACCCTGCCTAACGCTTAGGATGGAAACGCCAAAAATGGGCCTGGTAACGGCAAAACGAGCAAAGTCAGTCTGGGTCCATCGAATTGGGAGGGGTATTCAGCTGAGTCCGTCAAGGCGGTGCACGCCAAAGGCAAGCCGCAGTTCGCCAATATCACGCCGCCTCGGACCGATTTTTCCGCATTGCTCGGATAACGCGTACGATCCGTGATATGTCCGGACGATAACCAGGTTGCCCTTTGATGCTCCGGCACCATCTAGGCAGGCAGATCGGCCCGGTGCAGCACACGTAGCTTGATACCGTTGCGTGGCCGCAGCGTAATGAGTGGCTCCGGCTTAATATGTTGCCGTGGATCGAGCTCAAAAATCACACGCTGCGCCAGCGTGGCCAGGATGATGTGCGCCTCCATCATCGCAAAGTGATTACCAATACAGATGCGGGGACCAGCGCTGAACGGCAGATAGGCGTGGCGCGGGAGCCGTCTTTCCGCTTCCGGTGTCCAGCGTTCCGGATCAAAACGCTCGGGCTCGGGGAAGTAGTCCGGCCGGCGGTGCAGCGCATACGGGCTGATCACGATGTCGGTTCCTCTCGGCAGGATATGATCGCCGATGGTAACGGTCCGGGCCACCTGTCGCCCGATCACCGGCGCCGGCGGGTAGAGCCGCATCGCCTCTTTGAGAACTTGCAGCGTGTACGGCAGGTGCGCGAGATCTTCGAAGGTGGGGATGCGGCCGGCGAGCACCCGATCCGCCTCCGCTCGCATACGGGCATAGATGTCGGCATGCTGGCCAAGCAGATACCAGGACCAGGCGAGCGCATTCGCTGTCGTTTCGTGCCCAGCGAGGAACAGGGTCATAGCCTCGTCATGTACCTGCCGATCGGACATGTAGCTGCCGTCATCCTCGTACTGTGTTTGGAGCAAAATCGATAACAAATCACCGCGGTCGTCGTCCGATGCACGCCGTTCACGAATGATACGGTAGATGGTGGCGTCCAGGCGCTCAATCGCTCGCTGCAGCCGTCGGTTCCCCGGCGTTGGCCAATGGAGTGGTACCGGAAGCAGCGTGCTCAAACGCTTATTAAAACTTCGCATCATCGTCTCGAGCGCCGCGCCAAGCTCCTCCGCCTCATCCAGCACATCCACATCAAACAGCGTCTTGCCAACGATCCAGAGCGTCAGGCGCATCATTTCCTGCGCAACATCGATGGTCCGTCCGTGTGGCCACTCCCGTTGGATGCGCTCGGCATAGTCTGCCATCACATCGGCATAGGTGGTAATGCGACGATGCTGAAACGCAGGAGCAACGAGTTTCCGCTGTCGCCTGTGAAACTGGTTGTCGCTGGTAAGCAGGCCATTTCCCAGCACAGGCTCGGTCAGCACTCGCAGAATTCGTGGCTTCTCAAACGCGTCAGCCTGCTCGACCAAGACTGCATGGGCAAGCTCGGCCGAGTTCAACAGGACGACCGTACGTGAGGCAATGCGGAACGTGCCTATATCGCCACATTCGCGACTGACCTGCAGATATAGGTTAAGCCGGTCCCACCGAAATTTGGGGAGGTTGCCGATGAATGGTAGGCCACGTACGCTAGGCAAAGTTAAGGACGGTGTCATACTTGGAGCCATTTGTATCCCTTGAGGGGCGGATGCTTCAGCATCCGCCCCACGATTTGTTTGTAGCGGTCAATCTTGCCTTTTCCACGTTGCTGGCAGGCGCCCGCAATCCCTGCGATCGTGCGAGCCAGCAGCTCAGTCAGAACCACGGGCTCGTCGTGCCGGAGCATACACCCAGTTCATGCCGTCGCTCAGTCCTCGAGTGGGTACCGCGCGCAGGTGCAGGCGCGCAGCGAGAAATCGAGCCATCTCGGCATTCAAAACACAGGTGTCAAGTCCGAGACTGCGGAGGAGCTCGTGCTTGTCGGCTGCAACGGCGGTAGCTGTTCGCACAGCATTAGTAATCGCCACTGCCGCACCGGCTTGCGCCACGACCGGTACGAGTATAGTTGTCAGGTGCGAATAAAAAATCCTCGCTACGTGCCTGCGTCGGGGCTTCCTTAAATTGGAACGACAGGGAGAGCGTCCCCGCCGCTACTCCAACAAGAGCCACGGTCCGCACTGCACGACGTGCCTCTTCTGCAACCCCACGATCTGGACTCGGGTAGACCTCCGGTTGTTCCCCGCACAAGCTGCCGATCAGGCTCCACAATGCCATGAGACTCAGCCAGTCTCCTCCGCCATGCGAGCAAGCGTTGCGAGCGTCGCCCGGCAGTCCCCCAGCGCCGAGTGGTCGCCGCCCTGGAGCTTGTGCCACCTGTAGTCCTGCTTCGCAGCATTCCAAACTCCACTGAACTTGGCATACTCGAGCATGGCACAGTGCCAGGCGGCCGGGCGGAGGGCAGCCATGTCATACCGCGCGCAGGTCTGGTCGAGGATGCGGCGGTCAAAAGCGGCGTTGTAGACCACGACAAAGCGCTTCCGCAGGAGCGCAACGAGGCGCGGATGCAGCTCGCGGAAGCTGGGGGCCTGCGCGACTGCGTCCGCGTCGAGCTGATGGACGGCGGTAGCGGCTACGGGGATTGGACCCAATGGACGAACTAGCGAATCGAAGAGCACCTCACCCTGCGTCGAGAGCAACGCAATCTCAAGCACCTCGGCTTGGCTGTCCAGCCCGGTAGTTTCGGTATCAAGGAGCACAACATTGCGTGTCGCCAGGGCCCAGCGGGCCCATGTCACCGCCCCACGCCGATGCAGCTGCCACTCGGCATGGTGTGCAGCGCAGTAGCCCGGCGTGCTGCGCTGCTCCGCGAGGTGGTGGCAGCGCGGACAATATTTCGTTTGCGGCGTGACATGCTTTGGCACGATATCTCGGCTCCCTACTCCTCCGTCCACCACAGGATTCTGCACAATCGCGTGCGGCTCCGGCCTGTCGATCCACCACCTCCAGCCAGTCCCCTAGTGCTCGGTCTGTAAAACGCGTGCTACGGGACGGCGGCCATCCATCCTTGCGAACTATTTCTGCTGCCGCCAGCTGTAGGTCGGCTTCCAGCCGAATACGCGTTCCATTTTCTCGCAGTTGAAGGCTGACGCAAAATCGTCGTGGTCCGGCGCAAACGCGTTATACCCGTTGTAATATTCGGCCATCAGCTCGCGCAGAGGTCGATCGGCACTGGTATCGCCTGCCGCAATCAGAAAAACCTCGTGGCCAGTGCTCGCACCTTCCAGTGCAGCCCGGTAGGCGGTGCCAACATCTCGTGCGTCGATATAGCTCCAAAAGTTAGCCTTACCAGTGCTTGGATCGTCCCGGCGTGCCTGGAGAATATCATAGCGATCCGGGGGAATGACATTATTGATCCGCAGCCCCACAAAGGCAGTGGATGGGTAGCGCAGCGCCAGCGACTCAGCGATGACCTCGCTCAAATACTTGCTCAGGGCGTAGGCGTTCGGTGAAGGGTAGCGCTCCGACTCGGTGAAGGGAATCTGGCTAGGTACGGCGCCTTCCGATAGTAATCCAGTTGCCATCTCACTCGACGCATAGATCACGCGCTGAACGCCGAGGTCGCCAGCTACTTGCAGCACGTTATAGGTGCTGCGTACATTGTTGTCGAAGACATCGACACGGGCCTGGCCTTCCGGAGATGGATTTGCGGCAAGGTGGCAAACGCCGTCCGGCCGAAACTGAAAGAAGGCATCGTACACCTCACCAATATTCGTCAGGTCGACCCGGCAAAAAGCTCCTGGTAACTCGACGTTGCGCACGAGGTCGATATTGATCACCTCATGGCCGGCCGCCACCAATTCGCGAACAACGTGTTGACCCGCACGACCGCTGCCTCCAGTCACAAGTACCTGCATGAAGTGAATGCTCCTCGCTAGCTGGTTGCTTTCGTACCGCGGCAGGGAGACGAGTGGCATAAGCTGACGCCGAGAACTTTCCTCCCACCCGTCCATGGCTGGACAGGCCCCACATCCAGTCGAACAATGCTCTAATTGACGGCGTGTACCGGCGGCGGAGTTGCTCACGCAACCTGCCGTCTGCCCGTTGTGTCTTCCCTGCCCGACACAACAACTCTACCATAGGTCGCCTACGGCATCGGCGTCCCTGGCCGCGGAGCCTGTCTACTGCAAAGCTCGGTTGAGCGGAGGTACCTCTGACCCGATAAGCTCCCATTACGGTTGCTCAAGCGGAACAACCCCAGCAAAGTGGCGGCCGCCAGACGAAAATCCGTCGCAAGCAAGGCATAACGCGGCGACGTGTTTAGCCTCGTGTTGGTGAACTACTCCGCCGTTCCACTGAGGCTCCAACGCGAGTACGCTGCAAATTGAGCGCGCGACTGGGTATGGCATTCATGGGTGGTTTTTGGACCACAATGCGCCG
>JADDQE010000195.1:35371-36520 GCA_016781525.1 bacterium | reverse complement strand
TATCAAGTTAATTATTTAATAGCCTCTAATAATCGGAGGCATGGAATGAGTTTGACACCCAATCGTCGGCGACGCCCTGCGCACTCTGGCCAGGTGCGTCCTGTACGCTGGAGCGTATGGGAGCTAGCGCTACTGACGGTCAGCTTGGTGCTGATCACGTCGCCATTGTTGGCGGCTGGCTTGGCGTTGATTGAGCCGACTGTTGCTCCGGCAGCGCCAATGGCCCTCGGCTGGCCAACCCCTCAGCCGACGACTTGTCCAGACGGTCCGTGCCCCCCGCCGACCTTTACTGCGGTCCCAACTGCAACGAATACCGCAATCCCAACGCCGACGAATACCGCGTCGCCTACGCCGTCGATAAGCCCTACGCCGCGGCCGACGCAGGCGCCGTGTGGTGAAGACTACCCGATCCCGTGCGAGCCAGTCTGTTACGATGACGCGACCGGATATCCCATTCCTTGCCTGGTACCTTCGCCGACAGCGACGAGCGCACCCACCGCGACGAGCGCACCGACAGCGACTGCTGCACCGACAGCGACTGCTGCACCGACAACCGAGCAACCCACTGCTGCGCCGACAACCGAGCAACCCACTGCTGCGCCACGAACACTTGGGGTGTTCAAAGAGGCGCAAGGTTTGAACGGCCAAGCGATCGCCGTTAGCGATGTTGGGGCGGAATACTTCTACTCCATCCGCGTCGACAATGCGGTTTCCGTCGCCGTTCCTATCCAGCTCACCGATACCTTTCCAGCAGGTATCGACGGCGTATCGGTCGTCACGACTGAGAATGGCACCTGCTCGATTACCCTACGGAGCCTTTCATGCACGATGCAGCCGAGCCAGAACCGGAGCGCGAGCGTGCTGTTCCGTGTGAAGGTAACCGCGGCCGGGGGTGCCTCAGTCCTGAACGTTGCCCAAGCGCTCAACCCTAGCACGAGCGAGACTGCAACCGGCGCTGCAGGAGTGGTAATGATTGGAAATCCTCCCGTAGCTCAACCCGCCGCGCCGGAACCAACAAGCGCGCCTGCGCCAACGGGGGCGCCGGCCAGTCCCGCTACGCCGGTCCCGGCCAGCCCGTCTACACCGTTTCCGGCAAGTCCAGTTAGTCCTCAGCCCGCACAGCCAGCGCCTGCAGCTCCACGCGCGCCC
>JADDQE010000195.1:0-35242 GCA_016781525.1 bacterium | reverse complement strand
CCGAAGCCAGCCGCGCCGAAGCCAGCCGCGCCGAAGCCAACCGCGCCAAAGCCAGCCGCGCCGAAGCCAGCTGCGCCAAAGCCAGCTGTGCCAAGCCCGACCAAGCCCGCTGTACGCAAGCGGGCGGTGCCCTCAGCTGCTGCACAGGCGACCACAACCAGCACACCCGCGCCGACGGCAACGCTTGGGCCGACGATGGCTCCAGTGATGACACCGGTTCCGAACCAGCCGTCGCTGCGCTTCAATCTTAATAGCGATTGGGGCCAGGTCTTCGTCGGTAACACGTTCGAGTATGTCATCACGCTGCAAAATGTGGATAACGCCGCTGGAGGCACGTCGCCGTTCTCGCCGCGAGCGCGGAAGCCGATCCTGGAAAAGATGCTCGACATTCCGGCGATCAACGATGTAGTGATCAGCGACGAGCTTAACCCGCTCTTGGAGATTGTCGACGTCTCGGCCAGTGGTCTGAAGGTGACGACGAAGGATCAGAAGGTGGAGGCTGTGCGTGCTACGCTTGCCGGTGGTGAGACGGTTACAGTAAAGATTAAGGTCCGTGCTCGCTCAGTGGATGTTAGCGGTAAGATGATCCTGAATCAGGCCTCGCTGACCTACAAGAATGCGGAGCAGACCCTCTTCTCCAACGTCGTCGCGGTGAAGGTAGTGACGAGGAACGTGCCGACGCCAACGGCTGCGCCAACCGTTGCCGCAACGTCAACTCCGGAGCCGCCCGCAAAGGCCGAGGTAGCGGCTGCAACCCTGGAGCCGTTCGGCGAAAAGGCTGAGCTGCCGCACACAAGCGGCGGAGCACCGGTATGGGGCGTAGTGCTGCTTGGCCTGACGATGTTACTGCATAGCATTCGAGTTCATCGAGCACGCGTCCGCATCTAGCGCCTGATAATCGGTGGTAAAATACGGAAGAGGCTGGGGATTAATCCTCAGCCTCTTTGCTATGGAGTTGCTCGTGCCGATTGTGCTCCATCCCGCCGTCGTCCACTTTCCGATTGCGCTTCTGCTGCTGAACTTTGCGCTTACGCTCGCGTACTTGCGGCGGCCCGATCCATTTCTTGATCGTGCAGCGTATGGTTTGCTGGTGCTCGGTTGGTGGGGTGCTTTTGCGGCTACGCTCACCGGCACGCTCGAGGTCGCGCTTAACTGGCCGCTTCCTGCCGATGTTGTCGGCTGGCTCAACCTGCATGCCGCCTTGGGAATTGCACTGCTTGTCGTGTACGGTCAAGCTCTCCTGCATCGCCGGCGCAATCCCGAGCTACTCAATGGCCCTGGCCGAAAGAGCTATTTCCGGCTGCTGCTGCTTGGAGTTTTGATGCTGGTCGTCGATGGAGCAGTCGGCGGGCATCTCATCTATGGCCTTGGCTATGGCGTACGCAGATAAGGGGTGAGGGGCTAGGGACGAGGGACGAGGGAAAAAGAAACCCAAGAACAAAGAGCTCAGAACAAAAGGCTGGCCCTTGACCCGTGATAGCTAAAAGGGTTCCGGCGGCCGGATGCGGTACCCTAGCGCTTGTACCCAGAGCCACAACGTGTTGCCGCCGATCCAGAGCAGCGCGAGGAGCGCAGCGGTCTGTCCCAACTTCCCTCGGCGCCACAGCCAGTCCAGAACAATGCCGGTCCCAAGGGCGACGACCCAGGCGCAAAATGACAGCCAGCGCGTCGAGATCGTCGACGAGGTCAGGAATGGGATTGCTGCCTGTAAGAGGGCAACGCCGATCGTTCCCCACACGAGATAGCCGATCAGACTGTGTGGCGCACGGCGCCAGAGCATGTAGCTGCCAAGCACGGCGAGCGGTATGCCAATGACCGCGTAATGGGCCACCAGCCCATCCCGCCACAATGAACGCAGCAGTGCCAGGCGCGAGATTGCAGCCCGGCCACCCTGCACCGCGCCCATACCCCCCGAGCTGAACTGGCCGAGCTTCTGAACGATTAGGTCGAGGTAGGCCGAGTAAAACAGACCAAGCGCCAGAAGCTCGGCGATCACCAATGCCAGCGCCAGCCCATACACGCTGCCCACCTCGGACGTGTGCCGAAAGCGCCACCACAGCAGTGGCAGCAGCCCGCCCAGCAGCAGGGAGATATTGATATACAGCCCAAAGTGGCCGAAGAAGACGAGGCTGAGCACGCCGACGAGCAGCGCAATGCCGCTCGGATGTCGCAGCTGATGCCATGCGCCAAGCAGTACCGCGATCAGCAGAACAATCGCTTCCTGGCTGAAGATATGGCTGAGAAACGACCACCACAGCGCCATCATCGTTGGGGCTAGGCAGGCATACGTTGCCGTCACCAGCAAAGCCCTACGCTCGTCGAAGGCTCGGAGCGCGATATAGGCAATCGGCAAAAGGCCCACCGCTCCAAAGAATGCATCCGCCCACTCCACCAGCGTATACGGGTCGATAGGGAGGAGCCGCAGCGGCGCCAGCAAGATATAGACGGCGGAGGGATACGGGAATGCGATGCCTCGGTGCAACGAGGTCAGGTGAATGAGACCCTGGAGCACCTCGTTTTGGCGGTTAACGTGAAAGCCCAGGTCGCCAATCATAGACTCGGGGTAGAGTCGGCCGCCGTAGCGCAGCAGCATCAGCCAGAAAACCAGCAGCGCAACCGCCCGTACAAACCTTGCCGAGGGCTGCACGCCCAGGCGAGACGCGTAGCGCTCGCTCACCCACACCACGGCAATCCCGACGATGAGGCCCCAAACGGCGCCGCCCAGCAGTGGCTCCCCCGCTACAATAAACCGCAGGCGATCGCCTGCCAATGCCAGGAGGAGCAAGGCGACCAGGCTAAGACCGGCGAGGCTTGCCCACTGTCGGCCCAAGCACCACCGTCGCGCCGTGACCCAGGCGAGCGGGAGTAGCAGGAGTGGCCAAAACAGTCCGACCGGCGGAACGGAAAGCGATTCGGTGGTCGAGGCCAGCTCCACGCGCGCGATTGGCACACCAAGTGTCCGAGGGTCGCCCGGTGGTGTGAAGGTAGGTGCCTGTAGCAGCAAGACACCGTCTGCCGTCGCGGCTGGTGGCAGGAATATATAGGCTGTGCGGTTACTGGTCAACGGGTGGCTGACCGCAGCACTCTTGGCACTGAGATGCAATGCATCGGATGCAGCGTGTGGGTTTGCAGCCGCTCCCAGCTGCTGGATCGTCACCACCAACGGTTGATGTCCCAGGCCAGGGAACGAGACCCGCGACGCTTCCGTGGTCCAGCGATAGGAGAGCTCGTCGGCCTGGGCGTGCTCGGGCTCGCCGGTATTCCAGCCGCTAATCAGCGGCCGGTCGCTCCGCCAACCTTCCTCGTACCCGATATCGAGCACATAGTGAAGGGGTTGTTGAGCGACCAGCGCAATACCAAGAAACAGCAGTGACAGCAAGACCCAGAAAGGCCATTCGGCGAGAGGCGTAAGCCAAGCGCGTAGCGTGGCAAGCGAGCGACGTGGCGCGGTAATGATGGTAGCAAACACGGCGGGGATTATAACAGGCCTCCGGCAGCATGGAGCAAGCGCTCCACTTGGGTTGTTACGCCAAAGTGTCTAGGAAAAAGCGATGCGTTTGCCGAGGGTAAGGAAAGGATTTCCTCGCATGATCGCGAGGTAATCGCCCTACTTAGGCACCGAAATGTCAGCTACATATGGCACATTCGGATCATGCGCTACTGGAGCGTGGTCTAGAACCTTCTATTTTTCAGTTGCGCACGTGATCGAGGACGTAGTACTTTTGTACCAGCCAATGATTGGCACTAGGAGCGAACTAAACGGCGTGCATGCCTCAATCGCTGGTCCTGATACCTGTGCGATTCGTTGCCCCACACCTGCTTCACCGCTCGGTTGTTTCTGGAAAAGGCTTCTCAATCACGCACATCCTGTCGGTTCATAATTCTTAACCGTATCTATACTTGACAAGCGATTGTGCTGGCGTATAGTAAGTACTAACAACTATATAGTACTGGCGTAGTATCTCTGCTTCATGCTACCCCAGTACGCTGCGTAAGTCCCTTGTCAAGGGCGCTGCTTGGCTCAGCTAAACTTCGGGTCAGCAGCTTAGAAACGATTGAGCGCTACAACTTAATCAAAGAACGTCCCGGGTGCTGTTCTGACCAGCCTGATCCCCGGTGATCTGGTGACGCCTGCGCTGTCTGCTAGGCGAACGTCGGTTGCCATCTCGTGGCGCCCGTCCGACTCTACGTGCCTTACACGGGTAATACATTGTCGTCTTGCAACAGGAACAAGCAATCCATGCCAGTGAGACCACCCCCAAGCACATGACACTCGCGCATCCAACGCGCGCCGCGCGGCCTATGCCCGCCCATATCGGGCTGAACCCGCGCAGCACGTAAGCTACACTTCTTCGATTGTTTCGACCAACTATCGAGATCAGGATGAGCTCGACAGGAGCGCCGTGCGCCCCGCTGCGCTTCGGCAAAGGAGGTTCCAGGCAGTGCCATGCTACGGAAGGTGATCGGAGCCGACGGCGTGAGCGAGAGGGAGCTAGCACGTAGGCCATATCACTCGGCACACAAGCAGTAATTCAATCGTAGTGGAGGATGGCTCATCATGACTACAAGTCCATTGAGGAAAATCATCCCGTTTATGCTCGCAGTGATGCTGCTGGGCATGCTCGCCATGGCCGGAACCGCCTCGGCACTTCTGAACGGAAGTACCGATCCCATCACCGACGAGTACAACGGCCGGCCGGTGCACGGGGCGATCTTCACGACGCTGCCGTTTGGCCAAGCCGTCAACGCCAATGTGCAGTACAAGCGGAAGATCGAGGTGTACCTGGACGGCGGCCCGCGCAACCCGAACTCGTTGGCGGCGGGGCTGAACGACGGGCTCTATGTCTTCCAAATCACCGACCCGCCGGGTAAGAACCTGCTCTCGCAGGATCCGGCCCGCTGTCGCGTGGTCCAGGTAAAAGATGGTGTCATTCTTGGAACCGTCCCTGCATACCGCATCCCGGGTCTGGGCGCCACGTCGGACAACTGGGATACCGGTGGTAAGACCAGGGCCTGCCACGTCGAGAGCAGCGAGGCCGACGGCGCCAGTCTGGCCGGGCAGCACGATACGAACGTGGACTCCGATCTGGGCGGCGGGATGACCGTGCAGATGATGCCGTTCCTCGACACGCCGAACCCCGGCGGCGTCTACAAGGCGTGGATCACGCCACTGGCCGTCTACGTCCAGAAGGCTGGCAATATCAGCGCTCTGAACATCCTTCCCAAGCCGGCCGCGAAGCAGACGACGGGCAACGCGCCGGATCCGGGCTTTAAGAACCCGTCGCGGAACAACGTCAAGACCGACAACTTCAAGGTTATCGAGAAGCCGCCGTTCATCGAGATCAAGAAGTACGTTGACGGCGTGGAAGTCACGACGTGGAAGTGGGTCACTGCGTTCGAGTTGCTCGAAAACGAGTGGAACGGCAAGGGCTGGACGGACAAGCTGCCGGCCTCGTTCGCGATGTCGATCGGCGGCGGCCGGATGCTGGCCTGCGAGTCCGTTCCGGCGGGCTACGAGTTCGTCTCCGCCACACTCAATGGTAACGCCGTGGCACCGGTGACGGGTGGTACGCCGCCGGTCCCGACTACGGATGATGAGGCCAACCCGGCCATCTGCATTGAGGTGCCGCCCTTCTCAAGTGCAACCACCGCGGCGGTGAGGTTCTACAATGAGGTGCCGAATCCGAAGATCAAGATCGTCAAGAAGACGAACGGCACCAACGACAGCTGCCCAAGCGTGCTGGTGGGCTCGACGGTGACCTGGACGTACGAGGTCACGAACATCGGCAACCGGCCCCTGAGCAACATCGTCGTCACCGACGACCAGGGTGTGACCCCGATCTACAAGTCGGGTGACGCCAACAACGACGGCAAGCTCGACCTCACCGAGACCTGGCTGTACGAGGCCACCGGCAAGGCCGTGAAGGGGCAGTACAAGAATGTCGGCACGGCGACCGGCAGCTACAACAGTACGCAAGTAAGCGCAACCGACCCCGACTGCTACTTTGGCGCGGATCCGAAGATCGAGATCGTCAAGAAGACGAACGGCACGGACAACAACAGCCCCACGGGTCCGTACATTCTTGTTGGCGATCCGGTCAAGTGGACGTACGAGGTGACGAACCCCGGCAACGTGCCGCTGAGCAACGTCCAGGTCACCGACGACCAGGGCGTGACCCCGATCTACAAGTCGGGTGACGCCAACAACGACGGCAAGCTCGACCTCACCGAGACCTGGCTGTACGAGGCCACCGGCAAGGCCGTGAAGGGGCAGTACAAGAATGTCGGCGAGTCCTGCGGCTACTACGACAGCACGAAAGTCTGTGATGACGATCCCGACCACTACCTCGGCGTCGAGCCGAAGCTGACGATCGTCAAGACGCCGGACGGGCAGGAGGTGAATGCAGGTGACGCGCTCACGTTCAGCATGGTGGTGAGTAATTCGGGCGACGGCACGGCGAAGGGCGTGACCCTGAGCGATCCGCTGCCGACAGGAACCGCCTCCGCATGGACGACCGCCACGCAGGACTGCTCGATCTCCGGCACGTACCCGGCGCAGCAGACGTTGAACTGCACCATGGGCGATCTGCCACCCGGCGCGAGCTTCAGCGCGAGCGTCAGCAGCAGCACGAGCTTCGCCTACTGCACGGTGTACAACAACACGGCGACGGCGAGCGCGACCAACCACCCCAACGTCTCCGACCCCGGCAGCATCACCTGCCAGGTGCAGTGGAAG
The DNA here is from genome assembly GCA_016781525.1 of bacterium. Lineage (GTDB taxonomy): Bacteria > Chloroflexota > Chloroflexia > Chloroflexales > Kallotenuaceae > LB3-1. The sequence goes on along the minus strand of JADDQE010000195.1, from coordinate 28,506 downwards.
GGCGAGACTGCGACCGGTGCGGGCTTCGCCTGGTCGGCGACACAGGGAGCGCCCAGCAACTGGTTCATGTACACACCGTGGAGCACGCAGAGTGGTCATACGGGCATCTCTACCGCCACTGGGGCTAACCTAATCGCCGGGCAGTACTACACCGCGGGTAAGATCACGGGGACCAGCACCAGCACTGCCAACAGCATCACGATCACGCTGAACTCGGGCTTCCGCTTCGCGGGTGTGGCGAGCAACGTGAAGATTCACCCGATGAGCTGCACGACCAACCAGCCGTACGTCGAGCCGGGACAGTTCAGTGTGCATCGCACGGCACAGGTTAGCGCCAACTCGATCACCGTGACGGGTCTGTCCAAGACGGCCTGCTACGGCATCCACGTGGACGTGGAGCGCGCCGTGCAGTAACACCTGAACTTCAGGAACACCGGCGAGACCCCTGCTTAGGCGGGGGTCTCGGTTTTTCTGCTTTGCCCGAGGATGCTCTCACCTTTCACGGGCCAGTCTGTCATGGAATAGCATGGGTGTGGGTTCGACCCGACGTACTGGAGAGTTGCCCAGTGGGTACATCATTTGGCGGGGGCTCAGGCACAACTCGCCGCAGCGGCAGCGGTTCCGCCGGCAATCGCGCCGCCAAGATCATCAGCGCGCCCCGTCGAACATAGCTCAAGAGGTGCAGGCCGCGCCGCACGTACGTGGCTCCTGAAGCCTAAAGCCTGAAACCTGACGCCTATTACCTAAACTCGCTCAAGCGCTGGGCGACACGCTGGAGGGCAGGGCCATTGATTGAGTAGAACTTCGCGCCGCGCTCACCGCGCCGGACATTCAGCACTTTCATGTCGACCATCAGCTGCAAGTGCCGCGAGACAGCCGACTGTGAAATACCGAGGCGGTCCACGATCTCCTGGGCGTATAGCTCCCGTCCGCTGAGCATCGCCATGATTGCCAAGCGGGTCTTATCTGCCAACGCTGTTAGTGGGTGATATAAATCGTCGATCTGCGGTCCCGGGGCGTCGTCGAGGGGGGCGCCGAGGCCATTGTAGAAGACTGTTGCAGTCGCGCCATTGAACAAAAGCGAGACGTATGGTCCCAAGTAGAGCGATGGGACGAACCGGATATGCTCGACGTCGGCTAGGCGCGGGCGGACCGGATCGGGAATCTGGCGGCCGGTGACAGCTGTAAATAAGCTGGCAATGTCGGTGGGATAGCTCTGCCGCCGATGATGCTCGACACTGTGGATGAGCTGAGCGTTCGTTTGCTCCCACTGCTCGCGATACACGCGCTCCCAGAAGCGCTGTAGCCCACTTAGTGCCAGATCGCGCCATTCGAACGGCGACCGCAGAAGCTGTGCGGCATCACGCACGTCGACTGGCGTACCCATCTGGGCAAGCACAGCTTCAAGCGCCTCGGTATCATCGAGGAGCTCTGCTGGCCCTTGTGCTGGTGTCAGCTCGTGGCGCGTCAAACTGCGGCTAAGCACCGTTTCAATCATTCGACGACAGGTCGCCTCGTCAAGCTCAGCTAGGTCGGCGAAAAAGTCAGACGCGCTGGTGTGGCCAGCGCGGTCGGCGCCGAGTACCTCCGTGGCAATCGCCTCGACGACTGCTGGGGGATGATTTGTCGCGCGCAGCATCAGGTCGAGGTCTCGCCTAAGGCGTACGGGTAGTGCGGAAGAAGCTTCGAGGAGCCACGTGCCCAAGCCCTCGTAATCGTGCACAACCGTGACCAGGCCCGCCGTCGCCAGCAGATCGAGACCGAGCGAGACAAGCCACTGGACGGTTAGGGCGGGACGGCCACGTAGGAGCTCCGCCATAGGGTACCTTTCACATGCGGGTATACTGTTTGGAGCGTAGCATATTTGTCAAGAAACCGTCAAACCGCCGCTACCTATCCAAAGGCATGGCCTTTCTCCGTCGATCGGAGGATGGCGGAGCCGGGAGCGGGTGCTATGCTGAAGCTGCAACCTTTCGCAGCGAGCGTACGTCATACGTTCAGCAGCGCACGAGGCGCATTGAAACTGGAGAGAGAACGTGGCCGAGCCAACAGCTGACTGTTTGCAAAGGGCCCAGGCTGGCGACCCGCAGGCACTTACTGAGCTCATTATGGGGCAGCAGCACTATGTATACAGCATTGCTATGAGCGTGCTGCACAACCCCGACGATGCGGCGGATTTGACGCAAGAAGCCTTTATTCGGCTGATGCGCGTTCTGCCGCAGTACAGCGGTGAGAGCCGTTTTACGACCTGGCTGTACCGCCTGGTGGTCAATTTGTGCCGAGATGAGCTGCGTCGTAGGGGCCGACAGGTGCAGCTAGCGCCCATAATTGAGGATGACGCCGAGCAAGCGGTCAATCCCGTTGATATGATCGCGGACGACGATCGGGCGGCCGATCCGCTGCGCGCATTAGGCGACAACGAGCTGCGGGTGGCGGTTCGACGTGCCTTGGGTCAGTTGGAGGAGCATTATCGGCTGTCGTTGACGCTCTACTACTTCGACGATCTCAAATACACCGATATCGCCGAAATTTTGGATGTGCCGTTGAATACAGTCAAGAGCTATATACGGCGTGGCAAAGAGCGCCTAGCTACGCTGCTGGACGAGTATAATGAGAGCAGCTCTACGCACGAGCGTGTGGCCGCACCAGCAGTCGCGTCCTCAAGGCCGGCAAATATTCAACAGCGCTTTGCATTCGGTGCAGCTCGGTAGAGAAGGTGAGGACGATGGATTGCCAGATAGTGCGCGACGACTTGCATGTCGAGCCGACAAGTGCGGCGGTACAAGCGCATATCGGGAGCTGCGCGCGCTGCAGTAACTATGTTGCGCGCATGGCGCGTCTCGATCGCGTGCTCCGCGGTGAGCTCGTGGCATCCGCGCCTGCTACGTTAAGTGCTCAGCTCGCAGCGTTGCCGAACACATCGACGCCGGGTCGTAGCCGCTTGGAGACCGTGGTTCGTGACGAGCTGGTGGTACTTGCACCGGCAGAGCTCTCGGCCCGCCTACGCGCGCTTGTGCCTGAGCGACAGGCCGAGCGGTCCCGCGTGCAGGCGCCGGTCGACGTGGTGCTGCGTGACGCGCTCGTGCTCCAAGCGCCTGCCGATCTCTCGGCGCGGCTTCAGACGCTCGTGCCGCAGCGCGCAGCCGAAGTGCCGGCGATGGCCCCGACACCGGTGATAGCGCCACCTGTTGCTGCCGCACGGCCTCGCCCCTGGGTCGTGGCCACGGTGTACTTTGTGACGTCTGCGCTGCTGCTGGTATCGCTGTTCTACGCCGGCCAGGTGTACAGCTTGGTCGCGGCCCAACTTGGGCTGGAGCAGTGGCTGGCTGAAATTGCTGCGCTGCCTACTACGTTGCTGAACCAGCTGTACGCCTACGTGCCGCAGGCGCGCGCCGCGGTCGGCGTACTTGTACGGCTGCAGCAGCCACTCCAGTGGATGCTGGTGACACTCGTGCTTTGGGCCGTGGTCGATATGTCGCAACGTCAGCGCCAAGGCTACGCAGAGGCCCCACGCCGGTATGCCTAAGCTGAAGCCATAACGGTGATTGCTGGTCGGAACCACCGGATCTAGGATTTGGTCGTGATTAGCCTATGCTGGAACATATGCATACGCTGCTCGATCAAATCCTAGATTTGTTTTTTCCGCCGCGCTGCGCCGGTTGCCGGAGCCGGGGTGCTTGGCTATGTACGCCATGCTACGCCGCGTGTCGCCTCGTGCCGCCCGTGGATAATTGTGAGCAGCACCGGCGGTTGGCGAGCCGCTTTCTCACCTCAAGCGCTGCGGGCTATCTCTTTGAAGGAGCCCTGCGCGAGGCAATCCATGCTCTCAAGTACCATCATCAGCCGCGGCTTGCGGAGCCTCTCGGTGATTTGCTCGTGCGCTACCACGAGCGCTATCCAGTCACGGTCGACGCGATCGTGCCCGTACCGCTCCATCCGGATCGTTTACGGCAGCGGGGCTACAACCAAGCAGCGTTGCTCGGGCAACGCCTGGCACAGCGGATGGGCGTTCCGCTGTTGGACCATGAAATGGTGCGGGTTCGCTACACGTCTCAGCAGGCGGGCTTGAACCGCGCCGAGCGCCGCAACAATGTTCGTCAGGCTTTTAGGTGGCAGAGCAGCTTCCGTCCACCGGCGCGCGTGATGGTGCTCGACGATGTGCTGACGACCGGAGCCACGGTCGAGGCGGTCGCGCAAGCCCTGCAGGCAGCCGGCTCACGCGAAGTTCATGCCGTGGCTTTGGCGCGCGGCCTGTAGGCATCTTCGAGAGATGCGGCGCCCAGCTACTCTCCTGCTGTGACGCGGAGCTTTGGTGGGCGCCGCTGCTTGGCGCTGCATCACGGTGTTGGCGAGGAAGTCGGGGTTGGAGCGGGCGCCATAGCTTCGCCGGCAGTTGCTGTTACGGTTGGTGTCGGGAACGCTGGCTGCTCCCCGGATGTCAGCACCTGGATTGCCCACCAAAGCTGCGAGTCATCGACGTTAGCGGGGTCGATCGGGCGGCGCTGTGGTAGCTCGACGCGGTATTGCTCCTCCTGAAGGAACGGCACGTAGATATCCGGCTCTATACCCTTCTGATGAATCTCAGCACCGCTCGGCGTGAGCCAGCGTGCAATCGTGATGCGCGCCGATGATTTGTCGCTAAGCTCCTTGATTACCTGGACCGAACCTTTGCCGTAGGTCTTCTCACCCACCAGCGTCGCGCGCTTGTGGTCGCGTAGGGCGCCCGCGACAATCTCCGAGGCGCTTGCCGATCCCGCATTGGTCAGTACAACCATCGGCACCTCAAGTGCACGGGTCGGGTTCCCATCGTTGGTAATGCTCAAATCGGTAATCGACCCGTCGCTGAACTCTTCCTTAAGCGCGATACCATCGGGGAGGAAGCGACCAAGCATCTCCCGCGCCGTGTGCAGATAGCCACCCGGGTTGTTGCGCAGATCGAGGATGATTCCTGCTGGCTTTTCCTCGAGTACCGTGGTCAGCGCTTGATCAAGCTCAGCTGTTGTCGTTTCTTTGAACTCACTAACCTGGATATAGCCGACGTTTCCCTTGACCATCTTGGCCCGTACGCTGATCAGCGGGATCGCGTCGCGAACGATCGCAATGTCGTGCGTCTCGTTAGTCGTCGCCCGGAAGATAGTTAGTGTCACGGTCGAGCCTTTGGGGCCGCGAATGATGCCGGCTGCCTTACTGGCCGCTTCGTTTGGATCTACGTCGTCAAGCTCTGGCGGCAGCTCCTTGCCGTCGACCTTCAGCACCTGGTCGCCCGCCAGAATGCCCGCTTTTTCGGCCGGCGACTCCTCGATCGGCGAGACGATCAGCAGCTTTCCGTCCTTGTATTCGACATACGCTCCAATGCCCTCGAACTGTCCAGACAAGCGCTCTTGGCGCTGCGCGGCGTTCGCCGGCTCGTCGAAACCCGTGTAATCATCGCCGAGCGATTTGAGCATTCCGGTGATCGCGCCGTAGGTCATCTTTTTGTAGTCCAGCGGCTCCTTATGGTAGAACTGCTGGTCGACCAGCTGCCAGACCTCCCAGAAAACCTTGAAGTCGTCCGCGGCGCTTGCAGGCGTCGCGCGTGCGGCTGGCGGCGGAGCGAGCGTGGCGACAAGCGGGAGCTCTGAGCCCCAGCGTAGGGCAACCGCGACGCCGCCGATAAACGTGATACAGGCGACGATTGCCGAAACTAGCGCGCCCAGTACCAGCGCGCGTGATGTCTTGATCATGCTAGCTCCGTCAGTGCTAACGGCTAGGAACAGGGGATAAGCAGGCCGTAGCTTTGCTTATCCTTCAAGCTAGCCGCTAGCCTCACTAATCAAGGTCGCCATGCTCAAAGAGCACGGCGGCGGCGGCGGCGATCGGGGCGGTCTCTGCCCGCAGTGTGCGCGGGCCAAGGGACGCTAAGGCAATGCGATACATGGCGGCAGTTGCAAGCTCGCTTTCTGTAAAGCCGCCCTCGGGTCCAGTAAAGAGTGAGGTGGAAAAAGGCGCGTACTCGGGCGGTTGAGCGGCAGGTTGTCGCAGCAGCGAGCGCAAGCTCTGGGCTCCGCTGCCTTCCCAAAGCACAAAGGCGCGCGATCGGCGGACGGCGTGCTCACAGGCTGCGTCGAAGAGCATCGCCGGTCGCAGCTTGGGCAGCTTACCACGGCGTGATTGCTCAGCGGCCTCGCGGATGATCCGCTCCCAACGCTCAACCTTCGCCTGTCCAATATCCGCGATATCGTCGACAACGCTGCGCTGACATACCACTGGCACAAAGGCGCACACGCCGAGCTCGGTCGCCTTTTGCAGTACCCATTCGAAGCGCTCCCCTCGCAGCAGCGCAACATACAGGGAGAGCTTGAACTGTGGCTCGGTTGCCGTCAGTGTCTTACCGGTGATGGTGCCATTCAGCTCGGCGCGTCCGACCGCTTCCAACGTCACGGCGTACTCCCACCCGCTGTTGTCAAGCAGCGTGATCTGGTCACCCGGCTGAAGCCGGAGCACGCTCGTCAGCTGGTGAACCAGCCCGGGCTCTTCGATGTGTGCCGCACGGCCCTGCAGCGTTTCGGGCGGCACAAAGAACCGGTAGGTATTGCTGTCGGCCTGCGACTTGCGGCGTGGCTCCCCTGCTCGTTGGCGACGCTTGGCCATGGTCGCTCCCTGGTAGCTGCTCTCGAATGTCACGAAATCTGATGATGGTCAAGGCGCGGTGTTCCCAGCTAAGCCGGCACTTACTCCTGCCGTCGGTGTACCAGTGCTACCCAGTCACCCTCTTGGAGGCGCTCAATCTGTAGCAAGCCCGCCTCGGAAAATGCTTGGACGACATCGGCCTCGCGATCCGCGATGATGCCGGACGTGACGAGCGTTCCGCCGGGCTTAAGCGCACGTTGTAGATAGGGTGCCAGCAGCACGTGGACATTTGCCAGAATATTCGCGACGATCAGGTCGAACTCCGCGTCGGGCTCAAAGGCGATAGGTCCGCTACTGCCGCTCGCCAGGCGCTGCTTGAGGGCCCAATCGCTGCCCAGCCAGTGCCCAAGCGTCGCGCCTGGCCCGAGGCTACCCTCCACGGTTGTGACGCGCTCCGCGACGGCGTTGCGCTCAACATTTTCCAGTGTCGCCTGCACCGCGATCGGGTCGTTGTCGATGGCCAGCACCGGCTGCGCTCCGAGCTTGGCGGCGCCAATCGCGAGGATGCCGGAGCCACAGCCCAAGTCGAGCGTCCGCACGTTTGGGCCGGCGTAGCGCTCAAGCAGCAGCAAGCAGAGCTGTGTCGTCGGGTGCAAGCCGGTTCCGAACGCCATGCCCGGGTCGAGATTCAAGACAACGTCGTCTGGCTGTGCCGCATACTCGAGCCACGACGGCACGATCACAAAGCGCTGCCCGATGCGCCTGATCGGATAATGCGCTTTCCACGCGTTGGCCCAATCTTCCTCGGCGATCTGCTTGACCTGTAGCTCACCCACAGGCCGCATCATGCCGAGTGCCCATAGCCCCTGTTCCAGCTGGGCTCGCGCTTCCTCGGCCTGATCGTCGAGGGGTACGTAAGTCCGCACGACCACAGGTCGGCTAGAATCAATGGTGTACTCTGGCCCGTCGGGCGAGCCAATGAACGGCTGGTCGATCGCGACGCCGCCGTTGTAGCCCACCTGCGCGAACAGCTCCGTTACCGACTCGACCGCCTCTTGATCGATCTCGACGCTTAGCTCTAGCCAGCTCATACAATCCTGAGAGGCTAGAAGCTAGTGACTAGGGGCTAGCGCGGTGTTGCCGTCCTCTAGTCCCCAGCCTCTAGCCCCTAGCAGCTATTTCCAACGCCAGGTGGTGCCCTGCGGTGAATCTTCTAGAATCACGCCAAGCGCGGCAAGCTCGTTGCGCACCTGGTCGGCAAGGGCAAACTGCTTCGCTTTACGTAAGTCGGCACGCGTCTTGATCAACAGCTCGATAAACGGCCCGACTTCCTCCGCGCCCGCTGCCTGGGCTTCCAGCTGCAGACCCAGCACTCCCGTGATGTTCCGGAATGTCGCCTGGACGGCATCAAAGGGTGGACCGCCCACGCCTGCATCGCGCGCGGTATTAATCGCTCGAACCATCTCGAAGAGCGCAGCTGTCGCTCCCGGGCCATTGAAGTCGTTGTCCATGGCGGTTTCAAAGCTGTCACGCGCTTGGCGCAGCGCAGCCTCTAGCCCCTCGACCGCCGGGCCGCTTGCGGTGGTGCCGGCTGCAGGCCGCAGGGCGCTCATCAACCGCTCGAGCTTGCGCTCATTCTCGGCCAGCGTGCCCGCGTCATAGACCAGTGGCGCGCGGTACGGCGAGCCAAGCACCATCAGGCGCAATACATCCGCCGGATGCTCCGCCAGAAAATCGTCGATGGTCACGAAGTTGCCAAGCGACTTGGACATCTTTTCGATCACGCCGGCGGACGAGCGCATCTGCAGCATACCGTTGTGGACCCAATAACGGGCAAACGACTGCTCCGTCGCGCTCTCGCTCTGGGCGATCTCATTTTCGTGATGCGGGAAGATTAGGTCGTTGCCGCCGCCGTGAATATCGATGCGCTGACCCAGCTCCTTGAAGATCATTGCCGAGCACTCGATATGCCAGCCCGGCCGCCCCCCACCCCATGGGCTCTCCCAGGCGGGCTCGTCGGGCTTGGCGCCCTTCCACAGGGCGAAGTCGAGCGGGTCTTCCTTGCGCTCGTCGGGGGCGATTCGTGCGCCCGAGCGCATCGAGTCGACGCTGCGGTGCGAGAGCTTACCGTAGTCGGCGTCGGTGCGGACCCGAAAATACACATCGCCGTCGGCGGCATAGGCGTGCCCACGTTCGATCAACGTGCCGATCAGCGCGATGATCTCGTTCATGGTCGTAGTGGCGCGTGGGTAGGCCGTCGCCGGCAGCAGGTTTAAATCTTGAACATGCCGGTGCCACTCGGCGATGTACCCCTCGGCAAGCGCAAGCGGATCGCGGCCTTCCTCGTTAGCCCGCTGAATGATCTTGTCGTCGACATCCGTGAAGTTTTGAACGTGCTGGACGCTATAGCCGCGATACTCGAGGTAGCGTCGAATGATGTCGAAGACCAGCGCCGACATCGCGTGGCCGATATGCGCGGTGTTATACACGGTCGGGCCGCACACATACATCTTGACACGCTCAGGCTCCAGCGTTTCAAAGGGCTCGACGACGCCAGTCAATGTGTTAAAAATTTGTAGGGCCATATCAGTACCTCAACCAGCACACCTGCAGCAACAAATACTCATCAAACGCGAACTGGTCGTAATCGGTTGTTCCCCTGGATGATACGCTTTGCTTTAGATGCCCCAGCCCGGCCCGCCATGGTAGCCGTTGTCGTTGCCGTTGAGCGCAGCAAAGAGTGACTCGGGCAGCCCATGGTGGTCATGATGATGGGCATGGTGCCCTTCCAGCTCGTCTTCCAGCTCCACGATCCGGGCTTCGAGCTCCAACACCTTGTCGTGCAGTGATTTCAGCATCGCCCCCTCGGGGTCGGGCAGCTGCTCCATGCGCCGCGACGTGCCGGTTTCGGGGTCATGCGTCGCCACAATGCGCGCGGGAACGCCGATCGCGGTGCTGTAGGCAGGCACGTCCTTGACCACCACCGCCCCACCCCCGATACGAGCGCCGCGGCCAACTGTGATTGCGCCCAGCACCGACGCGCCGACGCCAACCACAACATGGTCGCCCAAGGTTGGGTGGCGTTTGCCGCCCTGCTTGCCGGTACCCCCCAGCGTGACGCCTTGGTACAGCGTGACATTGTTGCCGATTTCGGTTGTCTCGCCGATCACGACGCCCATACCGTGATCGATAAAGAAGCCTCGACCGATCCGCGCACCCGGATGTATTTCGATTCCGGTGAAGAAGCGGGCGACCTGCGACAACAGCCGCGGGACGAACGGGAGCCCGGCCCGCCACAGATGGTGAGCAACGCGATGGAACACGATCGCGTGGAGACCCGGGTACAGCAGGACTTCGAAAATATTACGTGCGGCCGGATCGGTGTGCATAATCGCACGAACGTCCTCCCGCAATACCGACCATCGTCTTGTCTTGGACATAAAAACGCCTCCCATCGGGGCAGAACCGGCGACGTTCACACGGTGCTGCAAGCTAGCGTAGTTGCGGGGTGCCGCAAACGCGACACCCCGAACGACACACGCAGCTCATGCTCCCGCGTCTGGAGGACGCCCTGTTCTGTTCCAGGGAAGGCAGAGGAAGATCCGGCTTGTGCTGGCTATGCTTCACAGTCGTCACAATCGTTAAGACGATGCTTTCACGGGCTTGGCCGTGTCGTTAGGGCTGGCGGTCGAGGCCGGAGCTGGCTCCGCGGCCTTTGTCTCGTCCTTGGTCGTCTCCGTTGAGGCTGACTGACCTTCGCTCTTTGCGGACTCGCCCCCGCCATTGCTCGCGCGTTTGTAGTCGGTGACGTGCCATCCCGAGCCCTTAAATACAATCCCAGCTGGCTGGAATATCCGCCGCACAGCGCCTTGACAATTTGGACAGACCCGAATTGGATCATCCGAAAATTTCTGAAATTGCTCAAAGCGATGCCCACAGGCATCGCAGCCGTAGACGTACGTAGGCATATCGCGTGGGGACCTCCACCATGACGATCAGGCTATGATTAATCATTGTACCGCGTCTCTTTCGGGAATGCCAAAAGCCACCTGATGCATGCCACAAGCTCTATGGCTGTGGCTACCCACCGGTACATGGAGCATAACGTAGTTTGAACCGAATTGTTGCGACCGTGGTGACGTATATGTTAGGGATACGGCCGAAACATCAATGACGATGTGACACGCGTGCCAGAGCGGCAGAGCATCCAGCTGAGCGTGTGCTAGGGCGTATCACAGGTGCAACCATGAATGGGAGACCACAAGCGTTGGCGACGTCGTTGTTGCTAGCGCGGATGAGCGGTACGGCGCAGCCTTTACGCGAGCAGCATCTGCTGGAACGGCTGCGTGGTGCGGCGGCAACGGGTTGTCAGTCGCAAGATGTTGCGACAGCGATCTATGTCGGGCTCAAATTGCATTGGTGGGTGTTGTTGTGTGGACCCACGCGCGAGCGAGCGATGCGCTGTTTGGACGCGTTAACCGCAAACATCGTCGGTTCCGGAAGCGGCCAAACGCTGCATATTCATGGACCGATCGGGGTGGACTCGATGGCGCAACGGTTCGCCGCGCTGCGGCTAGGCGATTTTGTGGCCACGGCTCTCGACCCAGCCGAGCAGAGTAAAGCCTGGTTTGTGCTGGTGGACACGCCGGGCGAGCCTACGACCACTTTGCGCTGGGTTGAGCGTGAGGTGACCGCAACATTGCGGGCGCACGGGCGACCGGGACGAGTACTGCCCCACAATGTCTTTGTGCTGGGAGCGGCGGGCGCGGCGCCAAGTAGTCCGGCGCGCTGCTGGCTACCCCTGGCAGCTCCGGCATGGGCCGACACAGCCTACATACAAGCAGTGCCGACGACACCGCCGGTCGGGTATCAGCGGCACTTGCTGCACAGTCAGCTGACGCGCGCAAGCTACCGTCAGCAGCTTCAAAACAGCGAGGTTTGGCGCCAGGCGCTCAGCCCTGCAGGTGCGCCGAATGCGCCCGCGAGTCGCACTATTCGATGGCTGGCGGCTAGCTTCGACGAGCGACAGCAGGGGCTTTGGGTTCCATCCGACCCGGTTGCGAATGCACGGAAGGCGTTGGCTGTGCTGGAGATACTCCAGCGGCCGCCCGTAGATGTTGTGTAGGAGGTACGGCCTAGCCTGGTCCAAAAGACGGAGGTGTGTCTAGGACCTTCGTTTGACAGCACGTAGCGTGCGTGCTAACATCGGACCCTGGTGCCATGCGGTCCCCAAGAACGAGTTGCTTTATGGAACAGTTACAACCCGCGAGCAATCGGGCACTTGTACCAGAAGACCCCACTTGCTGCGACAAAGACGAAATAGGCGCGTTGTTGCGCCATGCGTTCGCGGAGCCCAGCTCCGAAGCCATGGTTGCCGAGCGATGGCATAGTTTGGCGGAGCGAATCGTCGCCGATTTACAGAACGAGCTCGATCAGGAACGCATGGAACTGCACCGCTGTGAGGTTAGTCGCATGGGGCTTGTATTGCGGTCGTGGTCGTCCTTGACTGTACGGCTTGCATAGCTCAAGAAAGGGGCCGCAGCGTACCTGCGGCGTGATATAGAAGGAAGGAGGAGCCTCGATTAGTATGTCGACGTCAAGTCCCGTGGCGAGTCCGTCCGTTGTCGCGTTATCGGTAGATCAAGGAACAGACAATTCATGAATCTGTTACGGATGAAGAAAACTCTTGCATGGGTGCTGTTCGCAGCACTCCTTCTCCCAATCCTGGCGGCGTGCGGTGGCACTCCAGCGCCAGGCGCGACAGGTGGCACGACTGGCAGCACGGCAGCCAGCCCGGCAGCCGGCACGACAACCGACGCCTCGGTTGCAGCATCAGAGACCACAGCCGCTTCGCCGGCAGCGGAAGCTTCGCCGTCCCCAGCCGCCGCAACCTCGCCGGACGCGTCGGCTGCCACCGGTGGCACGGGTGATACGGGTACGGCTGAAGCTGGCGTGCTGCGACTTGTGGGTCATGAGCCCGAAAACCTTGACCCGCAGAAGGCCTCATTCGTTGTCGAAATTCAGCACATCATGATGGTGTACGAAGGACTGATGACCTTCGACGAGGAAGGCAAGCCGGTTCCTGCCGCCGCCGAAAGCGTCGATATCTCCGAGGACGGCAAGACCTATACCTTCAACATCGACCCTGACTCGAAGTACTCGGATGGCACGCCGGTCACCGCGCAGAACTTTGAGTATGCGTGGAAGCGTCTGGCCAACCCCGAGACCGCGGGCGAGTATCAGTCGCTGCCGTGCGGCATCATTGCCGGCTATGACGAGTACTCGGCAGTCGCGTGCCAGGGCATGACGGTGACCGAGACGGCGGAGCTGGATATGGAGGCGCTGGAGGCCAACTTCGGCGTGCGGGCGATCGACGACCAGACGCTGGAAATTCAGCTGGTTAACCCTGCGCCCTACTTCCTGTCGATGGCGGCCCTCTGGATTGGCGCACCAGTGCGCGAGCAGGACGTCGAGGCGGGCGAGGACTGGTGGACCGATCCGGAGAACTTTATCGGCAACGGCCCCTTCGTCTTGACCGAGTTCGACCCGGCTGCTACGGCGGTCTTCGAGCCCAACGAGAACTGGCGCGGGCCTGAGCTCAAGCTGCAGCGTGTCGTGTATAACATGATCGAGGAGACGCAGGTCGCGTTCCAGGCCTATCAGGCCGGCGAGCTCGACGTGCTGAATATCGCAGCGGAAGATTTGCCTGCGGTGCAGGCTGATCCTCAGCTGAGTCAGCAGGTGATCGACATCCCAGGCTCGTGCACGAGCTACATTGGCTTCAACGTCACCAAGGCGCCGTTCGACAACCGCGACGTCCGCCGTGCCTTCGCGCAGGCGTTCGACCGTGAAGCGTGGGTGCGCGACGTGCTGCAGGGCCTTGGCGAGCCGGCTCACTCGTTCATCCCGCCGGGCTTCCCTGGCTTCCTGGAGACCGACGCGCTGAAGTTCGATCCGGCAGCCGCGAAGGCCGCGCTTGCCACCGCGGGCTTCGAAAACGGCCAGGGCTTGCCCGAGATCAGGGCGACCTTCGGCTCGACCTCGCGTAACCGCACCCGCTGGGAGTTCATTGCCAACCAGTTCAGGGAGAACCTGGGCGTCGACATCGTGCTCGATCCGGTCGATCCGACGGCCTACACTGCGCTATTGAAGAGCCCGGAGACGCTGCCTCAGATGTACCAGTCGGGCTGGTGCGCGGACTATCCGGATCCGCAGAACTGGATTTCGCTGTGGCGAACCGGTGGTGTGCTGCAGGCGCGCGGTGGTTACAGCAACCCGCAGTTGGACGAGCTAACCACTCAGGCCGACATCGCGCCAGAAGGTCCAGAGCGCCTCGAGACGTACAACCAGGCCCACCGGCTCCTGATCGAAGATGCTCCGATCATCTTTACCAGCCACTCGGCAGGTCAGGCGCTGGTCAAGCCGTGGGTGCAGGGTATCACTGAAGAGACGGTGACCCCGCTTGATTACTGGCCGGGCTTCTTCAACCTGGAGAACATCCAAGTCCAGCCGTAACTGTTGGTTGGAAGTGGCGAGGGAACCATGGTTCCCTCGCCACGCCGCTCTTAATCAAGGTCTATAACCAAGTATTGTTGTAGCAAATACCCAACGAGTCGCCTGACAAGGATACGTGTATGGCCAGGTATATTATTCGCCGTCTTTTATGGTTTTTCCCTGTGCTCTTTTTTGTTGGGCTGGTTACCTTTACGATTGCGCGCATGACGCCGGGTGGTCCGTTCGACCGCGATCCCGATCGGCGCCAGCTGCCGCCGCGTACCGAAAAATTGCTCCGTCAAAGATTTGGCCTAGATCTGCCTCTGTGGCGTCAGTTTACCCGATACATGTTCTTTGATATCGAAACCGATCCGAAGACCAAGGAACGCGAGATTAAATGGGGCGCTATCGGCGGCAACTTCGGCCCAACCTACGCCTCGCGCGGCTCGAAGACGGTGCAGCAGGAAGTCTTCAAGGGTAGCCGCAACAAGCCGAGCCGGTTTTACTACTCTGCTCGCCTCGGCGTGCAAGCATTTGCTTTTGCGCTAATCGTGGGCATCCCGCTCGGCGTGCTTGCCGCGCTGAAGCAAAACACCTGGATCGACTATGTTTCGCTGCTGTTCGCCACCACGGCGGTCGCACTTGGGACGTTGATTACCGGCTTGTTTTTGATCATTATCTTCGCGGTGACGCTCCGCTGGTTTAGTGTTATCCCGGATTGGAACGATCCAGTCCGACCTTGGATTTTGCCGACCATTACGCTTGGTGCGGTCTCAATGGGCTTTATTGCCCGCCTTACGCGCACCAGCGTCCTTGAGGTTAAGCGGCAAGACTACGTGCGTACAGCGCAAGCCAAAGGCTTGGGTGGCCAGGCTGTGATTTGGCGTCACGTCTTCCGCAATGCGATGCTGCCGATTGTAACAGTCATGGGGCCGCTGCTCGCGGGGTTGATTACCGGGACCTTGTTTACCGAGCTGGTGTTTCAGGTGCCTGGTGTCGGCACGCTCTTTGTCGATGCCATTGCAAAGCGCGATTATTCGATGATTATGGGCGCGGCCCTGCTGTTCACCTTCTTTTTGACATTTTTGAATCTAATCGTCGATATTGTGTATGGCGTCGTGGACCCGCGCATCAGTCTGACGTAAGGAATGGAGTAGCAAGCCATGGCCACTTCAGCACCGGCTGTAAAACAGCGTGCATTTGACCAGACCGAGCGGAGGCAGCGAACGCTATGGGGTGATGCATGGCGGCGCCTGACCCGTAATAAGGCCGCGGTCGTCGGCCTGGTTGTGATTGTCATGTTCGTGCTCGTTGCGATCTTCGCCCCGCTCCTGGCTCCTCATAACCCTGTCTTGCAGACGAACAGCAATAGCTTGCGGCCGCCAATGTGGGTTGACACCGGTAATCCACGGACAACTGGTGTGCCTGAGCACGTGCTCGGTACCGATACGCTGGGACGCGACACGCTTTCGAAGCTGATTTACGCTGCCCGTGTATCCATGATTGTGGGCCTGGTGCCGACAATTTTTGTGACCCTCGTCGGCGTTACAATCGGCTTGATCTCCGGCTTCGCTGGAGGCTGGGTCGACAATCTTATGATGCGCTCGGTAGAGATCGTATCCTCGTTCCCGGATCTCCTGTTTTTGATTACCTTGAACGTCGCGCTCCGTGATACCGTCTTTGGTCGAACTGCCAATGGCTTGCTGCTCATCTTCGTCGCGCTTGCGCTCGTTAGCTGGACCGGCATGGCGCGGCTGGTGCGCGGGCAGGTGTTGTCGCTCAAACAGAAAGAATTCGTGGAAGCCGCGCGGGCAGTCGGCGCGCCACGTTGGCAGATTGTGTTGAAGCATCTGCTGCCGAACACGTTTGCTCCTATTATTGTCTCGATCTCCTTCCTGATTCCGGGCTTCATCCTCGGGGAGTCAGTGTTGACGTTTCTCGCCGTCGGTATGCGTCCGTCGGTTGATCCCACTAACCAGTTTCCCACCAGCTGGGGGGTGATGGTGCAGGAGGGGTACAATCAGCTGAGCTCAGGTCCCTGGATGTTGCTCTTCCCGGTGCTGTGCATTGCGGCAGTCATGCTTGCCTTTACATTTATTGGTGATGGTCTGCGTGACGCGCTTGATCCGCGTGAAACAAAATAGTTCAGAGCGACAGGGCCAGCAGGCCATAGCGCACTGTTGCTCTACGATTTCCGCCAGCTGTTGGCTAGCCCTAGTTTGGAGTTTGTATGCCACCATTGTTGGAAGTGAAGAATCTCGAGACGCACTTCTTCACGCAGGATGGCGTCGTCAAAGCCGTGAACAATGTGTCGTTCCACGTCGACAAGGGCGAGACCCTCGGGATTGTGGGTGAGTCGGGCTCGGGCAAGTCGGTTACATCGCTGTCGATTATGCGTTTGATCCCAAACCCGCCCGGCAAGATCGTGGGCGGTCAAATCCTTTTCGACGGGGATGATCTCGTCAAGTACAGCGATGACGAGATGCGCAATATTCGCGGCAAAGATATCGCGATGATCTTCCAGGACCCGATGACGTCGCTCAATCCGGTGCTGACCATCGGCCGGCAGATCACCGAGACGCTCGAGCTGCATATGAAGATGACGGGCAAGGAGGCGCGCAATCGTGCGGCCGAGCTGCTCGCCATGGTGGGTATTCCGTCGCCGGAAAAGCGCCTCGACGATTATCCGCACCAGTTCTCGGGCGGTATGCGCCAGCGTGTGATGATCGCGATGGCGCTGTCGTGCAATCCGCAGCTGTTGATTGCCGACGAGCCCACTACTGCACTGGACGTGACGATTCAAGCCCAAATCCTTGAGCTGATCGGACGACTGCAAGAAGAGCTCGGCATGGCCGTGATCATCATCACGCACGACCTTGGCGTGGTCGCCGGCATGGCCGACCGGGTCAACGTGATGTATGCCGGGCGGGTGATCGAAGAAGGGGCGACTGAGCAAATTTTTGCCGACCCACGCATGCCCTACACGATCGGGCTGCTGCAGTCGATCCCACGTCTGGACGAGAACCGAGGGCACCGTCTTGAGCCGATCCGCGGTCTGCCACCGGACCTGATCAACTTGCCCGAGGTTTGCCCGTTCTCGCCGCGCTGTGACTACGTGCGGGACGTGTGCTACGAGCAGACGCCTCCGCTCCGGCCCGTTGCGCACAACCAGCGAGCTGCGTGTTTATTCGACGTCCACGCACCATGGCTTGAGAAGAACGGCCTGTCGCCACAAGCTCAGACCGAGAACCAGGCACCGGTGACCCAGCGTGTCTCGGAGCCGACGCGCTAACCCGGCTCGTGATATAATCGTGCAGCCTGATGGAAAATAGCGACGGTTCCTCCGTCTTCGCTCTTACATTTGTAGAAGGATATGATGGATGAGTAACGCGCAAAAAAACGGCGATACGCTGCTTGAGGTGCGCGACCTCAAAATGCACTTCCCGATCACGCGCGGCATCGTGATCCAGCGCCAGGTCGGAGCCGTGAAGGCCGTCGACGGGATCAGCATGACGATTAATCGGGGCGAGACGTTGGGGCTGGTCGGCGAGTCGGGCTGTGGTAAGTCGACGGCGGGGCGAGCGATTTTACAGCTGTACAAGCCGACGAGCGGCGAGGTCATCTTCGAAGGGCGCGACCTGACCAAGCTCAAGGGCGCCGACATGCGGCGGATGCGTCGTGATATCCAGATGATCTTTCAAGACCCGTACGCCTCGCTCAACCCTCGTATGACCGTTGGCGATATTATTGCCGAGCCGATCGAGGTGCATAAGCTCCGGCAGGGCAAAAAAGCGGTACGCGATCGCGTGCAGGAGCTGCTACAAGTCGTCGGCCTCAACCCGTACTTTATCAACCGCTATCCACACGAGTTCTCGGGTGGCCAACGCCAGCGTATCGGTATCGCGCGGGCATTAGCCGTTGAGCCGGACTTTGTGGTCTGCGACGAGCCCGTATCGGCGCTTGACGTGTCAATTCAGGCACAGGTTATCAACCTGCTCGAGGATCTGCAGGATCAGCTGGGCCTGACGTACCTATTTATCGCGCACGGCCTAAGCGTGGTGAAGCATATTAGCGATCGTGTCGCCGTGATGTACCTCGGCAAGATTGTGGAGCTCGCGGACAGCGAGGAGTTGTACCGCCAACCGTTGCATCCCTATACCCAAGCGCTGCTCTCGGCCGTGCCGATTCCCGACCCTCAAGTTGAGAAGAAGCGCCAGCGCATCATTCTCCAGGGCGACGTTCCCAGCCCAATCAACCCGCCGCCAGGCTGCCGCTTCCATACACGCTGCCCGATCGCCATCGATATCTGTCGTGTCGAGGAACCTGCTTTCGTCGACTATGGCGGCGGCCACTTTGCCGCCTGCCACCGTGCACGCGAAGTCAACGAGCTGCTGCCGAACCAGGCAGCCGAGGCCGACGTGCCGGTCAAGACGGGCGCGCCCGTAGCCTAAAAGCATCGTCAAAAGATCGCAGGAACAGAGAACAGCGCCGTCGGCGCTGTTCTCTGTGTGTTTGCGCTGCGTTTGTTATAATCTATACGCATACCTGTTCTATCTGCTATCGTTAGGAAGCCATATGGTCCCCGAAAAGCTCCAAGTTCGTAACTTCATGTGCTATGGAGAGGATGTCCCGCCGCTGCAGTTTGCGGGGCTGCACGTGGCCTGCCTAACGGGGCATAATGGGGCCGGCAAGTCCGCGCTGCTGGATGCGCTCACCTGGGCACTTTGGGGCAGGGCCCGCGCCAAAAGCGACGACGATCTGATTACCGTTGGCCGCGAAGAGATGGAGGTAGCCCTCGACTTCCTGCTCGACGATCAGCTGTACCGGGTGATTCGGCGCCGCAAGCGTGGTAAGCGAGCCGGGACGACAACGCTCCATGTGCAGGTGCAGGAGCGGGATGGCGCTTGGCGTAACCTGTCGGGCGATACGGTTGCCGAAACACAAACCGTTATCAGTCGTATTCTACGGATTGAGTACGAGACGTTCGTCAACTCTGCGTTTCTGGTGCAGGGGCGCGCGGATGAGTTTACAGGTCGCAAGCCGGCTGAGCGGAAGCAGGTGCTGGCGGATATTTTGGGGCTAGCCGAGTACGAGGAGCTTGAGCGCCGATCCAAGGACGAAGCGAACCGGCTGAGCAAGGATCTGGATATCGTCGAGAGTCACCTGGTGCGTCTCCAAAGTGAGGTTGAGCAGCGGCCACGACTGGAGCAAGCGCTTGCGGAAGCGCAAGAGCGCGTCGCCATGACCGAGGAGGAGCTGAAGGATCATGAGGCGACGCTAGACGAGCTGCGGCAGCGGGTGGCCCGGCTCCAAGAACGTAGTGAGCGACGGGAACATGTGCGTCGGAGCATCGAGCAGCACGAGCAGGCGCGAGGAGCGCTACACGAGCGGATGCTGGCGACGGAGGCCAGCGTCCAGCGCTTTGAAGCGGTTATCGCGGAGCGCGCGGCAATCGAGGCGGGGTGCGAAGAGCTGCAGGCAGCCCACGCAGAGCTGGAGCTTGCGAATCTGCGGCGCGAGAAGGCCTACAAGCTCAAAGAAGAGCTGATGCAATGGCAGCGCTTGCTCGACGATATGCGACACACGCTGGACAGCGAGCGGCGCATCGTCGGGGATCAGCTGGCGCGTGTTGACGAGCAGATCGCCCAACGGGCTCGTGTGCACGAAGAGTGGACGGGTTTACAGCAGCAGCTAGCGGAAGTTCGCGCCCTTCAATCCGAGATGGGTCAGCTGCGTGACACCGAAAGTCGTCTTGTCGAGCAGCAGACACGCTTGTTGCAGCTACAGGTCGAGGCGAAGGAGCTGCAAGGAGTTGTCAACGTCCGCCGTGATGCGCTTGTGGCGGCGCAGCAGGAGCAGCAGCGCCGGATCGTGGAGCTGGATGTGCAGGTGGCGACACTGCCCGATCTCGAGCGGCAGCTCCGGGATGTGCGATCTGAGCTGCTCCACTTGCAGTCACTCGCGGATGAGCTTGCCACACGACGCGACGAGCTGTCGGCCGCTACGCAGCTGCAAGGCGAGCTCCAAGCTAAGTATAACGTGGTCGAGGCCCAAGGGAAGGAAATCCGCGGCAAGCTGCAGCTGATCGAGCACGATGCAGCGGCGTGCCCCGTGTGCGGCAGCGAGCTAGGCCAGGATGGTCTGGCACATCTTACGGAGCAGTATGAGGCCGAGCGCATTGCCTTGCGGCAGCGCATCGTTGAGCTCCGGCAGGCCCAGCGTGCCAACGAAGCTGCGATCGCCGCGCAACGAACAGCGATCGAGGAGCTTGAGCTGCAGGTGAGCAAGCAGGTCCAAGCGGAAGCTCGCCGAGCTACGCTGGCCCTCCATCACTCACAAGCGCGCGAAGCGCAGCTCAAGCTAGACGATGCCAATCAAACGTTGCATACGCTCACCGAGCAGCTGGCAGCTCGGACATATGCACAGGGGGAGCAGGCACGGCTGCGGATGCTCGAGGAGCAGCTTGCCGAGCTGGGACAGGAGCGTGTAATCAGGCAGGAGCTTGCCGCCACACGCGCCGGGATAGTCCGCATCGAGCGTGAGCTGCAACAGGCCGAGCATCTCCAGCACCGCCTCGCTCGGCTCGATGCCGAGCGAGCTACCATTGATGCAGCGGAAGCCCAGCGTCCTGCATTATTTGCTCGGTACGAGGAATTGAGCGCGGTGCTCCAGGCTGAGGCTTATGGCGATCGGGAACGCAAGCAGCGTGATGCGATCCTTGCGGAGGGCAAGGCGCTGGGCTACGACAAAGATGCGCATGCCGCACTACGGACGCGCGTCGACGAACTCAAGCGCTGGGAGCAACAAGCTCGCGATCTAGAACGTGCGCTGACCTATATTGTGCATGAGCGGGAGCAGCTTAGCCGCGATCAGGCGGAGCGACTGCGTATCGAGCAGGAGCTGGCTGCGCAGCAACGGGAGCTGGCCGAGCTAGAGCTACAGCTGCGAGCCAAAGTGGAAGTCGATGCGGCATTACGGAGCGGCCTGGTCCGCCAGGATCAGCTCCTGCGGCAGCGTGACAATTCACAGAACGCATTGGGCAGCACCAAGGCCGAGCTAGAGCGCTGCCTGCGTTACGGGCATGAGCTGGAAACCCAACAGGCGCGTGCGGCGCAGCTGCGGGCCGACCTCAAGCTCTACGAGGAGCTTACAGTAGCCTTTGGCAAGAAGGGCATCCAGGCAATGCTGATCGAAACAGCTATTCCGGAGCTCGAGCAGGAGGCGAACGAGCTGCTGGGACGGATGACGGCGAACCAGTTCCATCTCTCATTCGAGACGCAGCGCGACACACGGCGCGGGGATAGCACAATTGAAACGCTCGACATCCGCATTGCGGATGGTGCTGGCACACGTGATTATCAGATGTACAGCGGCGGTGAAGCCTTCCGGATCAATTTCGCGATCCGCATCGCGCTGTCGAAGCTCTTGGCCCGAAGGGCTGGCGCAAGTCTCAAGACGTTGATTATCGACGAAGGCTTTGGCTCGCAAGATGGTGCAGGGCGCGACCGCATGGTCGAAGCGATTAACTCGATCGAGTCCGACTTCGAACGAATTCTG
Organism: bacterium; assembly: GCA_016781525.1. Classification (GTDB taxonomy): domain Bacteria; phylum Chloroflexota; class Chloroflexia; order Chloroflexales; family Kallotenuaceae; genus LB3-1. Next base: position 6,846 of record JADDQE010000195.1, on the reverse strand, counting down.
GTTATTACCCATATCCAAGAGCTTAAGGATATGTTCCAGTCGCAAATCGAAATCAAGAAGACCGTCGATGGTTCAATATGGTCGTTGGCGTAGCGGTTGACGCGCGGGGAATGGTGTGCTAGAATATGCACCGTCTCAATTGCCAACATAGCTCAGTTGGTAGAGCAGCTGTTTCGTAAACAGCAGGTCAAGGGTTCGAGTCCCTTTGTTGGCTCCAATATATTGCATTACAAAGCCATAGAGCGAACGGCCAGTAACTGATGCTGGTCGTTCGCTTTTACGTCATGTAGCCAAACTGACCATCGTATCGTGATGACCCCTGCTGCTATGACCTGCAGCATCGCCCCCACCACTCAGTACGCGGCCGTATCTCCACATGTGTGTCAATGGTTTAGACGGTGATGCCGCATCTCGAAGGATACCATCAAGCCAAGGGGATGCGCAGTAGCGCAATGCTATGACGCACAAGCCAGTCGTTGAGGCGCGTGCGCCGTTCGATGGACGTGCTCGGCATGGGGTTGCGTCCACTATCCGCACATTTGACATATATTTGTGGTACACGTATACTCGCTCAACTCGTTCGTTGTTAAGACTATAGTATCGGTGGCACTAATGACTCTGTTAGCCGCTGCTTGCTTAGCGAATTGCACATGCTTTAGCTCGGCTCCGATTCGATTAACGTAGAGCACCGTACGTACACCATCGTACGTGCCTCACCCTCACATTGTCGCTGGATACTTTAGGGTAGAGCACGCGCGGCACACGTCGCATTGGGAAAGGTGCGACCGCCGCCCATGAAGTAGAGAACACGGGAGGCATCTTTCTATGGAGAACCAACCAACCCCCATCAGCCGTCGTCGTTTCCTCAAAACTGCCGCTGCAGCCCTTAGCAGCACAGCCTTTCTTGCCGCGTGCGGCAATGGACAAGGTGGCAGCACCGCAACGTCGAGCGCCAGTGCTTCGACCGCTACGTCTACAACAGCAGCTTCAGCCAGTGTAAGCACAGTTGCTCCGCAGATCGATACGGCGGGCATCAAAAAAGGTGGTACGATCGTAATTGGCTCGACCGCCGATGTGCGCACCCTTAATCCGGTGCTGGTGTCCGATACGGCATCGGGCGAGATCACGGATCTGGTGTTCGACGGCTTAACGAATATCGACCCCGATACGCTTGAGGCCGTACCCAACCTCGCAACCAAATGGGACATTTCGCCCGACAACAAGGTGTATACCTTTACGCTCAAAGATGGCGTCAAATGGCATGATGGTCAGCCATTCACTGCCGACGATGTAAAGTTTAGCTACGATTTGTACATGAACGCCGAAACCGGTACGCCGCGTGCCGGCGAGCTCAACGAGCGTATTGCATCGGTTGAAGCCAAAGACCCGACCACCGTGGTGATCACGCTGAAGGACGTGATCGCGCCGTTCTTGGTCAGCAACACCAGCTATGGCATCGTGCCCAGACATATTCTGGGCAACGTTGCGCCCAAAGACATACCCACCAACGAGTTCAGCACTGCCAAGCCGGTGGGTACCGGTCCGTTCAAGTTCCAAGAGTTTAGGCAAGGCGACCGCGTGACGCTGGCCGGCAATCCCGACTACCATCGTGGTGCCACGGCGCTCGACGGCTACATCCGCAAGTTCGTCAAGGACGACACCGCACTCTACCAACAACTCAAAACCGGCGAGGTCGACGTTGCTGGCTTTGGCCCGAACTTTTATGCGGATGCCCAACAACAAACCAACTTCACCACGTTCGCCTATGAAACGTTCAACTTCCTGTTCATGGGCTATAACCTCAACAAAGAAAAAGGTTCGCCGATCTTTCAAGATGTGAAGGTGCGTCAAGCGCTGTTTTATGCGCTGGATCGTGAAGGCATCGTGGAGAAAATCCAGTACGGCCTGAGCACCGTGGCGCAGGGCACGATGCCGGTGCTGTCGTGGGCCTACCAGCCCGACAAAATCACGACGCGCTATGACTACGATCCCAATAAAGCCAACCAACTGCTGGATGAAGCAGGCTGGGCCAAAGGCGCCGACGGTATTCGGGCGAAGGATGGGCAGAAGCTTTCGTTCAGCATGTATACCTACAGCGGCGACAAAACGATTGAAGGCTACATGACCGTGTTCCAACAAAACTGGAAAGACATCGGCGTCGAGATGACACCGCAGTTTGAAGAGTTTAGTACGTTTGTGACGCGCTTAACCAAAACCTTCGACTTTCAAGCGTTTTTGGTTGGCTTTGCGTGGGGCGTCGATCCCGATCAACAAACGATGTGGGACAGCAAGCAGTACGGGGCTGGCTTCAACCTGTACAACTACAGCAACCCCAAAGTCGACGAGCTGCTCACGCGTGGCCTCAAAACGCTTGACCAGGAAGAACGCAAGCAGATCTACCTCGAGATGCAGAATCAGGTTGTAGCCGATGCGCCGGCGCTAATCACCGATTTTCCTAAAGCACTTGCGGGTGTCAACAAGCGCGTGAAGAATTACATTCCTAACGCCGTCGGTACAAGCTTGTACGCATATCAATGGTATGTGACGGACGGGAAGTAACAAACGTGCGGCGGGATCCCCTGTGATCCCGCCGTGCCGTTACGCTCGTGAATGAGTGGGAGGAGCCGCATGGGAGGCTATATTTTGCGCCGGTTGCTGGGCGTGCCACCGCTGATCCTGGGTATCACGCTTGTCACGTTTGTGCTGATCCATCTGACACCGGGCAGCCCGATCGATAATTTGGTGCTCAACCCCGAGATCAAGCCCGAAGATTTGGAGAGTATCAAAAGAACCTTGGGCATCGACCGTCCGCTGCACGAGCAGTATCTTGGATGGGTCGGGCAACTCCTCCAAGGTGATCTGGGCATTTCGCTCAAAACCTACCAGCCCGTGCACAAACAGATTTTCGAACGGCTGCCCAACACCTTGTTGTTGACAAGTTGCTCGTTGTTGTTCGCTCTGGCACTCGCCGTGCCGTTGGGCGTGCTGGCAGCACTTAAGCGCAACTCGATCTTCGATTATTTGGCGACAACGACGGCCACATTGGGGCAAGCGATCCCGGAGTTTTGGCTTGGGCTGATGCTCATTATCATCTTCGCCGTGCAGTTCAAAGCGTGGGGGCTGCCGTCGCTGCCGTCGGGCGGCACGCAAACCTTGCCAGGTGGCGGCGATCTGCTTGATCGGGTGCGCCATCTGATCCTGCCGGTTTTTGTGCTTGGCTTTGGGCAATTGGCGGGGTGGCTCCGCTTTATCCGTTCCCAAATGCTTGAAGTGATCCACCAAGATTATGTCCGTACGGCACGCGCGAAAGGGCTCGGCGAGCGGGTGGTGATCATGGGCCATGCGTTTCGCAATGCGATGCTGCCGCTGATCACAATTGTTGGCTTGGCGCTGCCAAGTTTGTTCGGCGGTGCAGTGGTGATCGAAGCGATCTTTGGCTGGCCGGGTATCGGCAGCTTGGCGCTGGATGCAGCGGGCAATCGCGATTACACCATGGTGATGGGCACGGTGCTGTTTATTTCCATTATCACGGTGCTGAGCAATCTGTTGGCGGATGTGTTGTATGGTATTGCCGATCCGCGCGTGACGTATAGCTAGCACGAAAGGAACGATTATGGAAGCCGAATCGAACCGGCATGTTGGCGCGCTGGTGATCCATGAACAGCAGCGTGCCGCACAGCATCAGGGTGAAAGCAACCGCGCGCGGGCATGGCGACGGTTCCGAGCGAACAAGCTAGCGCTCGCCGCGCTCCTGATAACCTTATTGCTAGGGCTTCTCAGCATCGGCGCGCCACTGGTGTCGCGCTACATCACGCATGTCGGCCCCGACGACCAACGGCTGCTCGACAATTTTGCGTCACCCAGCGCCAAGCATTGGCTCGGCAGCGACGAGTACGGGCGCGATGTATTTACCCGCATCGCGTATGGCGGGCGGGTGTCGCTGGGCATCGCGCTGCTTGGTACCATGGTTGCCTTGTTGATCGGCACCAGTGTTGGCGCGTTGGCAGCGTATTATGGTGGCTGGATCGACATAGTGTTGATGCGCTTCGTGGACGTGATGCTTTCGATCCCCGCGATCTTTTTGTTGATCTTGATCGGCTCGCTGTTTCAGGTCGGTCCGGCTGCCTTAGCAGTGATTATCGCACTGCTAAGCTGGTTTGGCCTGGCCCGGTTGGTGCGGGCCGAAACTTTGTCCGTTAAACGGCGTGATTACGTCGACGCAGCCCGGGTCGTTGGCGCATCGGACTGGACGATTGTGACGCGCCATATTTTGCCGAACGTGGTGCATATCATCATCGTGGCCGCCACGCTGGCCGTGCCGGGCTTTATCCTCACGGAAGCGGCGCTCAGTTTCCTCGGCTTTGGCGTGCAACCGCCGACGCCATCATGGGGCAATATGCTGACCAAAGCGACCCAGTATTTTTATTCGTCGATCAGCTTAGTGTTTATTCCCGGCTTTTTCATCACCATCACGGTGCTGGCGCTCAGCATCGTTGGCGACGCGCTGCGGGATGCGCTTGATCCACGCCTCAACCAATAACGCCCAGGAGTTTGGTATGACCGAACCACGCACGTTCACGCTCGATGATTTGTTCGCGCTCAATCATGTGTCCGATGTCGCGATCAGTCCTGATGGATCGCAGGGCGCGTATGTGGTGGGCAAAAGCTATACCGAAGACGAGCACAAACTCTTCGCGTCCAACATTTGGGTGGCGGATACGACGGGATCAGCTGCCCCGCGCCAGTTCACGTGGGGACCACACGCCGACAGCTTCCCGCGGTGGAGTCCGGACGGCACGATGTTGGCAGTTTTATCCGACCGCGAAAAAGCCGACACGCAACAACTCTACCTGATGCCCACCCACGGCGGCGAAGCACATGCACTGACGGACACTAAGGGTGGTGTGCAAAGTTTCAAATGGAGTCCCGACGGCAAGCACATCGCCTTCCTTGCGCCCGACGCCGACACCGACGAAGAAGAACAACGCAAGCGCGATCATGATGATGCCCACCATGTGGATCATGATTACAAGTTCGCACGCTTGTGGGTGGTGGAGCTTGACGGCGAGCCACGCCCGATCACTCCGTCTAGGTATCAAGTTCGCTCCTATGCGTGGCTTGGCAACGATGCATGGGCCATCACCACCAGCCCAACGCCGAATGCCGACGATTTTGTGCAGTCGTGGCCGGTGCTGCGCATCCGGGAAGGCGAGGAGCCTGAACAGATTTGGCAAGGCCGACACGCCGCACACACACTTGCCAGCAGTTTCGATGGCAGTGCGCTGGCATGGATGCATGCGGGAGCCAGCGCCGACGGCTGGGTGGAAGAAATCTGGACGCTGCTTCCTGACGGGCAGCCGCAGCGCTTGATCGACGACTTTGACGGGCATGTGTTTGCGTTGCACTGGCTCCCTGGCAATGACGCGCTGGTGCTGGCCGCAATGAGCCACACCCGCTCGGTGGTGGCGCGCGTTCCCCTTGGCACAAGGACACCCGAAACAGTGCTCACCGGACACACCCTGCTCGACCAGCCCGGCGAAGCCGTGAGCGTGAGCCTGAGCCGCGATGGACAGCGTTATGCATGCTTGATCGAAGACGGCACGCATCCGGTGGAAGTGTGGGTCGGCACGTTCGGCAGTGCGCCGCAGCAGCGCACCAACCATAATCCGCATCTCGCGGACATTGCGCTCGGAGCCAGCGAAACGGTGCGCTGGCAAGCACCCGATGGTCTGGAGATCGAAGGCATCTTGATCTATCCCAGTAGCTACCAGCCGGGCCAGCGCTACCCGCTGGTGCTGCATCTACACGGCGGCCCCAATTGGTATTGGTTGCAACGCTTCATGGCTGGCTGGCATGATTGGGGCCAACTCTTGGCGGCGCGCGGCTACGCTGTGCTGCTACCAAACCCACGTGGCAGCGCCGATCGTGGCACCGCGTTTAGCGGCAGCAACCAGCGCGCGTGGGGTATCGGCGATCTCCAAGATGTGCTGGCCGGCGTGGACCATGTGATCACATTGGGCGTGGCCGATCCCCAACGGCTAGGCGTCGGTGGCTGGAGCTATGGTGGCTTCTTCACCTCCTGGGTTACCGGCCATAGCGATCGCTTCAAAGCGGCGATCGTGGGCGCAGGTGTGGTTAATTTGGTGAGCCAACAAGCGGCGGATGTTTTTAGCTGGCTGCCTACGGCGCAAATGCTGGCTACGCCCTGGGAAGATCCCGAGATTTACCACCGCTGTTCGCCGATCACCTATGTCGGAAACGTCTCCACACCCACGTTGGTCTTGCATGGCGCTGCTGACCAGCGGGTGCGGTTGGGGCAGGGCTTGGAATGGTACCATGCGTTGCGCTACCGCCAGGTACCCGCCGAACTGGTCATCTATCCGCGCGAAGAGCATCCGATCAACGAGCGCCAGCACCAGCGCGATCTCTTGATGCGCGTATGCGACTGGTTCGATCGATGGTTGTAACCGATCAACCATTGTGGTCGCGTCCATGCACCTGTCTTGGCTACTTTTGCCATCCGTCGGCAATATTGCCGCTGAGGTGGCTGCTTGGCTCATACATTCGGATCCTGCTGTGTGGGATGGTGCACAGAACGCAACGTACTATCGGTCGACCGGCTGGTCCATTCTTTGACGCAGGCATCGTAGTGCGCTTTACTGTTTACACTATCAAGACTGGGATCGGGATATCCCTATGCTCCACCTGAACACTGGGTTGCCTGATAGTCATGTAGCCAACATGTAGCCAAGCCGGTGGACATGGATGGACACTCTGGACCGGGTGGGACAAAACGTCCAGGAAGATTGGGCATCGTCGCACGTGGTACAACGCAGTGGACTAGGT
>JADDQE010000069.1:9369-11247 GCA_016781525.1 bacterium | reverse complement strand
GCCATCACAAGCTTTACCCAATCCCAACCTCCACGGCGTAGTGCCGGCCGGTAACGCGATACAGGGCCTCTACAATTGCCTCGCGGTACACCGTCTGAAGCTTATCACGCGTAAACACGTTCGATGCCCCAATTACAACATAATTATCAGTCAGTGCCGCCAGATAGCTTTCTTTGATCCAGGTATCAAATTCATTGCGTGGCACGGCCGCTTCAAGCACCGCCTGGGTCTTGGTCCAGAGCTCGCTCTGCTCGCGTGGTGGCATCTCATGAGAGAGCGATGGGACAGCTTGAATCGGCATATTTTGGTCAGTCCCGATCTGATGTCGAGGGTTGCATCGAGCCTGCAGCTGTTGTCCACGCCCTTTGCGACGCAGCAGGGCTTGACCAAATCCGTGGCGGGCAAGCGCGACAATCAGGCCAGGCGGGTTATAACTGTTCGGTTGATGCGCGACATAGCGGCAAACGGCCGTGATTTCGGCAAGGGGTTTAGCGCTCAGTTCCTGTAACACCGCTACGTTATCCACACCCGCTTCCATGAGCTGGTGCATCACCGGGGTCGCTGGTACGTCCGAACCCCGTGTTTTAAGTAACCCATTACCAACAATACCGGACTTAAGATCAGGCTTTTTAATGGTATGGTGAATCAAAGGTGATCCATCGCTCGACTCATCCCTGATCTGCTGCTCGGGCGCAAAAAAAAGCGTGTCCGTCGCTGACAGCCCGACCTCGGAATCGACGGCCGGCTCGTCGTCGTCTACTTGGCGCAGCTCGCCGTCGTTGCTTGCGGCCGTCCGCTCCTGCTGGCCGGCATCGTAGGCGACCAGGGCGATGATCGTGGTCAGGGCGGTGTCGCCGCCGGGGCGGGGCGTGCGCCGGATGAGACCGGCATTTACCAGTTGGGTAAGCCAGCGCTTAACCGTGCCGGTGCTGCTCTGAAAGTGCTGCGCGAGCCAATCGACGCCGGCCCAGCAGTACGTACGGTGTTTGCACAGGCGCACCAGTTCTTTATACAGGAAGAGGTAGGCATCTGCGCTGATGCCACGCCGTAGGGCAAGCGCTTCGCCTATCTCGAAGGCATAGACGCGGCGCGCCTGTAGCCACTGCAGGTTGTGTTCGAGGGATGCGTCGACTGGGATATGACGCGGTTGGGCGCCAGGCGACGTGGGTGCATGGGCAAGCATGAGTCGCTCCTGTCTCCACACGTTGACGTTACGTCAATGCGTGCTATACTGGAGCAATCAAGGCAGCCCGGCGTTCGATGATGGTCGACATTCTGGGTCGTCAGACACAACCTCTGATCACAGGTAGCCAGCCAGGAGATCAGGGGTTGCTGCTTTTAAGACTGCTTGATTGCGAACGAAGAAACCTCACTACTGCTTTGTCTTCCTCAAGCATAGAAAAATAGCACGCGCCGATCAATCCGGAAGCACGCGAGATTCCGCGCAGGTTTTTTTAAGGGCGCGCGCTGATAGAGGAGAAGCCCGCGAAAGCACGCGGACGATATACAGAAGCGCGCGGAAGCGCGCATTGCCTATCTGCGTGCTTCAAAGATATATCCCTTGATACAAAAGCGCGCATCGAATGGGTGCGCGCTTCCGCGCGCTTTTATAGGCATGCAGATCACAATGCCTGTTGCGTGACCGAACGCTACGACAAAGCGCGCATCGATAGAGTGCGCGCTTTCGCGGGCTTTTGGCATGGCGCTCTATCCTGTCGGGTGCTCAACTGCCGGACGAGACATCACGAAGGATATAGGTTGAGGCGACCGAATTGCCAATCCGCTCGACGATGCCCGCCTCGACCAATGCCTTCAAGTCTTCCTGCACGGCGCGCTTGCTGCGCGGACGTTTCCGTACATCGGCGAAGTAGGATACGA
>JADDQE010000069.1:8015-9357 GCA_016781525.1 bacterium | reverse complement strand
TCACACTACGACGGCGATCGTTCTGCAGTAAATCGACGATGTCGATCTGCGTTTCGCTGAGCTGCGGCCGGTTCGAGCTTGCGCCAATCAGTTCGTGTCCAGTAATTGAAATGGTAAATGCTCCAAAGTTTTGGCGCATGCTTGGGACAGGCAAGCCGGCCCGCTCGCACTCGTCGAAGACCGTGTCTAAACCCTGGCCGATACGTTCGACGAAACTCCGCTGGAACAGCAGTCGCAGCAAGGTCGGGTTGCGCGCTTTCTGCTGGTGCAAAATGGTTTCGATCGTCACGCCTTCGACCAATTCCCCCGGACTGGTCCAATCGATGCGGTTTTGAAACATCGCGATCCGGGTGGCCGTGTCGACGATTTGATAATCGCGATGCACCAGGGCGTTGACGGTCAGCTCACGCAGCGCCAGGACCGGATACTGGGGAATCTCGACGCGCTGGAGTTGCCCGGCGACAAGCTTATACCCGGAGTTCATGCTGCTGCTCAAATAGCCGGCCACACGCATGAACTGCTGGGGAATGGTGCCTCCATAGTCCTGGAAGTGACGAATCTGGCCCGAATGAACGATATTGCCCTGGTAGTGGGCGAGGCTCACGGTCGCATGCGGTAAGTGGCGCTGCGGATACCGGCCGAAGACCAGCAGACCCGCGACCGTCGGGACGTAGGTATCACCCTGCTGCACGACGGCGTGCTGTTCGACGAGCATATCAAGCGGCGTGCGTGCCTCGCCCGGATAGCGGTTGACGCGGAGCGCCTGTTGCAGATGCTGCTCGGCCTCGTGCAGGTCGAGGTCGTCAAGCGTGGTCCCGTCGACGGGTGTTTCATCAAAGCGTGGGGTTAGCAATTGCTCAGGCACGCCGGCATGCTCCTTTGACGATCATTAGGCGGATTGCTGGGTCGGGCCGGAACGCTGAATCGAGTCGCTCCAATCGGCGAGAAATGCAAGCACGGCCGCATATTGATCCTGGCGCAACTGTTTGTATGAACTGACGCGAAAACGGCGGTACAGCTCCGCAAATACGCCCTGGTAGTGGTTTTTGCTTGCATCACGCGTGGTCAGTAGTTCGGCAAGCGCCTTCACGGCCGCCGCTACGTCGGCCGTCTGGCCGTCGGTTAGATAGGCGGTGGGTTGAAGCTGTTCTTCCAGCGCGCCGATGCGGCGATCGAAGGCTCGCATAACGTGGGCTGCTTTGTCGAGGCGGTCGTCATGCGTCGACACCCGTTGTTCGAGCGCCAGCTGCTGCTCGGCCATCTGCGCGATGGCCAGACCTAATTCCCGAATGTGTGCCAAGCCTGACGACGGGCTACTTGATCGCTCGCCGGTTCCGATCGC
>JADDQE010000069.1:0-7864 GCA_016781525.1 bacterium | reverse complement strand
GTTGCGTCACAGGTGATTTCCGCTCCTCCCGCCGGTTGAAGTGCGCTAAGTGATCGACATGTGAGGTTGCACCGCTAGTGTAGCATAAATTTCACATCGTGTGAAAATTTCACATGGTTGTGAAATCTATGTTACACTGGGACCGGAACCCAGTCGACGGAGCTACGCATGGAAGATGAACTCCTGACGATCAAGGATGCCGCGTTACGGTTTGGAGTCAAGTATGATCGCCTCCGCCGCGCCGCGTACGATGGGCGGCTTATTACCAGGGATAATCTCGTGAGCCCAGCCGAGGTTGAACGATTTTTGCGCGAAGGACGACCGCGGCTTGCCGTTGGCCCGCCACGCGAAGGAGAGCCCATGGGCAAGATTGTGGCGATCGCGCTCGTCAAAGGCGGCGTCGCAAAAAGTACGACGACGCTGAATCTCGCGGCGGCGCTGGCCGAACGCGGACTGCGTGTTCTAATGATCGACACGGACCATCAGTGTAGCTTGACGTTCGCGCTTGGCGTTCGCCCAAAGAGCGCGGACGAAAATCTGTACACGGTGATTCACCGCTATATCACCGACTATGAGGCGACGTTAGATCAGGCCATTATCCAAACGACGATCGGCGCGGATCTGGTCCCGGCGAGTATCCGTCTGAGCACGATGGAGGATGAGCTTTTGCATGCGACACAACGCGAGCTGGTGCTGAAATCGCTCCTCACCCCAGTCGCGGCACGGTACGACGTCGTCTTGATCGACACCCCGCCGGCAAACAATCACCTGGTACGGGCCGCACTGGTCGCGGCGGACCATGTTATTTTGCCGATGGAGGCTGACTCGGTCAGCCTGGAGTCCTTGGCGCTCACGCTCGCCAACATTCACCGCATGCGCCGGCCCGGCCTTAATCCCGACCTCCAGATTGCCGGTGTGCTCCTCACACGGGTACAAGCACAGACGAATTTCCACCGCGAAGTGATGGACGTGCTGCAAAACGATTTTGGCGACCAGGCGCGCCTGTTCAAAACCCACATCAAAAACTCCGTGCGCATCCGCGAAAGCCTCGCGGCGCATCAGAGCATTCTGACATACGAACCCAGAGGACCGGGCGCTACCGCCTACCGGGCCCTCGCCGAGGAGGTGTTACATGAGCTCGGGGAATAAGCGCCGCTTTTTTGACCGTGACGCATCGCCGGTCGTCGCAACCGACGACGATTTTGATGCGGTGTTTGCGCCGATGATCCAACAACCGGCAAGCATTGCTCAAGATATTCCCATCGAGCGTATTCGCACGAATCCGTTCCAAGCCCGGGTAAAGTTCAAGGACATCGACGAGTTAGCCGACTCCATGCGGACGCATGGGTTTACAAGCCGGCTGCGAGTCCGGCGTGACCCTGCGCAGCCACAGTTCTTCCAGATTGTCTATGGGGAGCGTCGTCTGCGGGCTGCACACGTTGCGGGGATCACAGTCATTCCCTGTGATGTGGCAGAGTACAGCGACCAGCAGATGCGCGAGATCGGGCTGACGGAAAACCTGCAACGCAGTGACCTGGAGCCTCTCGAAGAGGCGCGTGCGTTTCGGGTTGCGATCGACGAGGGCGGCTATTCGATCCGGGCGCTGGCTGCGCAAATTGGCAAAAGTAAAGGCTATGTGCAGAGCCGTCTTGATCTTCTGCGCGCCCCCGAGGACGTTCAGCGTATGGTGGACGAGCATCCGGAAACGTTCACCGCGGGGTTGCTGATCGGCCAGCTTCCGACATCTGAATTGCGCCGGTCATTAATCGAGAGCGCGATCAAGGGCGATCTGGACAAAGAAACGCTACGTGAAATTGTTCGGGATGTGACCGCGACAACAGTTTTGCCTGCGCGTCCATCGGCCGCCGATCAAGGGGCAGTGAGCGTCAGGCGCGACGGCGTCGAGGATACGTCCGCCGAGTGGCGGTTGCAGAGTGCAACGCCGATAAGCGCGTCTGGCGTCGAGCGCAGGGATCGATCGGCAGTAGTTGTCGAGCAGAATCGCGCGACACGCCAGAGCGAACGCGCGTTAACGCGGGCAACTCAGACACTGCGCGCTATGACACAGCAACTCCAAGAGACCCTCCCCGAGCTTCAAGCGACGCAACGTGCAGGACTGCTTGATTTCATCGTGCAGGAACACTTTCCGGAGTTGGAAGCCATTGTCAATCAGTTGCGCAAGTCGTAGGAACGAAACCCGTACTTCTGAAGTACAGTTGACATAATTTTTCTGGTGGTAGTGGTCTCTTGCTGTTAACCCGACGTGTTCGAACAGAGCGATGCTGCGAAACTGCTTTGATTGAGTATGAACGGCTGCAGGCGCCGTTTGGTTACGACCCAAGCAGCTATGCTCCGGCGACCGCCGCGGCTATCGATGCGTACATTGCCTACGTCCAGCACGTTCGTAAACGCATTTTGGAGCGACCCAGCCGGGACGAGATCATGGAGATGGACCGGACGCGCTCACTCTACCATCATCGGGCAGCTCGGGCGATGATCGACGAGAGGATCGCACCGAACATCAAGCTGGGCCGAACGCTGGCACGTCTCATCCTGGTTCACCTTGGCATTGAGACCTATGAGGATGCGCGGCGAATGGTCTAGCAATAGAAGCAAGTTTGCACGAGCCCATGGACTCGGCCCACCCTCATCCCATAGCCGTGTTTCAAGCAGGTGAGCTCGTCAGTGACCGGATAGCCTCAACTCCGCTTGCGGGCTTTTCCTGCGCCTGGGTGCCACGCGGGGCCGGACGACTGACGTTGTGGCATCGACCGAGTTTCGCGGCGATTGACCGGCTCCGCACAGGGTCGTTACAGGACCAGCGAGCGGATGTGCCGTGATCAACAGTTGGCGATGCTCGAAAGCTGAGCCACTGACAAGGAGGACTTGGCAAGCCCGTACGAATTTGCAGGAGGAGTAATGCACACATCCTTCATCACGTATATGATCCTCCTGGCCCACACGATTTACGTCCGATGTACAGGGCCTTACCGGAGCAAGATGCTATGCCTGACGATCATGTTGCCGCCTTTGCACCCTATGTGCCGCCACCATTGCGCGCCCTCTCCTGGCGCGCACATCCACTCGACGGGAAACTGCTGCTCTTCGAGCGCGACAGCGGGCTTAATATGCTGCTTGAGGGCGAGGAGACGGCGCAACTCCAACGCGTTGCGCCTCGCACGCTACTGATCGCCGTCACCAACGCGTGCGACCTCCACTGTCCCTTCTGCTACCGCGATCGCCGGTCGCGTAGTCTGTGGCGCTATGATTCGTTACTGCAGTTCTGTCAGGACGCCGATCACTGGGGCGTGCTCGAGGTGGCCTTCGGGGGTGGTGAGCCCATGCTCTTCCCCCGCTGGGAGACCTTCATCCGCGAACTCTATTCATCCACGCGGCTAGCCATCAACTTCACCACCAACGGCACGCACCTCTCGGAGGCGTTTCTGCATGCGATTGCCGGTTGCTACGGGCAGATCCGCCTCTCGCTCTACGAGGACAATGCCTGGGAGCAGACGGTGGCGCTCCTTGTCCACGTCAATGCGCGCTTCGGCGTCAACTGGCTGATCACGCCCGGCGAGCTATCGAGGATCGAGACCAAGTTTCGTCGCCTGCTCCAGCTTGGCGTGCGAGACGTGCTGCTGCTGGGGTACAAGGGCAGCGATGAGCCCGAGCTCCATCTGAATCCGGTGGAGCGGCAGAAGCTCGCTGCCTTTGTCCGTGATGCGTACGCTCGACTCGGGCAGGGTGTGACATTGAAGCTCGATGTGTGCTGGGGCGATAGCCTGTATGGGGTGCCGACGCTCTTCGGAGGGGGCGACTGCGGCGGCGGCGACGACTTTCTGTCGATCACCAGCGACCGTCGTGTCAAGCCCTGCTCGTTTCATGGCGGTGGAATTCCCTTCGAAACGTTCGACGAGCTGCGCGCGTACTGGCAGCAGCGGCGAGCCCTCCGGGAGGCGGCTCGGGTCGGAGGATGCGCTCGCCTGCCCGGACGTGGACTCGCGGCCACGGAGGAAGGGCAGGTGCGCCTATGCGTGTAAGTATCTGGGAACAGTGGAGTGGGAACCACAGTTCAGACTTTCTGGTAGTTGGCACGTTTGCCACGCCTGAGAGCGCTACCGCCGCATTGAGCATCTTACGTGAGTACGCTCGGCAAAACCCGGTGGGATACGCGGACCATGTGGAGGTGTGGGATCGGCTGGTATTCTTGTGGAAAGGATCAACTGATTACCCGCCTGATGGTGGGATTCACGACATCATGCGACTTGGTGGTACGGTGAGCATGGAGGAATCTGCTTATGGCACTCAGATTTCTGTTGTACGGGCGGAGATAACGTGCAGAGCACCCGATACCACTGTGGCAATCACCATCTATGATGCGATCAAAGCCTATCTTACGACTTCTTCCATCCTTGCTCCCCCGATACCTGCACCCTTGGATGAGAGGAATGCAGAAGATGATGACGTGACTGCCAGCGGGGCGGTGCACATCGAAGGCATACAGGTCTCTCTGAATCTGTACTTTGATGACATCTCAGCCGGCTTGCCGGCCCTGGTGACATATCTGGCAAAGAACGGGTGTACGGCTATTACCTACAACATCACCGAAGCGAGAGGACGAGGTTGACGAACGAGATGTTGACTCGACTCGTTGGTACCCTGCCGTCACGAATCTAGCACCCCAAACAGGAATCGCATCATGCGTGTATCGGTCTGGCAGGAATGGAGCAGCAACCATAGTGGCGATTTCCGCATCGTCGGCGTCTTTCCAAGCGTGGAGGCCGCGCAGCGCGCCGCGCAGGCTGCCTGGCGGCTGTGGGGGTCCTACATGGACCAGGAGGCGCGGGAGCAGGCTGCGCATATGGCAGATTTGTCGCCTGCTCAGCAGGAGGACCAGCGCTGGCTCCTAGAGTTGTACCTGCATGAGGCCGCCGCCGCCCACACTGCTCTGGGCGAGCAGCCGGTAGCACAGATACCGGCCGAAGCGTCCAACGGAGCCGTGGAACAAGAGTCACCGGCGCCGCCGCCGACACCAGACTGGAGCGCGGCGACGGGCGTAGACTGGACGAGCTATGTCGAGCTCGCGGCACCGGTTATGCCGTGGCTGCAGCCGTTGGAGATCATCGCGTGGGACCGGATGGTCATCCTCTACAACCGCAATACCTGGTCGCGCACTCCTGCCGCGGGCTACGAGTTGCTGCGTACGCTTGGCGCTGACGTTGCAGCACTGTCGACGATCGAAGGTGCCATCATCACCAAGTTGATTGTGCGTGTCCGCTGCCTCGCTCCGGAGACGCAGCCGGCCAGCGGGATTGTGGGTCCGATCCGGCGCTATCTTGCTTCCACGGGACAGCGCCGCCAACGCATGGCACCACCATGGGGGCCGGGGTTCAGGCTGGAGGCCACGGGCTCGATCCTGCGGAGCGGTCGGCATATCTCGATCGTGGCCTTCTTTTACTGGCCGGAGGATGGGCTGCCGGCGCTGGTCGACTACCTGGCAACGAGAGGGTGCACGGATATCCGCTATACCATTCGTGAGGGTCCCCCGACGATACGCCTTCCACGTCGCTCCCGCCGACGGCACGCACACCCGGCTCCGAGATATCGACCGTTGCGTGACCTCAAACGCTGGTACGCTGCGCGCCGATTGGCGCGGCTCCTCCAAGCGCGTCGCGAGCAGGGTTCCGGAACGTGAACACCGTCAGTACTGGGGCGCGTCGCGGACTCGCGGGTAACCGAACGACAGGAGCAGCGCCAACATGCACGTGACGATCTGGCAGCAATGGAGCAGCAACCACAGCGCGATGTACGCCATTGTGGGGGAGTTTGTGAGCGCCGAGGCAGCCGAAGCGGCCGCGACCACCTTGCGCGGAATCACTGCTGCAATTGCGCAGTGGTTCAAAGAACGACGCGGCAAACGGGGAGAGGATCCGGCGTTCCCGCTAGGGCCGGAGGGTCCTTGGGCAGAGCAAGCCGCGCGCAACTGGGGCGACTATCTCCGATCAACGTTCGATCTATTTGGATCTCTACCGCCGAACATCGTGGTCTGGGATCGTGTCGTCATGGTGTCAATGCTCGAGGGCCAAGGATTTACCTATCTGCGTGAGATTGCCGACTATCGAGTGCTCGGCGATCTCGGTGGTCGCTCGGCTGTCGATGCGGAAGGTGAGGGTGGCACCGACTCGGTCGCCGCGATCCACGTGACGTGTCAGGCATCAGATGAGGCTACGGCCGTAGCGCTGAAGCAGGAGATTCGGCCTGCGCTAGAGCCGGAAACTTTAAGATGGACGGACGAGCGACCCCCCTGGGATCCCGACGGCGTGCTGGAAGATGATGGGGGCGAGGGCATTATCGAACGGGAGGGTACGTTGCTCAGCCTGCGGGTGCGCTTCTTTGGGCACACGCCGGAAGGACTGGCGGCCCTGACCCACTACCTTCGGACGCGGGGTTGCACGGGGCTGGAGTATGTACTGGAAGAGGTCCGCCCGCGTGTATGGGAGGCCTGGATGGCCGCCGAGCGGTTCATCAATCCCCAAGATGTCCCCGACCCGAGCGCTCCCATGCTCCTCACGATCATGGCTGTAGCGCCGAGCCCATTAGTAGCGCTGATGATCAAGGAAACACTGGACGCCGAGGCTGCTGATGTCCACGGCCGTGCAGCAGATTCGCACCTACCTGATGTCGCCACCGTGAATGGCGTCCATCTCACATTCACCTTGCAGGTCTTACAGCGGGACGTTGCAGAACTCACCGATCAAATTCGTGCATACCTTGAAGGCGAAGGATGTAAAGTTGTGATGCAAACGGTGGGTAAGGCCGCGCCATTGGATGCAGGCTGAGGGTCGAACAGCGTTTGAGGGTGACAGTTCAGTACCTTTCTAGTTAACGCGGAAGGCGTCGCTGTGCCCGGTGTCTGAGGTTCAATCTAACCTGAAACAACGCCATCAGCACTTGTGCCAGCGGTGCACTCCCACGTGCCTCGTGAACTGAGGGTACAATTTGCTGTCGATGTGCATCGGCAGAGCAGAGCGGCAGCTTTATGTCAGACTACCCGGACTATTTCACGCGCCTTGCTGCGGCCTTCATTCGCGGTAGCCTGCGTGACGATGCAATCGCCGCGGTATACCGCTCACTGTTTTCGACGCCGCTCGATGCGCTGAGCGATGACGAGCAGGCCTTCCTCATTGAGCTAGGGTTGGAGCGAGGGCTGCGCCTGCACCGCTTCAAGCGAACGATGGGATTACCGCGCGTCCAGCGGGTGCTCGGCGTATTGAAAGGGCTGCAGCCTGCAAGCGTGCTCGATATTGGCAGTGGGCGTGGCGCCTTCCTCTGGCCGCTGCTCGACGCATTTCCCACGTTGCCGATCACCGCGCTCGACCGCCTTGATTACCGTGTGCGAGACCTGGAGGCGGTGCGCGACGGTGGTGTGATGAACCTGGTGCCAGCGCATGCAGATGTGACCGCACTCACATTCGCCAGCGGCAGCTCTGATGTCGTGACGATGCTCGAGGTGCTGGAGCATATTCCCGACTGGCAGCGTGCCCTCGCAGAAGCCTGTCGCGTCGCACGCCGCTTCCTGCTGCTGTCCGTGCACACCTAGCCAAGACCTCCTTTACTCTGGTGGTTCCTTCCGTTTGGCAGAAACGTGCGCCGACGCTCTAAACAAATAGTCGTTGTTGAATAGCTATACCATGCGGGCGTTGCCTGCGCACCTTAAGTGGTGGTAATCGTAAGAGCTTGAGCCATTCGTCATCACCAAATTGCCATAGGGTGAGCTGGGGTGAGCGGTACTGCGTTTCGTAAATCTGAGGGTCCGCGACGGCACGGAACTGTTTCTGATCGGGCTGGTACGCGACGGTGTACT
>JADDQE010000013.1 GCA_016781525.1 bacterium | reverse complement strand
TTCTCGTGGCTGCCCACGAATTTCGCACCACAATCTAGCTACGCCTTCCCCAATACTGCCGCGAGCAGCGCCATGCGAATGTACATGCCATTTTTGACTTGACGGAAGTAAGCCGCCCGCGGATCGGTGTCGACGCGCACATCAATCTCGTTGACACGGGGCAGCGGGTGCATCACGATCGCGTTCGGCTTGGCACGGTCCATCAGCTCCGGTGTAATCCGGTAGAAGTCCTTTACTTCCTCGTACTGCGCCAGGTCAGTAAAGCGCTCCTTCTGGACACGGGTAACGTACAGCACGTCAGCACTTGCGATAACGTCGGCGACGCTATAGGTTTCGCGCACGGTCTTGCCGGCATCACGAACCTGGTTCATGTAGTCGAGCGGCAGCCGCAAAATCTCGGGCGAGACGAACGAGAGCTGCACGTCATAGCCTGTCAGCAGCTGAGTCAGCGAATGCACGGTGCGGCCGTAACGGAGGTCTCCAACCATCGCGATATGCAGTCCGTCGAGCCGGCCGAGCTCTTCACGGATTGTAAACAGATCAAGCAACGCCTGAGTAGGATGCTCACCTGCGCCATCGCCCGCATTGATCACCGGAATGTCCGCGGCGGCAGCAGCGATAGCGGCCGCGCCTTTTTCAGGATGTCGGAGGACGATGACGTCGGAGTACTGCTCCAATGTTCGGATTGTATCATGCAAGGTTTCACCCTTGGAGACGGACGAAAACTGAACTCCCTGAGTGATTGGAATCACGGAACCGCCAAGCCGCTCCATCGCCGCAATAAATGATGCGCTCGTGCGGGTCGATGGCTCGTAGAAGAGACAGCTGAGGACGCGTCCCTGGAGCAGATCCGCGCCACCTTTTCGCCCCACCATGGCGCGCATTTCTTCTGCGACGTCAAAGATATAATCGAGGCTAGCCGGCGTGAACTGGTTGACTGATAAAATGTCCTGGCCGTGGAAGCCGTGCTCGTTTAGAACCGACTGCTGGGTATCGTCCAGGCTAAAGATTCGAGGGCGATTGATCATGGGGCGGCCTCCTTTTCAAGAGCATTAGCCTGCGAGCACAGTCCATGCCGTTGCTCGCCGTTCTTTGCTCGATGTTCTTTACTCTTCGTTTTCGTCGTAGCCGTACAAGACGCGGCCAGAACCGGGCTCGGCCAAAACCCGGTCGCCGTCGAATACGGTCCGGCCGCGTAACACAGTGCGAATAACTCGACCGGCGACCTCCACTCCTGCAAACGGGGTCCAGCCACACTTTGTCTGTAATCCGGTGCTGTCGATCTGACGGCGCCGTCCGACCTCGACTTCGACGTAGGTGTCGGGCTGCGGTGCAAGGCCAAAGATGCGCGCGGGATTTGTCGCCATCAGCGCGGTAAGCTGTTCCAGTGAAAGTCGTCCGTCGTCCACTGCGGTGAGCATTAGTGGCAGCGAGGTTTCGAGGCCCGGTAGCCCCGGTGGAACGTTAGCGCTGTGCTTCTCGGCTAATGTGTGGGGCGCGTGATCAGTAGCAACACAGTCGATGTACTGGAGATATTGCCACAGGGCGGCGCGGTCATCCGGAGCCGCCAGACGTGGACGTACGTCGCCGAGTGGGCCCAATCGGGGCAGATCATCGCGCGTAAGTACAAGGTGATGCGGTGTAACTTCACAGGTAAGCGGCTGTCCCGCATCCTTTGCCGCGGCAATCGTCTCAATCTCCTGGCGTGTCGCCACATGCGCAATATGCAGTGGCTTGGCGTGCCGCTTTGCAAGCTCGAGCACCCGCGGCAGAACATCGCCCTCGGAATGGGTCACAATCGGTCGTGTCAGCGGCCAATTGGCGATCTGGCGCTCTAGCAGCTGCCAGTCGTCGACGCGGAGCGGTCCAAAGGTAGAGTTTACGTAGATTTTGAGGGCGCAAGCGTGCGGGGCGAGGCCCCCGACCGTCTCGGCGTTATCAGTGCTCGCCCCGACGAAGATGCCAACATCGCAGCGCGCGCCGCGGCGAGCTAGCGCGTGCTTGGCCCGAAGCTGCGCGGCGTCGGTTGTGGGCGGGGTTGTATTGGGCATGTCGAGGACACAGGTAATCCCTCCCCCGATTGCCGCAGCCGTGCCGCTGGCGTAGTCTTCCTTATGCTCTCCGCCGGGCTCACGAAGATGGACATGAACATCAATCAGGCCGGGTAACGTTATCCGTGTCATGGACACCTCCATCGGGCACAAAAAAAGCGCCACCGGCGCGCTGGCGATGACGCTTGTCGCTTCGAGGCAAGTTGTGGCGGAGACGCCGGTTGCTGCTAGTGTCTTGCATACCGGAGCCGAATGCTAGCACGGTCGGGGGAAATGTGCAAGGCTAAATGATGTCAGCCGCGCATAGAAGCTAGCGCTCGGCCCCGAGCGATCTCAATCAAGCTGACAGGCAGGGTAACTGAGCGAATTATCATTAGTTCGGGTATTTTGACGACACGCTCTGGTTGCCTGTGCTATGCTACGCGACTACGCTTTTACGCGCGACAATGTTTGCGCGACAACGTGTCTCCCTTTGTTCCATTTCCAGCGAGAGAGGAAACGCTTTTGACAGTGCTCACAGATCCACAGATCCAGACGCTGCGGGCGGCGGTTGATCGAATTATTCCAGAGGATGATTATCCAGGTGCATGGGGTGCAGGTGTCGGGGAGTACCTCGGCCGTCAAATGCACGGCAACCCGCAGTTTCCCCGGGACATATATCGAGCCGGCCTTGATGCTCTCGACGTCGAGGCCCAGCTGCAGACAGGTGAGCCTTTCTGCGCATTAAGTGCAGCGGCGCAGGACGATCTGCTTGCACAGATCGAGATAGGTCGAGTTGTATCCTCGTGGCAAGTTGACCCGGCTGCCTTTTTTGCCTTTCTCGTGCACTACACGATGGAGGGCTATTATAGTGACCCCGATAATGGCGGAAACCAGGACGGCATCGCATGGAAAATGATCGGTTTTGAGGTGCGCGGATGACCCAGTACGACGTAATCGTGATTGGTGCGGGTGCGGGTGGCGGTGTTGTCGCGGCGGTGCTGGCGGAGGCCGGCAAGCGAGTGCTGCTGCTTGAGCGCGGCCGAGCCCAGAGCTTTGATGAGCTGGGACGAGACCACCTCCGCAACCATCGTTTGTCGCAGCACGGGCATAGTACGGGCCCCGAGCTGGACGGTAATCCACGTGTCTTTGTGGACCCAGCGGGGCAGGAGCGCGTCCTTCAGCCACATGAGGATGGCTACCAGAATAACGCGGCGGCTGTGGGTGGTGGTACGCGGGTGTTCGGCGCTCAGGCGTGGCGGTTCTTGCCGCAAGATTTTCAAATGGCCACGACCTATGGTGTTCCGGCTGATAGCTCGTTGGCTGACTGGCCGATCGGCTACGATGACCTCGCGCCCTACTATGAGCGAGCCGAGTGGGAGCTGGGCGTGGCGGGTGATGAAGGTAATCGTGCGATCTGGCCCCGCAGTCGGCCCTATCCCCTCCCGCCGATGTCTCCGGGACGCCAGGGCGTTGTGCTGCGGCAGGGGCTGGCTAGCCTAGGCTGGGATACTCGTGCGGTCCCTTTGCTGATCAATACCGAGGGCTACAACAACCGCGCCGCGTGTATTCGCTGTCAGCACTGCGTCGGCTTTGCTTGTCCTACCGATGCCAAGAATGGCACGCACAATACGGTTATTCCACGTGCGCTCGCGACCGGACGTTGCGAGCTCGTAACCGAAGCGATGGTCACGCTCATCGACACCGACTCAGCGGGCTGTGTGAGCGGGGTCTCCTACGTGGATCGGGAGGGCCACCACCATCAGCTGCAGGCTGCGGCAGTGGTCTGTGCCGCCGGGGCGATCGAGACCGCGCGGCTTCTGCTGAACTCGGCCTCCCGTATGCATCCGCGCGGACTGGGCAATCAGCACGACCAAGTCGGTCGCCATTTGCAAGGACACTACTATGCGGGAGCCGCTGGGCTACGAGCGGAGCCCGTGTTCGACGGGCAAGGCCCCGGGGTGTCGACCGCAACGTGTGAGTTTAACCATGGTAATCGCGAGGTGATCGGCGGGGGCATGCTTGCGGACGACTTCATCGTGCTGCCGATCATCTTGTGGAAGCGAATGTTGCCGCCCGACCTTCCCCGTTGGGGCCAGGCGAACAAAACCTTTATGCGCGAGAACTATCGACGGTTTCTCCAGGTGATGGGACCGGTGCATGAGATCCCAAGTCCAGAGGCGCGTGTGACCGTCGATACGTCGGTCCAGGACCGGTGGGGATTGCCGGTTGCTCGTCTGTCAGGGACAACCCATCCGGAAACGGTGCGGACCGCGGCATTCATGGTTGAGCGGGCGCAAGACTGGCTCGAAGCTTCGGGTGTGACACGAGTTTGGAGCCGTAAGCCCGGGTTGTACCTGAGTGCGGGCCAGCATCAAGCGGGTACCTGTCGTATGGGCGCAGATCCTCGAACATCCGTGGTTGATACCTGCGGCCGGGTGCACGGCCACGACAATCTGTATGTTGCCGATGCTTCGGTGCATGTCACGAATGGTGGCTTTAATCCGGTGCTGACCATTCTAGCCCTGGCGTATCGCACGGCCGAGCAAATTGCTCACTCGGGGTAATTGTTCGACGGCGCGATGAGCGGGCGGGATTTGCCGCCCGCTGATCCTGCCTGAGGTGGGATGGTCATGCTGTAGAGATGTGGCTGAAGCGCACAGCCCGGCTACAAGCAAGCTTAGGTCGTGCAAGGTAGGGCGACGCGCACATTCTCAATTGGGAACTGTTACGCGCTGCCGCCGGATTGAGGCGCTTGGAGGTCCGCCCCAGCCAAGTCCATATCCAAGCGCTATCCAGCAGAGCGCGAAGGCCACGCCAATCCCTTCCAGCAGCGCGTAGCCTACGACGTCGCCAGCTCGCAGCAGGGGCGATCCAGGCCACCGCGCCGCGACGAGCAGCGGGATCGCAATGCTTGCGATAAGCGGGGCCAACCGACTCCACGATGGCCAGCCGATCAGCCGCCGAGTACCGACCCCGAGCAAGACGAGCCCAAGGCACAATCCAACTACGCTAAGGGCATAGAGCGTCCAGGGACCTAGACCCGCGCTTACCAGTCCCATTGCCGCAAGCGCCGCCAAGGTACAGCCCAGCCCGGTGCGACCAAGCACGCGAAGGCCGTGCCATTCATATCGGAGTAATCCGATCAGCGCGACTGCAAGCAGCGGTGGAGCTATGAGCATCATGCGCTCAGCATGTTCGAGCGCGGTATAGCCTAGAAACGTACCCTCAGTGGGCGCGGGATTCCTCGGACCATGCGCAACGGTATGAAACGTCCAGAAAACCAGCCAGACCAGCCCTCCTAGAATTGCAGCGCCGCCGTACAGCGGTCGACCGATCTGGGCTTGTGACAACTTCATCTACATCTCCTAGCTCGATGAATATCATGGTGCCCATTCAGGGTAGCGCGCGGCGTGCACTGCTTCCAGAGGCGAAAGTTGCAGAAATCTATGCGATACCGGCTAGCGGCGTGTGGAAAAGTGGTATCTCCAAAATCCGGTTGCAAGCTTTGAGGTACTTCGGCTCCAGCCACCAACGTGCGGACGCGGCATAACCCTCTGTCACGGCCGCGAACTACTGCACGACTACCATCGGTATCTCCAGAGCAGCAGCAGCCCTTCCTCGTCCAGCCGTTCTCCAACTCGTTCAAACCCGACCTTCTCAAGCACACGGATTGATGCTGCGTTATCGACAAGCGATTCGGCCGTGATAGTGGTGACAGCGGGCTGCGTCGATGCCCACGCGACGAGAGCACGTGCCATTTCCGTGGCATATCCACGGTTTTGGTACGACGGATTGATGCCATAGCCCAGCTCAATCTGGCCCTGCTCATCGGGCAAGCCCTTAAATCCCATCTGGCCGACCGCAACTAGTGTCGCCTTATCAATGATGGTTCCGCCCCAGTCTTCGGCCTGCGGGTCTTGCTCCAAGCGTTGAATCATAGGGGGAAAGAGCACGAGAGCCTCGCCTGGCCACTCAGCCGGAAAGGTAACCTGCAGCGATGTGGAGCGGACGGGAATATCGGCCTTGAAATGGTTGTGCGTGAGCCGCCGCTTGAGGACATCGAGCGGTGTCGCAATGAGGAGCAGGCGGGGTGTTTCGAGCATAAACATCGAGGGCATCCTTTAAGTTGATAGCAAGCGCCATTATAGCGTTCGCAAGCGCGCGGCCTACCCTATTTAGTGCCCCGCTCTGTTGGAATGGACGCTCCTTATACACCAGGGACTGTGAAGGAGTCAGACCGAGTTGGCAAAGACTAGTGAACTCTTGCTTCGTGGGTGCGTATTTCCGTGATGTCGATGTGATCGACTTGGCGACCGAGCAGCTGCTTGTAGGCAATCAGCTCTTCTTTCGGCATGACAGGCACCGATATGCCCAAGACGTCGATCGGCACCGATCGTTCAAAGGTAATAACCTGCGCGACCCACTGTTTGGTCTGTTGGTCGAAAAACTGGCGCCCGTGACACTGCCGAGCTCTATCTTTTGCTCGGCGTACACCAGGATAACGAAGGTAATATCCCAAGTATCGTCACGGTAATGCTGTGGGCCCCAGACGATGTACCGACCTACCGTCGGTCGCAGCTCGTCGAAACGCTCCATCGGGATATAGAAATCCAAATCGATGATCGGGCGGGTTGCGCCATATGCGCGTGCTGCTAACCCACCGACGGCTTGAACACCTCTCTATCGTTACTTCACAGGAGTTACTAAGCTTGCTCCGTCACAGATGAGGCTTGGCTTAGCGCAGATGGAACCCTCGAGGTTACCCCGACTCGGCGCTCCCATGCGGTATCATGTGAGGCATGCAGAAGTTGGATCAAACCCCGACACCCGCCTTCCCAATCGACGAGACGCTGGCTGTCCTACACGAGACCATGCCAGCGTTTCCACAGCCGCTCATCGATGGCATGGGCGCGGTAAGTCAAACGCCCTTTCGTATCTTGATCGCGACGATCCTGAGCTTGCGAACGAAGGACACACTCACGGCCGTGGTAGCTCCACGCTTGTTTGCCGTCGCCGATACTCCCGCCGCGCTGCTCGCGCTGGCCGAAGAAGAGATCGCCGAGCTGATCTATCCTGTGGGGTTCTACCGAACCAAGGCGCGCTCGATTCGTGAGGTCTGCGCGCTGCTGTTAAGCGAGCATGGCGGCGCGGTGCCCAATGACCTTGAGGCCCTGCTAGCGCTGCCGGGCGTAGGTCGTAAAACGGCCAACCTCGTGCTGACGATGGGCTTTGGCGCTCCCGGCATCTGCGTCGATACGCATGTGCACCGCATCTGTAATCGTTGGGGCTATGTTGCGACCAAAACGCCCGAGGAGACCGAGCTGGCGTTACGTGCAAAGCTGCCGGCCGAGCACTGGATCGCGATCAATGGGCTGCTGGTGACGCTTGGGCAAAATATATGTCATCCGACGTCGCCGAAATGTAGCGTCTGTCCAGTAGCAGCGTACTGCGCGCGAGTCGGCGTAACGAGGAGCCGATGACGCAGTGTTGGGCCCGAGAGGCGGCGTGCTTTAGTTGCCTCCCAGGCCCAACGTCTGATGGCTGCGGCTAGGCGTTAATCGGGCCCTCGAACAGCGCATGTCCAGCTTCGCCAAGCGCTTCGTAAAGCGTGGGGTGAGCGTGGATTGTGTGCACCAAGCTTTCGCCGGTCGCCTCGTGTGAAAGCGCTATACCGGCTTCGCCGAGGAGCTCCGTCGCCTCGGGACCAATTATATGGATACCGAGGATCTCGTCGTACTTTTTGTCCGCGACGATCTTGACAAAGCCGGTCCGCTCGGTCCGAATTGTGGCGTGGCCACTCGCCGAGAATGGGAACTTACCGACCTTGACGTCATAGCCGCGCTCGCGCGCCTGCGCTTCCGTCAAGCCAACATACGCGACCTGCGGGCTGCACCACATCGGCGACGGCACCTTGTCGTAGTTAATCGGCGTGACGTGATGCCCGGCCATGTGCTCGGCCACCAAAATCCCCTCGGCTGACGCAACGTGGGCTAGGCCCGTTTTGCCAACACAATCGCCGATGGAGTAAACCGACGGGATATTGGTCTGCATCATTTCGTTGACCAGGACGTAGCCGCGCTCGTCGACGGCGACCCCGACCTCCTCCAAGCCAATGTTTTTTGTCAGCGGCGCGCGCGCTACGGCGACCAGCAGCTTGTCGCCCTCGGCCTGCTGCTCCTTGCCCTCGGAGTCGGTGTACGTGACTCGTACGCCACCATTCGACGTGTCGACGCCGCCAACCTTGACGTTGGTCAAGACCTTGATGCCTTTGCGTTGGAACGCGCGTGTGAGCTCGGCACTGACCTCTTCGTCGGCCAGGCGGATAATGCGGGGCAGCGCCTCCAGGATCGTCACCTCAGAGCCGAAGCCGTGAAATGCCGTCGCCATTTCGACGCCGATCACGCCGCCGCCGATGACCAGCAGCCGCTTTGGCACTTCCTTGAGCGCCAACATACCAGTGCTTGACATAATCGTATTTTCGTCGATCTGGGCGAACGGGAGGGACTTAGGCGTTGAGCCCGTGGCAACGATGATGTTCTTTGCGTTAACTGTCTGCTCGCCAGCCTCACCCTTGACACTAATTGTATTGGGCCCGGTCAACCGGCCGAAGCCCTTGATCACGTCGATTTTGTTCTTCTTTAACAGACCGCCAACGCCGCCAGTCATCTGTTTAACGACGCGCTCCTTGAAACTGACGGTAGCGCCAAAGTCGAGCCGGATGTTGTCGGCGACGACTCCAATGCGCTTGCCCTCGCGCGCCTCGTTGAGCACCTCTGCCGTGTGCAGGAATGCCTTGGACGGGATGCAGCCAACGTTAAGGCAGACACCCCCGAGCTCGCCGAGCTCAATAACAGTCGCCTTCATCCCAAGCTGTGATGCGCGAATCGCGGCTACATAACCGCCAGGGCCGGACCCAATCACAGCCAGATCGTACTGTGTATCAGCCATTGCGTCCTCCGCAAAATCGCCGTCAGCATGGAGCTAACGGCTGCCAGGCATCAATCGATACATGTGCCCTGGTGCTCCTAGAGCCCAGGGTTTCCCGTTCCTATGATACCATAGCCTTAACCGAAGCTTTGTACGGGGAAGCATGACTAGCACGGCAGGTAGGTTGTGAGCACGTTTCAGCTATCGCTGTCCTCCGCCTTCGTCGAAGGCATGCGGCGGTTGCTTGGCGACGAGGCCGCGCCCTTCTTCGCCGCCTATGCAGCCAGCCGGTCCGTTGGCCTGCGCGCGAATGTGCTCAAGGTCGAGCCACGTACGTTGCAAGGGAGCGTGCCATTTGCTCTTGAGCCCGTGCCCTGGTGCCAATCCGGCTTCTTTTGTCCGATCTCGACAAGGCGGTGCGGCTTTGGCCCCACCGCGTCGCCGGCGAGGGACATTTCGTCGCGCTGCTCCGGATTGGAAGCGCCAGTGTGGAGCCGGCACGCGCCGCCGTCGAGGGTGGCCGGAGCGAAGACGCGCGTGTTCGCTCCATCCCCCGGCCGACTCCTCCAAGCGCAGCGGTGGCTGCCTAGCAATCCTTTGAGCAAACCTTCCTGACTGCCAATTTCTCAGCGGAGCAGATTATCGCCGTCAACGACCAGATCTATCTGGTGCCGCCGGCGCCCTTTAGCCTACGAGGCTTGCGCGTGGTGCGGCCGGGACTATGGCTCGGTACCAGTAAGCCAGGTCGCTTCGAGCCGTCGCACGCCCTGGCACTTGCCATCGCTCCGATCGAAGCGCAGCTACAGGTCACTCTGAGCGGCCCGGAGGTCGAGCGCTACCTCCGCGGCGAGACGCTCACCAGCGCTAGCCCGAACGGCTGGGTCTTGATAACAATCGACGGTTGGTCGTTGGGATGGGGGCGCCGGGTCGGCAGCGTGGTAAAAAATTTCTATCCGAAGGGCCTGCGCTGGACCGGCTGAGACGGGACGCTGAACGGGGACGAAGCACCGCTTCGTCCCCGTCGGCTCCATCCGAAATGGCTCCTCGATCCAGCTTGATGTCTAGCCCGCGTATTGCTCCAACGTCCGCTTGACGACCGCGAGAAAGCTGTCCGCGGTGGCACCGTCGATGAGGCGGTGATCAAAGGTGAGGCTGAGGTAGCACATTGGCCGGATCGCGAGCGCATCTAATCCGCTGTCGGAAACGACGACCGCCCGCTTCTGGATTGCTCCAATGCCTAGGATAGCGGACTGCGGCTGATTAATGATCGGCATCGCAAAGAGCGAGCCGGACACACCGTGGTTCGTGATCGTGAACGTGCCGCCTTGGGTCTCGTCAGCTTGCAATCTCCGGCTGCGTGCACGCTCGGCGAGGTCGTTGACGGCGCGCGATAGGCCAAGGAGGCTTTTATCGTCGGCGTCTTTGATTACGGGAACGATTAATCCATCAGGGAGCGCAACCGCAACCCCAATGTTGAGCCGTTGGTGGATCACGATGCCATCAGCGGTGAAGCTGGCGTTAATGATTGGCACCTCCTGCAAGCCGGCAACGACAGCCTGCACAAAATAAGGCGTGAAGGTCAGGTTAACGCCTTGGCGTTCAAAATCCGCCTTGCGCGTCTCTCGGTGGGCGACAATCCGGCTCACGTCGGCTTCCATAACCGTCGTCACATGCGGCGCGGTGCGCTTCGATCGCACCATATGCTCGGCAATTGCGCGGCGCATTGGCGATAATGGTACGATCTCGTCCTCGGGGCCTGGCACAATTGCAGGCGTAGGGGGTACCGACGGACCGCTGCTTGGAGCGGAGGCTACTGCGGCCGCACGGTTTGCCTCCACCGGCGCCTGTGACTCCTCGCGCTCCTCCTCCGGAGTCGGCCGGCTTTCAAGCGTTTGTTGTAGCTCAACTGCCAGCTCCGCCAGTGGCTCAAGCGTGGTGCTAGCGGCTGTCACGGACGTGCCGCCCGTGCTTGCTGCCGTCGCGCCCTTGCGTGACGTGATAAATGCTTCAATATCTTTCTTGCTGATTCGTCCTCCGGCGCCGGTGCCCGTGACCTCACGGAGATCCACATCGTGCTCGGCGGCGATACGCGCGACCGCCGGCGAGATTGCCGCCTTGCTCGGAGCAGGCGGGCTTTCGGTGGCCGCGCTCTCGACCTGTGCCGGAGGAGCACTACTCGGCAGCGCTGCGGTCGCTGTATCAGCGCTGCCATCGGCCAGGCGGGCGATAACCGTGCCGACGGCGACCGTCTCACCCTCGGGTACCAAAATTTCGAGCAGCGTACCGTCGATCGGCGCGGATACTTCAGTGTCGACCTTGTCGGTGGTGACTTCGAGCATCGG
>JADDQE010000198.1 GCA_016781525.1 bacterium | reverse complement strand
AGCCAGCACGTCAGGCAGTGGGTCGGAGAAGGGGTAGTGTTGCAGGGGAATGGGCAGGTACAATTAAGAACCTGACAACGTACGCGAGGGAGTGGGCTGTGCAGTGCATACGGTGTGGCGGCGAACGGACACGACGTGATGGACAGACCCGACTTGGCGGCCAGCGGTGGCGGTGCAACGACTGCAGCCGCCGTTTCACAGCACGCTCCAGCAGCGCCTTCTCATGCCATGGCTTCCCCGACGACGTGATTGCCCTCGCTGTCCGTTGGTATATCCGCTACCGCCTGAGTTATGCCGATGTGGTGGAGTGGTTTGCCGAGCGTGGCCTCATCGTGGCTCGCAGCACGGTCTATCGCTGGGTGCAGCGCTTCCTGCCCCTGTTCCAAGATGCCGCCCGGCCACACAGGCACCTCGTTGGCAGCACATGGCGCGTCGATGAAACGTACTGTCGATTAAACGGGACGTGGACGTACATCTACCGCGCAATCGACCAGGATGGGCAGGTTGTGGACGCCTACTTTTCCCAGCGCCGGAACGCTAGGGCAGCGCAAACGTTCTTCGAACAGGCGATCGAGGTGACCGGCGTTACACCACAACGAGTTACCACGGACAAGGCCAAGTGCTATCCGCCAGCGCTCCGCGCCGTCCTTCCCGACGTTGAGCATCGACGCTCGCGGTATCTCAACAATGGCATCGAGCGCGATCACGGACACCTGAAACAACGCCTCCGGCCCATGCGCGGCTTCAAAAGCGCGGCTTCTGCTGATAGGTTTGCTCGTGGCCATGGTCTCATACAAAACCTGCGCAACGGCTTCTCCAAGCTCACGGCGGGAATTCCGCGCGTGCTCTGCCTGGCAACTGCCTGGCCACGCCTTGCCCAAGCGATCTAACATCGTAGCGGTGACGAAGACTCTGCCTCGCCCCAATCCTCTCATTCAGGTCGAACTTGCTCAGGGTGCCCACTCAGGCGCAACACAACCAATCAGGCTTACCGCGCCGGGAACCGCGCCACAGACTGATGCTACGCGCGTCTTCGCATCCCCCGCATTGGAAGGCATCCCAGGAGGCATGGTCAATCTCCAGTTTGTTGATGTTGTTCTGCCACCCAATGGCGGCCAAACGAGTATCCATACCCACCCCGGCCCCGAAACGATCTATGTCCGCGCCGGCCCGTTTGAGTACCAAAATGCGCTGCACGGGACGGAGACGGTGCAGGTCGGAAATGTGCGCTCGTTGCCGCCGGGGACGCCGGTGCAAAAACGAAATCCAGGCAGCCAGGAGGCGGCCTTTCTCACGCTGTTTGTCGTCGACCCGAACCAGCCGCTCGCGCCCGAAGCCAGCTTTGGGACCACGCCAGCTGCACAGCCTGCTCCACCACAACCTGTCCCACCCGCCCAAGCACCACAGGCTGCGCCACAACAGCCCGCTGCCCCTGCCGCGCTGCCAAACACGGGCGGCGATCAAGCGCTCTTGAGCGTGCTTCTCGTGCTCAGCCTCGTCGCGCTTTTTGGTGGCAGTGCCGTACACTGGAGCATGCGGCACCGGAGGGGATAGTGCTTGTTGGTCGTGAAGCGAGGAAACGTGCAGCCGCCGCTGGCGTACAGGCGCCCCCCACGCAGCGCCTGTACCGGCTTGATGCCCGGTCGTGGTTGAGCGGCGGATGGAGGAACACCGGGCCCAGAGCCACAGGCGATTAGTGAAATAGCATGTAGCGAGAAGCGGGCAGGGGGCATTTCAGATACAAGGAGAAGCAAGGTGGGCTGCCGCCGATACGTGGCTCCCACCGCGCTCCTGAACACGTTTTTGCTGCGCCAAGCAGCGCACGTACGGTTACTTCGGACTACCGCCCGCCGTGTGCCGTAAGCGGCCGGGCCTGGGCCAACATCTCGTCCGGTGTCGGTCGATCGGCAGGGCTTTTACCAACGTAGGCCCAGCGGATGATGCCTTCTCGGTCGATCACAAAGGTGCTAGGCACGGCAATGCCATCCTCGAAGATATCGTAGGCGACGGTGACATCCGCATCCACATCGGACAGTACGGGAAAGGACGGCTTCGTTTGCTCCGCCAGCTGCCGGACGCGTCGGGGGCTGTCGACGCTCACCATCACCAACGCAATGTCGGCGTCGCGAAATCTTTGCTGCGTATGGGCCAACTGGCCCATCTGTCGTTTGCACTGCGGTCACCACCAGCCGCGGTAAAAGACCAAGACCACTGGTTGCTTGGCCCGAAACTCTTCCAGTGCAACGGCACTGCCATCGGCTGCCTCAAGTCTGAAGGTGGGAGCGGCCTGACCGACCGGCACCCCCCGTTCTGCTGTCTGTTGTGCCATGCGTACTCCTCCTCAGTATCCCCTCGTTCGCAAGCACACACCTGCCGATGCAGGTCGTGGCCATGCCATCTGGTGACGGCAGGACGTATGCCACGGGCAGCATGATGGCGGTAGCAGGAGTACGGAAGGACGTGTTGCTCATTGTGGCAGTTCTTTCGTTGTCCACACAACATACGCCGGATGACAGAAGGTGTTACGACACCTGTACTGACTACTTCAATCATCCGTTGCAATAAGGCCAACGACCTCGTTACATAGCTGTGCTTGATTGGACATACACTTAAATCACACGCAATGGGGATGTCTGGATGGGCGAAGTAGTCAGTACAGAGACGCTCGGGTCAGCCTAGCTCTGTGCGGGGCACAGGTGGTGGCGGGAGGCGGCGGAGATAGAGCGTGCCGGTCGCTTCGTCCCAACTCGTCGCGGCGATGCCGGCCGCCTGCCACGCGGCGTCCGCGTCGTGAAACAACGTCCCGCCGGGATCGCCAGCAGCGAGGATGATGATGCGTCTGGCGGCGGGAAAAGCCTGCCGGGCAAGGGCTTCAAGCGTAGTGTCATCTTGCATGTCGATATCGTACCACGACGTGGGGCGAGTCGACAGGCACGTGTTCCCGCGGGCTTAGCGCGTTGTGTAGCGTGTCACAGTCTCAACGAATTCTTCATACTCAAACGGTTTCAGCCAGCAGGCGTCTGGCGTAAGCAGAAGGGCTCGCCGCAGATTCACCCCGGCAGAGAAGACGACCACCGGCATCTGCTGCAGCTCAGGATCGGCCTGCTGTTTCCGCCGAAAGTGCACCCCATCCATGACTGGCATCATGAGATCGAGCAAACTCAACGCGGGCAGTGGGTCATGAACTCGTAAGGAGGCAAGGTCCTCCTGGCCGTTGGTCGTCGTCATCACCTGATCGCCCTCGTCCGTTAGTACGTCCGTGACTGTCGTGCGAATGTCGGATCATCATCGTCGACCAGGATGGTGGTGGGTGTGGGCGTTGGCTGCAGCATAGACGGTGCGCCCTTAATGAGGAACTACACATGAAACAGGGAGAGCTCGCGGTCTTTCTCAGCCACTGAGCAGCAAGACTAAATAGTGCCGAAATCGGCACGAGCTACGTGGCTGAGCCTGCTACCAGACGAAACACGGCAAGCTACTGAATCGAAGTCTGTGTGGTTCACGGCGCTCAAAGTGCGACCGTTTCATGCCAGCTCCGCTGTATGAGAGCAAGCGAGGGAGCGCGGGTTCCCGTACCGTCCCGGGGGCAACGCTCAAGCGGATTGACGTGCGGGATCATCAGCCAGTACGTGTCAGGCGCCACCATGTGACGTGATTGGAACCGCCCTCTTCATTGAGTCTACCTGGCACGGGCCGTCTGTTACCGACGGTTCATGTGCGTCGTGGATCTAAACAGCAGTATGCATATGGCTAGACGGCGGAAGTGTGTGACGAGCGAACCTGGAGGCTCGACCCATACCAATTGATGAGCTCCGCGCTGAGCAGTGATTGTGCGACAAGATCGTGGCTGCATGCGGCGACGTTAGCATGTGGAGCAGTTGTTGGCGCAGCATGAACAGGACCTCCGAAACCGCGTGCAATAGCATGGAATGTATTTCTGCTGTTCTATGGGCCGTTTTTATGTCGTAAATACAGTCAAGATTAATGCCGGATCGGGCTTGGCCTGGGGAGGCGAAGCGATCGTACACGCCGTTGCCGAGCTTCGATTGTTCACCGAGCCGTGTGGTACTGGCTTTGACCATCGGCATTGCAACGCCTCCCATGTATGCGCGCGTCATCCGCCATGGCCGGAACCATGTAACGAGCTCCCTGCTGCGCTGTTAAAACCCGAGTCTTTAGCAGATACGCGGCAGCGGATCGCCGACCAGCATATCCAGCACACGTGTGCCTCCAATATCCGTACGCAGGAAGACCATGGCCGCCGGCTCCGCCCGGACCTCGCCAATGATGGCCGCCGCTTGACCAAGCGGATGGGCCCGCATCGCCTGGAGGGCGGCCTCGGCGCGTTCCGCCGCGACAACCGCCAGCAGTTTGCCTTCGTTCGCAATCGTCAGGGGATCTAACCCCAGGATCTCGCAGGCACCGCGGACGTCAGGGCGGACCGGAATGGCATGCTCGTCGAGCGCGATTGAAACCTCCGAACCCAGGGCGATCTCGTTTAAGGCCGTCGCGACGCCGCCACGTGTGGGGTCCTTAAGGCAATGCAGGTGTGGCCCGGCAGCCGCGAGTAGGTCGGCCACCAAGCTGTACAGCGGCGCGGTATCACTGACTACATCGGCCTCGATCTCAAGCGCCTCACGTGCTAGCATGATGGCGATCCCGTGATCGCCAACCGTTCCATTGACGAGCACTTTGTCGCCCGGCACGACGTGCGCTTGTCCTAGGGCCCACGTGGCACGCTGCACGCCGATGCCCGCGGTGTTGATAAACAGCCCGTCGGCTTTGCCGCGCTGGACCACTTTGGTGTCACCCGTGACGATGGTGACGCCAGCCTCGCTTGCTGCTGCCGCCATCGAATCGACGATGCGCCTGAGGTCGGCGATCGGGAAGCCCTCTTCCAAAATAAAACCGGCCGAAAGATAGAGTGGGCGGGCACCTGCCATCGCCAGATCGTTGACCGTCCCATGGACGGCCAGCTGTCCGATATCCCCACCGGGAAAGAAGAGCGGACTGACGACGTACGTATCGGTGGTGAAGGCCAGTGCGGCACCAGGCTCATCGACTGTAAAGGTTGCGGCGTCGTCCATCCGATCAAGCAGGGGGTTGGCAAAGGCGGGCGCGAACACTCCTTCGATCAGGTTATGCGTGGCCTTCCCGCCGCTGCCATGGCTCAGTGTGATCCGTTCGTCGCGCAGGTAAAACTTATGCCGCCGGGCTTGCCGCACCCGCTCGATCTTGCCAAGCACCTCGTCGATGTTAGTTGTTGATCTGGGCGTATCAGGTTGATCCATCGGTGCCTCATGCTTTCAGATCGATCACGGGCATTTTGGCCCGCTCCGCGGCCATCGAGAAGCGACCATAGTTGAAGTAGGCGGCACACGCGCCTTCCGAGGAAACCATGCAGGTGCCAATCGGCGTTTCTGGGGTGCATGCCGTGCCAAAGACCTTGCAATCCCACGGCTTGATCACGCCCTTCAGTACCTCGCCACACTGACAGGCTTTCGGGTCGGCTACCCGAATACCCGGCACGGCAAAGCGCAGTTCAGCATCCCAGGGGGCGAACTCACGCCGGAGCTTCAACGCACTGTGACTAATAAAGCCCAAGCCCCGCCACTCAAAGAATGGACGCAGTTCCATGGTCCGTGCCATCGCTTCCAGTGCCTTGACATTGCCTTCAGCACGCACTACCCGCGTGTACTGGTTCTTGACCTCGGCGCGACCCGCGCTGAGTTGCTGCACCAGCATGTGCACCGACTGGATGATATCGAGTGGCTCGAAGCCGGCGATCACGACCGGCTTACGGTGGTCGCGCGCGATAAAGTTGTAGGGCCGCATACCGATGACCATGCTGACATGGCCAGGACCAATGAAGCCATCCAGCCGCAGATCCGGTGAGTCGAGGATAGCTTTAATGGCCGGGATAATGGTCACATGGTTGCAGAACACCGAGAAGTTCCGGATGCCTTCGGCCTGGGCCCGTAGCAACGTAATCGCGGTAGACGGAGCGGTGGTTTCAAAGCCAATCGCGAAGAAGACAACCTGGCGCTCAGGATGCTGGCGAGCCAGCTTGAGGGCATCGAGCGGGGAGTACACGAAGCGTACATCGGCGCCTTCGGCTTTAGCGTCGAGCAGGCTGCCCTTCGATCCCGGCACGCGCATCATATCGCCAAAGGTCGTAAAGATGACGCCCTCGGTCCGTGCAATCGCGATTGCATCGTCGACGCGTCCCATGGGCAGCACGCACACGGGACAACCTGGGCCATGCACCAGGTCAATGTTGCGCGGTAGCACATCCTCAATGCCATGCTTGTAGATTGTATGGGTATGGCCACCGCACACCTCCATCAGCTTCACTGGGCGGTCACCCGTGATCTTTGCAATCTCGGCCGAAATGCTCCGGGCTAGGTCTGCGTCACGATATTCGTCCACATGCTTCATGTTGATGCTTCTTTCTCCAGCCACTGATAGCCGAGCCCACTGCCCTGCTAGGTGTGCAGCAAGGTATACACCGCTTCAAGTAGCGCATGATACGCTGTCGCCTGGGCTTCCTGAATGCGCGGTACCTGGTCGCTGTGCGCCACGATGCAAAAATCTAGGGCCGCAGCATTGGCCATTTTGCCCCCATCATAGCCGGCGAAGCCTACCGTGAGCAGCCCTAGTTGCTTGGCCTGAGCCAGCGCCACTGATACATTCGTTGAATTACCACTGGTCGAGATGCCCAAGGCAATATCCCCTGGGCGGCTAAAGGCAATGATTTGACGAGCAAAAATGTTATCAAAGCCAACATCGTTCGCCACCGCCGTCACCACGGCCACGTCGTTTGTCAGGGCAACCGCTGGCAAGGGCCGGCTCAAGGGAAACGGCGGATTAAGGAGATCTGCCACCACATCCTGAGCGTCGGTCGTGCTGCCGCCATTACCAAAGGCCCACAGCGTGGCCCCGGCCGTAAAGGCCTGAGCCATGGCCATCGCGGCAGCGACAAGCTCGTTGCCATACACCTCGAATGTTTTTCGCCGTAGGGCAACCACGTCGCGACACTTTTCGAGTGTTGAATGCCGGACTTGAGCCAGTACGTCTTCCACATTGGCTGTTCCCCCGGCAAACAGAAAGGGGTAGAACAGGCGATCGTACTCGGAGCCTTCCTCAGGTGTCATGCTTCCCCCAAGCTCGCCATGGCTACACCGCCGTGAACCAGCAGGAGTTGCCCGGGGCGCACCTGATCAACGAGCGTCACGTCGACCTCAACTGTGACGCCGTTGACCTCGACCAGCGCCAATCCCAAGGCTTCATCGACGTGCAACACCCGTGCTGGGAGGGCTTCGTCGGCACAGGTGACACAATGCCCGTTCGCAGTACAGGTTGAACCGGCCGTGTCCAATGGCCCGCGTGAGCGTTCATCACCGCCCGGAAATTGCTCTGCTGCAATCAGGAATTGGTCGTCTGCGCTCATGCCAATAACCCTTCATGTTCAAAAAAGACGTGGACTAACTCCCACAACACGTGATACAGCGTCTCGTGGGTTTCCTGCACCAAGAGCGGATCTGAGGTCGGTACGACGAAACAGAAATCAAAATCGGCCTGGACAAACTGACCACCGTCGCCACCGACCAGCGCCAAGGAGAGCATGCCACGTTCCCCCGCCACGCGCAGCCCCTCAAGCACGTTGCTGCAGCCGCCATCGGGCGAGAAGCCCAGCGCGATATCCTCCGCACGCCCCAGCACGGCGAGCTGGGGCACAAATGACGGCCCGGCACGGTCGACGCTCAGGCCGCTCACAGTGGCAGTGTCGTTTGGGAGTGCTAAGGCCGGGAGTGCCCGTTTACCGACGATGACCGGGTGCACAAATTCCACGGCGACGTGCTGCGCATCGGTGGCGCAAGCCCCATTACCGAAGGCCAGTAAGCGGCCCCCTTGATGGAAGCGTCGCGCCATCGCCCAGCACGCTTCCGCGATACGCCCCGCTTCAGCAGCGAAGAACGCTTGCGGTACGGCGCAGCTGCGCTCAAAACGCGTTGCGAGCAGTGCTCGGAGATCGGAATGTGTAGTGTTGCCTTGCATTATGCTGTGGTCATGTTCACTCAATCTCACTCTCGTGCAACGCCTTGAGTTCGTCCGTGTAGGCATCATCCATCCCATGCAGCAGCTTGATCGTTTGCTGTGCCTCATACTCGTCAATTTTGCTCATGGCGAAGCCGACGTGGATTAACACCCAGTCGCCCGGTACGATGCCCTCTTGCCGCACCATCGCAACGTTCACATTGCGCTTTACGCCGGACACTTCTACTTTGGCGATGTGATTCACTTCATCAACAAACTCAACAATTTGACCTGGAATCCCTAAGCACATGCTCGTCGCTCCTTCGTATCAGCCCTTACCGGCTTTGCAACCGCGCGGCGGCAACTGCCGCCTGCCCTAGGCTCAATCCGCCGTCGTTGGCCGGCACCCGTCGGTTGATCAATACCTGGAACTCCCCTTCCTCCAATTGCGCCACGAGTTGTTCGAGCAGCAAGCGGTTTTGGAACACGCCACCGCTGAGGGCCACAACGTGCAAGCCCGTCTGCGCTCGTACTCGGCAGCACATCTCCGCCAACATGTCCGCAATCGTGCGGTGGAAGCGACCCACGATGTGCGGGATCGGTACGCCCTGCCTCACGTCTGCAACGATCGCCCGCAGTAATGGAGTGACATCCATGGTTGCCGGTGTTCCCTCGCCACAAGCGAAAGGGTAGCTGGACGTGCTTGGCTCGGCCAGCATCTCAAGCTCGATCGCCGCCTGTCCCTCATACAGCACCGCTAGCCGGATGCCGAGCAGCGCGGCCACCGCGTCAAACAGCCGACCAAGGCTGGAGGTCGGCGGGCTGTTGAGCCGGTGCTTAATCATCTGCGCCAAGGGGCGCCACCGACCGAGATCACAGTGTCGAACAAACGGAATGTCGAGGTTCGTCCATGCGTCTCCATACGCCTGCTGGAGATACACTGCCGCCATGCGCCACGGCTGGCGAACCGCCTGATCGCCGCCTGGTAGAGGCACGTATGCGAGATGCGCTTGCCGCTCAAACTGGAGCAAATCGGCGACCAGCACTTCGCCGCCCCAGATTGCGCCGTCGGTGCCGTAGCCGGAACCATCGGCAGCCACCCCGATCACGGGTCCCATCACCCCATGTTCGGCCAGCACGCTCGCGATATGCGCGTGGTGATGCTGCACGCCAAGTTTCTGCGGCAGCTCAAGCTCAAGCGCAAACTTCGTCGCCAGATACTCGGGGTGGAGATCGTACGCGACAGCTTCGGGCTGAATGCCGAACAGCCGCTCGAAGTGCTGGATGCCTTCCCGAAATGAGGTCAACGTTTCAAGATTCTCCAGATCGCCGATGTGGTGGCTGACAAACGCCTGATTGTGCTTGGCGAGGCAAAATGTATTTTTAAGCTGACCGCCGCAGGCCAGCAGGGGAATAGGAGAGGCACATGACAGCGAGATTGGCTCCGGGGCGTAGCCACGCGAGCGGCGCATAATCTGCTCACCCGCAACTGTGATGCGCGCGACCGAGTCATCACAGCGCATATAAATATCGCGGTCATGCGTCAAGGCGCCATCCACGATTGGTGCCAAGCGGGTTTGGGCATCGTCGTCGTGGTACGCAATCGGCTCGTCGCTCAGGTTGCCGCTGGTCATAACCAGCACCGCTGGACGATCGGGGCCGACTGCCGAGGCAAACGCCGCGATCAACAGGTGGTGGAGTGGCGTATAGGGCAGCATGATGCCAAGCGTCGTGGAGTGCGGCGCCACATCCGCGGCGATCAGGCACTCGCAGCGCTGACGCAGCACCACGATTGGACGGCGTCGCGATGTGAGTACGGCAGCCTCATCCTCGTTCACCTCGCACAGCTGCCGGATGGTGCTGAGGTTAGGCGCAAGCAGCGCGAACGGCTTCGCCTCACGGTGCTTGCGTTGACGCAGGCGCGTGACCGCGGCTTCGTTCAGCGCATCGCAGGCGAGGTGGTAACCCCCTAGTCCCTTGATTGCGAGAATCATTCCCGATGCAAGCTGCTGTGCCGCCGTCGTGATCGGATCCGCTGCCGCTAGCGCATCCCCGGCAGCAGTGCGAAGCACGACCTGCGGACCGCATGATGCACACGCATTCGGTTGTGCGTGGAAGCGTCGGTCGAGCGGGTTGTCGTACTCAGCCTGGCAGGCCGGGCACATCGGGAAGACTCGCATCGTCGTTCGGTCCCGGTCGTAGGGCACGTCC
This sequence comes from bacterium, assembly GCA_016781525.1. Classification (GTDB taxonomy): domain Bacteria; phylum Chloroflexota; class Chloroflexia; order Chloroflexales; family Kallotenuaceae; genus LB3-1. Next base: position 1,152 of record JADDQE010000198.1, on the reverse strand, counting down.
TGGACGATCGTGAAGCGCGGGCCGCAATTGGTGCAGTTAATGAACGGATAGCGATAGCGCCGGTCGCTGGGATCGAACAGCTCACGGAGGCAGTCGGCGCACGTCGCAGTATCGGGCGAAATCAGCGCCCGCCGCTCATCGCCGGCTACGCTATGGGTGATCACAAAGGCCCGATCCCCGCGCGGCGCAATGTCCTCAGCCATGATGCTATCGATACGTGCCAATGGGGGAGGCTGATCACGCAGGGCCAGCTCGAACCTCACCAACGCGTCGCGCTGGCCCTCGATCTCGATCGTGACGCCGGTGCTATCGTTCAGCACAAAGCCGACCAGCCCGCATTGGAGCGCGTGCCCGTAGACGAAGGGCCGGAAGCCCACGCCTTGAACAATGCCCTGGACGGCGATCCGTCGTCGCGTAATAGTTGTGATGGGCAGGGCGGCCATACCTGCCTTTCTGGTGAAATGGTTGCACACTCATTGTAGCATGTGGTGCAACTGCAACGTGTATGGTGAGAGCAGCGCATGCCAGACACCCGACGCGGCGGATTATGCTGCGCTGCTGCTAACGACCTGCACCAGCCTCGCAGCGACTACCCCACCGCTAACACATGCGGCAACGAGAGGTCGGCGTTGATCAGGGTGACCCACCGACCACCGAATCCACATCCGCAATAGCTCGATCCTCACCTACCGCGAGGATCTCCTCAATCGCAAGGTGTGTCGTATGCGTGGCTCATCGTGTGGCTACGCAATCCGTTTCGCCTCGACGATGGCCAAGGTTGCCTTTACCCGCTAGCAGCACGCGATGCGGCTGGATGAGGGGGGAGGCAAGATTGGGTTGAAGAAGGTTTGGTTGTTTGTCCTACGTGCTGGATAGCCTACCGGCCCGCGAGACGCGCATCCCACGCTTCGTTCAATCCGTCCGCGAGTAGGTTCGAGCCAAGCACCGTTAACGTAATCGCTAAGCCTGGGAAGGCGGACATCCACCAGGCCGCCCGTACGAACTGCTGCGCATCGTTGAGCAACGCTCCCCAGCTCACGACGTTCCGGTCGCCAAGCCCTAGGAAGCTGAGCCCCGCCTCGATCAAAATCGCTCCGCCGACATGCAGTGCCGCCTGGGTACACACCACTGGCAATGCACCGGGCAGCACAT
>JADDQE010000123.1 GCA_016781525.1 bacterium | reverse complement strand
ACCGTGTGGCACTTTGACGACAAGATCGCGCAGTACTATCTCCTCAAAGCTGCCAACGTCCCCATGCCCAAGACATGGGTATTTTGGGACAGTGTAGCGGCCTTGGACTTCTGTCGCACTGCACATTACCCATTAGTAATTAAACTCGCCTCCGGGATCATTTCAGAGAACGTTGGCTTGCTCAACAATTTTGCGGAGGCTGAATATTGGATTAAGCGTCTGTTCGACTCAGGTGTTGTCAAACTTGAACGATCGAATTTACGACATCCTCATGCATTAGCCATGCGGTTGCACGCAACGCTGCGCTTGTTGCTTACAGGTCAACCACCAAATGTTAGCAGGCGTACGGACCTTCAGAAAGGATACCTGCTCATCCAGGAATTCCTCCCAGACAACGATTTTGATACCCGGGTGACTATCATCGGTAAACGAGCCTTTGCTTTCCGGCGCTTTAATCGGCCCAACGATTTTCGTGCTAGTGGTAGTGGTTTGCGAGATAGTGACCCAGCAAAAATTGATCTCGATCTCATACGGCTTTCATTTCGGGTGGCGCAGTGCCTACAAATACAATCAATTGCGGTTGATGGTCTCCGAAGTGAAGGACAACACGTCCTCACCGAGATGAGCTACTATTTCGAAGGCTGGATCCTTCATGAAGAATGCCTTGGCCATTGGGAGTTACAAGGTGATCCGGACACAGGGCTGTTGTTATTTGTGGAGGGCCACGTCCGACCAGAAGACGTAATACTGGAGGACTTCCTTGCTTCCCTTGAGGCAAGGGCATCGAGAAGCAGGGCGCAAAAATAAATGAGACTTTGACTACCGCACAGAAAGTTTGTGCTGACTAGGCGGCATATTTCAGCCACCGTCGAACTGGCAGACCCGGAAGCAGGGCAGGCACGAGCAGACCTGGTGGGATCGGGATACCGTCCTTGAGGCAGCGCGCGAGGAGTCGCAGGCCGAGCCGAAACAGACTCAGATCGCAGCGATCCTGGCGATGGAGCCGCTGCAGCCAGCCGTCGCGCACGGCACAGACGCCGAGGTAGACGATCCAGAGGTACGCCAAGCACGAGGCAATCAGCAAGCGCGTGAGCCGGGCGGGATCGCTGCGATGGCTCGTGTGCAGGTGAAAGCCACCACTTTTCTGATCCGAGAAAAAGGTCTCGATGTGCGCGCGTTTACGATACAACTGCACAGCCTGCTCCAGGTCGGTCATATGCGTGACGAGATAGATCGGCGCATCATAAGCAGCGTCCCAGATCGCGAGCAGGCTGATCGGCCCGGAGGACTCGCTGGTCATCCACGCTGGCGTTACGGCGAGTGCTTCGCCGCGCGCTGGTTGAAGATCCCGGATGTGGCGATCAAGCCCAGAGGCCGTGAAGCAGAGATTGCGAGCGGTGCGACAGACGTACTGCCAGCCTAGGTGACGCAGCGTCGCGTGCAGGTCGGTGCCATCAAACTCGCCATCACCGAGCAAGATGACCGTGGCCGTGGGCGGCAGGATCAGCTGCAACTGGGCGACCAGGGCGCAATGAGTCGCCTGGGGAACGTGGCCTTTGCTCCCACGGACGACGATCCAGACCAGCGGCAATGCACGGCCGTGGTAGATCACGCTCACCATCAAGGCGATACAGCCGCGGCCCACCACACTGCCGTCCATGACCAACACAATCGGCTGTCGGGCCAGTGTTTCCAGGAGCGCCTGGGCGACAGGCAGAAACCAACGATCTAGGGTCTGGGCGTCATCTTTAAGCCACCGTCGGAAGCGGGCGATGAGGCTTTCCTGCGTCGCCGCACCACAGGGCGCGTGATCGGCGATCGCGGACAAGTGGGCCGGCTGGCTCCCAGCCAGCCCGCACATCATGGCAACCAAGGTGTTCACATGCCGTTCCTGGTGCCCAGTTGGGCGTGGATGATACCATTGCATGACGGCGCGTTTGATGGCATGATAGCGGCGATACGTGTCGCTCATCGGCTCCTCGGGACTGAAAGGTCACACGCACGGAAGAGCATACCAGAGCTGGCACGTATCACGCGTTAGCTCATATTTTCTGTACGGTAGTCAACCTGGGAAGAGATTAACCTGGCCGTAGCGGGCGCCAATTATGGCTGGAACGTCCGCGAGGGTCCCTGTGCCAACGACTCGACGTCTGACTGCGGAGCTCCACCCGCCGGTATGATGAATCCGTTCTACAGCTACAACCACGGTGCCGGTTGTGCGTCGATCACCGGTGGTGCCTTCGTCCCCCGCGATGTGTGGCCGGCGGCCTACGAGGGCGCGTACCTGTTCGGGGACTACGTGTGCGGCGCCATCAAGCGGCTGCAGAGGTCAGGGAGTGGCGACTACACCGAAAGCGACTTCGTGTCAGGGTTGGGGCTCAAAAGTGCGGTGACACTGCGCTTTGGGCCACATGGGACAACGCAAGCCCTCTTCTACACCACATACGGCGGGACGTACGAAGGCGCGAGCGGCCAGGTACGGCGGGTGGTGTATAGCGGCGCGTCCAATCGGACACCAAACGCGGCACTTGCAGCCTCACCCACGACTGGGGCTGCCCCCTTGACGGTGAGCTTCAGCGGGAGCGGGAGCAGCGACCCCGACGCCGGCGATACGCTGACCTATCGCTGGCGCTTTGGTGATGGAAGTGCAGCTGTGGAGACCAGGAGCGCTACCACGACGCACACCTACACTGACGCCGGCACTTACACCGCGACGCTGGTGGTCCGCGATCAACATGGCGCGGAGTCAGCGCCCGCTAGCATCCGGATTGATGTGGGGAATACGCCGCCGGTGCCGCGGATCGAGGCGCCCTCCGCCACGCTCCAATTTGCGGTCGGCCAAACGATCACGCTACAGGGCAGCGCGACGGATGCGGAGGATGGGGCGCTGCCGGGGAGCGCGTTGAGCTGGCGGGTCACACTGCACCATGGGAGCCATACTCATCCGTTCCTCGCGCCCACAGCGGGTAGCAGTGTGACCATCACGGCGCCGGCACCGGAAGATCTGGCCGCGGCGGCGAATAGCTACTTAGAGCTGGAGCTGACGGCGACGGACCGGCAGGGTCGGACAGGCGTGGTGCGGCAAGCGCTGCGGCCGCGACAAGTCGACTTCACGCTCGCGACGGAGCCGAGCGGGCTGCAGCTGGAGGTGAATGGGACGCCCTTCACCGCGCCTCGAACGTGGACATCGTGGCAGGGGTACGAGCTGCGGATCCGGGCAGCAGAACAGGCGGACGGGAGCGGGCGGCCCTGGGTGTTCCAACGCTGGTCAGATGGAGGGGCGGCCAAGCACACCATTAAGACGCCGAGCAGCGCGACGACGTACACGGCGAAGTATCACGTGGGCAGCGGGACCGGGCTACGGGGGAAATATTTCGACACCATGGACTTGACCGGGCCGAGCGTGACACGGACGGACGCGACGGTGAACTTTAGCTGGGAGGCCGAGGCTCCGGCACCGGGGATCGGGCCCGACACGTTTTCGGTACGTTGGCAAGGGCAGGTGCTGGCCCAGTACGGGGAAACGTACACCTTTTACACGACATCGGACGACGGGGTGCGGCTGTGGGTCAACGGCAAGCTGTTGGTGAACAACTGGACCAATCACACGCTGACGGAGAACAGCGGGAGCATCACCTTGGAAGCCGGCCAGCTCTACCCGATCGTCAGGGAGTATTACGACGCGTCGGGCGATGCTGTAGCGAAGCTGGCGTGGTCGAGTCCGCGTCAACCCAAGCAGATCGTTCCCCAGAGCAGGCTCTTTCCACAGCCCGATGCGCAGCTCTACCTTCCCATAATCTCGGCGCGGTAAGGCTGTACAAGCGGCGCGATCAGACGAGATATGACCGCGAGCGATGAGAACCGCAACAAAGGAGATGCTGCGGATGACCACGGTAGCAACAATACATACAGAGCGGCTCGACCTCATTCCAATGACGCCCGAGTTCCTGCAAGCCTCGCTAGATGGAGCCAGGGAAGCCGCGGAAAAGCTCATTGGGCTATCGGTTCCGGATGAATGGTTTGAGGAGACCGGCCTGATGCGGATTCGGCTGAGAGAGCTTCGCGCAACACCCGAGCTACAGCCCTGGCTTGTACGGGCTATCGGGCTACGGAGCGAGCGACGGATGGTCGGTCACATCGGCTTCCATACCGCGCCAGGGCCGGCGTATCTCGACGCGCTTGCTCCCGGGGGCATCGAGTACGGCTATACAGTGTTTGAGGCCGACCGTCGCCAGGGCTATGCTCGAGAGGCAGCGAGCGCGCTTATGGCCTGGGCACGAGCAACCCATGCGGTCTCGCGCTTCATTCTGTCGATCAGCCCTGACAATCTGCCATCGCTAAAGCTAGCTCAGCAGTTCGGCTTTGTGCAGATCGGAAGACATATCGACGAGGAGGATGGGCCCGAGAATATTTTCGAGCTCCAACTCGACGCGATTGATCGCCCTTAGCCACGCGGAGCGGCGCCGGTGAGGTGCCCAACTAATTCCTCGTACCATGCATGCCCGTTTCGCACTGCTCGGCGCGCTAGGCTGGCGCCGGTAAGCTTTGGGAGTGGCGGTTAATGGTCATTGAGAGGCCAACTGCAAGAAAGCCAAGGGCCGCAGCGGACAAGAAGACTAGCGTATAGTTGCCCAACAGGTCATGGAACAACCCCCCAGCGTACGCGGCTAGGCCCGCGCCAATCATATGTGCGCAAAAAATCCAGCCAAAAATGGTGCCGAGCGATGCTCTACCAAACCGCTGGGCCGTCAAATTTACAGTTGGTGGAACGGTGGCAATCCAATCGAGACCGTACAGAACGGCAAACAGGAGTAGCCCACGGACCTCGACAATGAAGGGCAGCGCCGCGATCGCGATTGCACGAAAGCCGTAATAGGCCGCGAGCAGCTTTCGATTGTCGTACCGGTCCGTTAGCCAGCCGGATCCCAGTGTCCCGACGATGTTCATCATGCCCATGAGGCCCAAGGCTCCCGCTGCCATGACCTCGGTAAAGCCATGCTCGAGCGCATGCGGCAGCAAGTGCGTCCCGACCAGCCCGTTCGAAGTGTAGCCGCAGATAAAAAAGCTGCCGGCGAGCAGCCAAAAGTCGCGTGTCGTGATGGCTGTACGGAGCGAAACAGGTGGGACGCTGCTATCTAGGGAGGAACTAACAGTAGAGTCATCATCTCCTACGGGGCGAAGGTTGAGATCTTGAGGATGGTTGCGCATCCACAATGCTACCGGAAGCAGCAGCGCTCCGACGGCAACCACCAGCGCCGCCATCGCCCCGCGCCAGCCCCACGCAGCGGTCACGGCGATGAGACCAGGCAGAAAGATTAGCTGCCCAGCGGAGCTGGCCGCGCCGAACAACCCAACCATCAGCCCTCGATGCCGTTTGAACCAGCGATTTGCGACGGTCGCGCCGAGCACTGTCGCTACGGTGCCGGTACCAATACCCGTAATCAGCCCCCAGAACACGTGTAGTTGCCACAACGAGCCCAGAACCAGCAGCGGGGCTAGGCCAACTGCGATGACCGCCAGACCACCGAGCATTACACGTCGCGGTCCCCAGCGGTCGATCAGCACGCCTGCGATCGGCCCCCCGAAGCCAAAAGCAAAGAGGCTAATCGCGACCGCCAACGAGATGCTCCCGCGGCTCCAAGCGAACTCTGCTTCCAGTGGCTTGATAAACACGCCTGGCGCCGTACGCACGCCAGCAGCCACGAGCAGCACAAAGAACGTGATTGCCGACACGACCCAAGCGTAATGCCAGCGTGGCTCGTTCTTGCCGACTGTACTTGCCGACACTTGTCCGGCCTCCGCTAACCCTTGCCCTTTGGATATCAGCGCCATAACCACGTCCCTTCGCCGTTTTGCCCCGCAGCAAGCTGTGATCGGGTTTGCCTGTTACTCCCAAGCATAAGCCCGCTCTGCGAAACTCGGCGCTTGCCTATCTGCGGACCCACTCGTAATCCCCTCAGCGGAATATGGTACCAGGTAATCGCGTTCACCAGTCGTGCAGCTGTAGGGCAGCCGGGAGCACCCCTCGCATCGATGCATCTAGCAGCTCAACTGGATGCACCGCCGGCATGCGCTTGCCCGCTCGCTGCAAGCCAGCCGTAATTTGAAAGAGACAGCCTGGGTTGCTGGTCGCAAGGATGTCTGCGCCCGTCGCGATCACGTGCTGGACTTTACGGTCGCCGAGCTCCTGCGCCGCTTCCGGCTCGACAAGGTTGTAGATACCGGCTGAGCCGCAGCAGATTGCGGCCTCATGAATCTCGCGGATGATGAGGCCGGGAATCGTCCCCAGTACCTGGCGTGGCTGGCTGCGTACTCCCTGGGCATGTTGCAGGTGACAGGCGTCGTGGTAGGCCACTGTTAGGTTGAGTGGGTGGCGTGGCACACGTGGTTCCAGCTCCGCTAGTACTTCGGAGATGTCCTTGCATTTTGCCGCGAACTTACGTGCACGCTCGCCATAGTGCGGATCGTCGCGGAGCAGATGACCATATTCCTTCAAGGTCGACCCGCATCCCGCAGCGTTGACGACAAGCGTGTCAACCTCCATACGCTCCCAGAGGTCGATGGTTCGGCGGGCAAGGTCAAGTGCATGGGCCTCCTGTCCGGCATGGACCATTAGTGCTCCGCAGCAGCTCTGCTCATGCGGGGCAATCACCTCGCACCCCTCAGCGGCTAAGACGCGTGCAGTAGCCGCGTTGACGTCGCCGAAAAAGACACGTTGCACGCAGCCCAGCAGCAGTCCTACCCGCCTCCTCTGAGCGCCGCGCGGTGCAGTTCGTGGCGGTACGCGCTCGCTGAGGGCGCCAGCTGAAACAGGCGGCAGCAACGCCTCCATCGCTTTGAGTCGTACGGGCAGCAGCTCGAGCACACCTAGGCGCCGTACCAGCCGTCGGAGCCCGGTCAACTCGTAGAGCCACAGTGGAGCCGCGAGTGCGCGCAACCGCTTGGGATAGGGGAACAGCGCAAAGATCAGCTGGCGGAAAAGCCGGTCGGGCAATGATCGGGCGTGATGCCGCTCGATCTGAGCTCGTGTCGCCTCGATGAGCTTGTCATACTGCACCCCGGAGGGGCACGCCGTGAGACAGGCCATGCAGCCAAGGCACTGGTCGAAATGGCGCACGTAGGTGTCGTTCAGGGTCGCTTGCCCTTGGTTTCCCATGTTCATCAAATAAATCCGCCCGCGAGGCGAGTCCATCTCCTCGCCCCAGAGCAGATAGGTCGGACAGGTCGGCAGACAGAAGCCGCAGTGGACGCAGTCGTCGATCAGCTCCGGCGCCGGAGGATGATACGCGTCAAAGATTGGTTCAGCGTGTCTAGTGTGCTGCATAGCGGCGTCGGTCCCGGCTGTTGAGGTAACTGTCATAGAATGCCTCGTGAACAAGTCGTGTCAGAATCGCTGTGAGCTGCGGCAAGTGTAGCGATGTCGAAGCGATTGGTCTAAAATCCTACAAAGCGCCCTGGATTGAGAATATGTTGTGGGTCGAAGCGATCCTTAATCCGACGCATGAGGGGAGCCGAACTCCCAGGGCTGTCCCAAACGTCGATCCGCGCCTTGACGTCGGGTGGGCAGCTGAGCAGCACCAGTGAGCCCCCAAGCTGCTTGACCTCACCACGTAAAATAGCGAGCGCCGCGGCTAGTGCTTGAGCGTTAGCCCCAACGAGCCGGAGCGTAGCGATGCCAAACACTTGGGCGACGAGCTCCCACTCGAGCTTGAGCGGGCCGGCTACGCGTTGAACGGCGCTCGTTAATGTCCCGATTTGGCTCGGTAGCACACTCGCTTTACAGGTAACCGTTGTCGGTCCCGGCTGGAACAGCGACTCGCGGTCGGTCCAATTTGTACCGAGCTCGTCTGGTTGGATCTGGATGCTCCCACTGCACAGTCGTCGTAGCTGCTGGAGCTGAGCATCGACCGCGTCGGCTATGCCTTCGAAGCGTAACTCGACCTCGGGGCTGAGCCTACTACCGACATGACACTGCACACCGCTGGGAACGATGGGTGAGTCTAGGATTTTGAGCATCAAGGCGTTGGCTGAGTCCATCGTCGGTAGCCCTACGCTGACGATCTCGACGTACGGGGGCAGTGGGTACAGGCGGAAGGTCGCATCGACGATCACGCCCAGCGTGCCGAGTGCTCCCGTCATTAACTTGGGTAAGTCGTATCCTGCAACGTTCTTGACGACCTTGCCGCCGCTTCTGGCGAGCGTTCCATCGGGTAGCGCGACGGTGACGCCCAGGATCAGGTCGCGGAGCGCGCCAAAGCGCAGGCGTAGTGCCCCGCTGTCGTTTGTCGCCAAGATACCGCCAATCGTCGCCTGCTCCGGCCATAGTGGGTCAAGCGCGAGCCGCTGCCCATGCATGGCAAGTTGCCGCTGAAGCTCGGCGACCGTACAGCCAGCCTGGACCGTTGCTGTCATATCTCCCCACGCGTGCTCGACGACTGCGCCCATTCGCCGCAGCGACAGCAGAAGATCGATCCGTCGCGGCGGGTTGCCCCAGCTTAACTTCGAGCCTCCGCCAGTAGGTGTAACGCAGAGACCGGCCGTGTTTGCACGGGTGAGAAGCTGCGCTATTTGGTCCGGCGTATTGGGTTCAACCACCAGCCACGGTTGGATTCCATCAATTGCATGCGCCGGTGATGCTTCGGCCAGTTGGTCGAGCCCAACAATGCCGGCTAGCTCCGTCTGCAGCGCGTCAAGCTGAACAGCCATCAACATTCCTTTGGCAAGGTCGGTCTAGTCTTTCCTGCTCTCTGCTTGCGCAGCTCGGCAGTTGGACGCTCTAAAAAAGCTCGGCAATCCCTGCTGTCTCCAATGGATGGGGCTCATAGCGTCCTTGCTTTTCGGCGCAGAGCCGTGGACGGGGGAAGACTTTGTCGGGGTTGGCAATGTGCTGGGGGTCGAAGGCGCATCGCACGAGCTGCATGGTATCAAGGTCGGGCTCGGCAAACATCACTGACATAAACTGCTGCTTTTCGCGGCCTACGCCGTGCTCGCCCGTGATGGACCCGCCTGCGCTGACGCACAGCTTGAGGATGCTGAAGGCAAGCTCCTCGGCAATATGCTCCTGCCCGGGAATGCTGCGGTCGTACAACACCAGTGGATGGAGATTGCCATCACCCGCGTGAAAGACGTTGGCAACTCGCAGCCCAGCTGCTGCACTCAGCGCTTCGATCTCGCGCAGCACACGCGGGAGAGCCGTTCGCGGAATAACCCCATCTTGGACGATGTAGTCGGGCGATATGCGGCCCATCGCGGCGAACGCGGCCTTGCGGCCTTTCCACACCACCGCCCGCTCGGCGTCTGACTGTGCCAGCCGTTGCTCCCACGCGCCGCACTCGGCACAAATCGCTTTGACGCGCTCCATCAGCAGCCCAACCTCGACAGCCGGCCCATCGAGCTCGACCAAGAGCAGCGCGTCGGCCTCGGGATAGCCCGCATGTACGGCGGCCTCGGCAGCGTCTCGGCTTAGCCGGTCCATCATCTCAATCGCCGCCGGCAAGATGCCTCCCGCGATAATGGCGCTGACGGCTGCGCCAGCCTCATCGGTCGAATTAAAGGCGGCGAGAAGCGTCTGTACCGTCTCGGGCCGCTTGACAATGCGTAGCGTAATTTCGGTGGCGATACCTAATGTGCCTTCTGACCCGACAAAGACGCCAGCAAGGTCGTAGCCGGGCACGTCGAGGGTGTTTCCGCCAAGCTCTACCAGCTCTCCATCCGGCAGCACAACTTTCATGCCAAGCACATGTGTGACGGTAAAGCCGTACTTGAGGCAATGCGCTCCACCGGAGTTCTCCGCGACGTTGCCCCCGATCGTACATACTGATTGCGACGACGGGTCCGGAGCATAGAAGTAGCCGTGCGCTGCTACCCGCTGCGTGACGTGTAGGTTGATCACGCCCGGCTCGACGACGACGCGCTGGTTGGGGATATCTACCGCGAGGATCCGATTGAGCCTGGCGAGACTAATAACGATACCGCTGGCAACTGGCAGGGCGCCGCCACTCAGGCCCGTTCCCGAGCCACGGGCGACGAACGGTAGCTGCTCACGGTGGCAGACACGCACAATCTGCTGAACCTGCTCTCCGCTCGCAGGCAGCACCACAGCTGCGGGCATTATGCGGAAGTTCGTCAGCCCATCGCACTCATAAGTCCGCAGCTGGTCGGGCTCGCTGATGAGCCCGGAAGTCCCAACGATCGTGCGCAGCTCGTCCAGAATACGCTGATCCATTCCACTCCTCGCTTCCCCTCGAGCCAAGACGGAGAGGTGACACCGCGTGTGCTATCTGATTGATAGCGGCAAGCCATTGATCGCAGGATCGCAGGCGCGAATGTGCGCAAAGCCCGAGAGGTAAACAGTAGTATATTTGCTGCGGAGGTCGGATGTCAACCGTTATTCGCGGCTCGCGTGCGTGTCGTTTATTCGCTGGTCACGCCCGTGTCGCTCTTACGCATGTATTGCGCGGCGAGCTGGATTGTCCGCAGATGGATCGCGACGATATCAGCTATATCGCGCGCGTAGCCGCCAGCCATCGTCACGACCACGACCCAAAACGTCACTCACCTTTACTGCTCGTCTGGTAATTGGGCCAGTGAGATCATAACCCCGTTACCTCAAATCAACATTCCACTCCGTCCTATCTTATACTATTTCTCCTAGACAATGTAGCATTAGTGGTAAGGTTTCCACAGTCCGCTTTATAGTGCAGCATAGAGCAGCGTTGGCCTACTCACCGACTGCTGCACCTACAAGGGGAATTGACATTACTTAATGTCGTTTATAATCGGATTGGGTGCGGCCTGGTAGTAAACGTAGGATGAAAGAAGAACATGTACGCTACAGTGGTGGGGAGAAGGTTGATATGTGTTGCAGACGTGTACACCAGACGTGGTTGTTTGGCTTGGGTCTGCTGCTGTGTTTCATCGCGCTAAGCTTGCTGTATCTAAACGTACCGCAAGGTTTTACGCAGCCGCCGTTTTGGTCACTAAGACGTAATCACGCTGTAGAGGTGTCGGCGCTATATCGCCAAGCGCTCATGCTTCCAAACCTTCCAATTTCGGCTGCGTTGTTCCGATGGGTCAACTGGCTCCTGATTCTACTGAGCTTTAGTTGCTATACTGCGGCCGTACACTTTGCGACCATAAAGACGCTATCAAAAGCTACGCTTGTCGTCACGTTCCTGCTCATGCTTGCCCTCCTGCTAATGCCACCGTTATTTGCAACAGATGTCTTTTATTACGCAATATCGGGCCAGATTGCTGGACCATTTGGTGGTAATCCGTACGTCCAAGCTCCTGTGTGAGCTGCCCCAATTGTGAGTAGCACTCAAACGGTGAGAATCGCTTGGTTCGTTGGCGGCCCTAGCTGCTGTAGCCGGCCTGGTTGATTTCCAGCTTGCGCTTGGTACGCTCGGCAAAAGGCTTGGGGCGTTTCGTACGCCAGGCTGCTGTGCGGTCGCTCCGCATTATACTGCCGGCGCCAGCGTGCGATCACGACTTGGGCCTCCTGCAGGTTCCGGAACCACTCCAGGTTCAAACATTCGTCGCGGAGTCGCCCGTTAAAGCTCTCGCCAAATGCGTTTTGCCATGGGCTGCCCGGCTCAATGTACGCCGTCTGAATGTGCT
>JADDQE010000054.1 GCA_016781525.1 bacterium | reverse complement strand
GATAAAGGTCGAGAGCATGCGCTGGCGATTTTCCATCGCGTAGTCCTGGGCCCACAGCATATCCTTGAGGTAAGCTTGCCCTTCTTGCGTGTCGAGCGGAAGTACCCACAGGTCCGGCGCAGACTTGATCTGGCGCTCATAGTTCAGCTCACGCGCCGCCTCGATGTGGCGCTGGGCGATCATGTTGCCGACGCCGCGGCTCCCGCTGTGCAACATCAGCCAGACCATCCCATTTTCATCTTTACATAACTCGATGAAGTGGTTTCCTCCGCCCAGGGAGCCAAGCTGCAGGGGCGCCTTTTCCCGAACGATATGGGCAACCTCGTCGGTGTAACGTCCGGCCTCGAAGCCTTCCCACTGTTGCGGCCCGGCGTGCTGTCCAAAGCCCGTGGGAATATCCCGCTTGGTTTGCTCATGCAGGTCCCGTAGAAACGAGGGTGAAAGGTCGTTTGACCGCACATTAAAGGGTTGCGCGAGCATACCGCAGCCGATATCGACGCCAACGGCGGTTGGAAGAATAACGTCTTTGGTGGCAAATACGCTGCCGATTGTGGCTCCAATCCCATAATGGACGTCGGGCATCGCAGCCACATGGTGATAAACAAAGGGGCAGCTGCCCAGCGCCGTCAATTGCTGTTCGGCTGAGGCCTCGATGTCGGTCGTCCAGATCTTGACTGGGACGTGTCCCGTCATCTCCGCTGGTATTTCTTTGAATACTGGCATATGTTCGTCTCGCTGCTCTCTCGCTGAAACCCGCGTGCTCTTATGTTAGCACCGCAAGAAGTGTTCTCGCCTTCCACCGCCACGCCGGTTCGGCAGGGCCCCTGAGCTGTAGCTGAATGTGGATGAAGCCATGCAGGCTCCTCCGACGTGAGCACCACGCCAATATCACGGCACAATGCTCTCATAACGTGGACCCAATGCATGCTGCCGGCATCCCCCGAACGCACCGGCTGGTGCCCTGCCATCAATCGTAATGCCGTGAGCTTCACGATCTCATATCCCTCCCCGCAGGCGCTGGTTGAAAAAGTGGGACAACCGGTGCTCGAGGGCGGGTGGGTCGAGCGCACGAAGGATGCGCTGGAGCGTGGCTCCGCTGCCCAAAATTGGGCTAGCCGGAGACGCCGCGTTGGGCGAGGGCAATCGCCCCCAGCACGCCGGCACGGCCCTTGAGTGCCGGCGGTACGATGTAGCTGTCGATCTGCTCCAAGATTGTCGTTGATCGCACATAGCCATTGAGCAGCTGCTGCACGTCGGCGCGGATCAACGCAAACAGCTGCGGCTGCTCCATCACGCCGCCGCCGAGGACGATGCGCTGCGGTGAGAGCGTGCAGATCAGGTTGACGAGGGCCAGCGCTAGATAGCGGGCCTCGAGCCGCCAACCCGGGTGGTCGGGCGGTAGCGTCTCTGCCGGCTGAGCCCAGCGCCTCGCCAGTGCAGGCCCCGATGCCAAGCCTTCCAGACAATCGCCGTGGTAGGGACAGCTTCCAGGGAACGGGTCGACCTGCCAGTCGTGTGGCAACCGTAAATGACCCACTTCGGGATGAACCAATCCATGGAGCGGTTGTCCCCCAATGAGCACACCGGCGCCAATGCCGGTGCCGACGGTGATGTAGACCACATGCTCGAGGTCCTGGGCGGCGCCCCAGCGATGCTCCCCCAATGCGGCTACGTTCACGTCGGTGTCGAACACGATCGGCACCCCGAGCGCCTCATACAGGGTGGAAGCTACCTCGGTATATGCCCAGCCCGGCTTAGGTGTCGATGTGATCGAGCCATAGGTCGGCGAGGTGCGATCGAGATCGACCGGCCCAAATGACCCGACGCCGAGTGCCTGGAGTGGTTCATTAGCCTGGGCGTCCCGGAAGAAGCTCATCGCCCGTCCGAGAGTCTCCGCCGGTGTCGTGGTGGGAAAGCGGGTTTCAGCACGAATATCGTCAGGACCGGTGCCGACGGCACAAACCCACTTCGTCCCACCCGCTTCAATCGCCCCATAGGCGCTTCGATGGCTCGATGCTTCTGTCATCAATGTATTAACCCGGCTCACTCTCGTGCATTGCCTATCGATCGACCCCATGGGAATGCCTCCAAGTGACGGCCCTCCCGCTTCGTCGATCGCGCTTCGCTGCCACGCTTCGAGGTATAAAGCTAAGCGGCAAGTTTGTCAAGTGAATTGGTTGCTGCGATGGCTTAGGGTTGAAGCGTTTTGACCGAGGCCGTACCTCATCTGGTGCGCTGCCGTCGTGCCGGCGTGGTCAGCCTCGAGAATAGCCCATGCCCGTATGAGTAGAACAACAGATCGCAAATCCGGTTTCGCTCTGTTAGCTTGCAGCTTCTCGTAGAAGACCTGCCCTTCCGGCGGCGGCTCACCGCTATGCATCCGGGTGAATTACTGAATTGAAGCGACGAATCAGCCGGTGGAGTGTACGCGAGCTCAGCGCAGCGCATGAGACCACACACCAGTGGTACTTATTGTGCAGCAGCTATTCTTCTGTATCGCTTGAACGACCGGCTTGCAGTGCGCGAGGTCTGGCTCGGAGCCTTCCGGGTTCGGGCGGCGTCGACGGAAGCACAGGTGGGAGAGCTCGTAGTTGCGCCGGCGGCAGATGTTGTACGCTAAAGGAATGTTGAGGGCTGGACGAGGTAATGGGGGGATGTGTATGCGGATTCTGATTACAGGTGCGGGCGGTACGCTCGGTATGGCACTGGCACCCGCTCTAGCGGAAGCTGGGCACGAGCCAGTTTTGTTTGACGTACAGCCGCTCGAAAGCCAGTACGAAGTGGTGCGGGGTGACGTGCGGAGGGCGGAAGATGTGCGCAGCGCGGCTAAGGGGACCGAGCTCATCGTCCACACTGCTGCCATTCATGGCATTCATCTCCGCGACCATACGCCACAGGATTTCTACGACCTCAACCTAACAGGCACCTTCAATGTGTGGGAGGCTGCAGTGGAAGCGGGTGTTCGCGGGCTTGTCTTTTCGAGCACCATGGGGATTTACAAAAGCCATAATGCGCCGGGATCAGGATCGGGGATTGCGCTGCACGAGGAGCTGCCCCCGATGCCGGGCGACATCTATGGCTTCACCAAGGTCGCGGGCGAGGAAATGTGCCGCTTCTATGGACGCAAGCACGGCATCCCGAGTGTAGCCCTTCGCTATGGCATGTTCGTCCCAGAACCGTTCTTTCGGTACGGTATCCGCCTACTCTATGGGGGCGTGGACACCGCGGATGTCGTGGGCTCGGTGCTGGCATCAATCGAGGCGCTCACGACGGGCAAGCTTCAATGGGACGTTTTCAACGTCGAATCGTTCGTTCCCTTCACCGACCAGGACGGGCCGCAGTTGCGGCAGAATCCGCTGGGCGTGCTCGACCGCTATTATCCCGGGACTGCGGAGCTCCTGCGCGAGCGCGGCGTCGATGAGCTTGCACCGATTACCGTTTACTACCCAATGGCGCGGGCAGCTGAAAGGCTCGGCTTCCGTCCGCAGTGCAACTTCGAGCAGTGGCTTGCAGACCTGCGGTCACGGCCCGAGGAGCGGGCGGAGAAGAGCCCGCCTTGGCCATAGAAGTGCTGATGATCGTGCTGGGCGCAGTGATGTTTGAAGGCGAAGGCATAGCCGCGATGCATTACGGTCGTCGCCGGAGCGACCGGAGTGTTTCCGAGATCGACCTTGAGGGTGGTCCAACCACGGTCACGCGCCAAGGGCACCGCGTCGATTTGGGAGCCGCAGCTCAACCCCGGTGTCTTCGAGTCGGTTGCGCCCGGCGGGAGGAACGATGATGACAGAGGCTAATGGACGCGTGCTTGATGGCCAGGTGGTCGTAGTAACGGGTGCCAGCAGTGGGCTCGGCCGGGCCACCGCAACCGCAATGGCGCAGGCAGGCGCACAAGTCGCACTGCTTGCGCGCAGCGAGCCCGACTTAGCGGCGACACTTTCCGACGTCGAGGCAGCTGGGCAGCAAGGTCTGGCGTTGCCGGTGGACCTCGCGCGTGAAGAGGAGATTATGTCGGCGGTCGAACGTACGCGGGCGAGCTTTGGGCGGATCGACGTGCTCGTGAACGTCGCGGCTACGGATACTCCGGGTCCGGTAGCCGAGTTGGCGACCGGCGACTGGGATCGCGTGCTCGACGTAAACCTCCGCGCGCCTTTCCTGCTCGCGAAAGCAGTATTCCCGGTCATGCAAGCAGCCGGTCGTGGCACGATCATTAATATCTCATCCGTAGCGGGCAAAAGGGGCTGGGCTAACGCCGCGGCATATTGTGCCTCAAAGTTTGGTCTCACTGGCCTGACGCAGGCACTTGCTGCCGAGGGCAAGCCCCATGGAATCCGCGCCTGTATCGTCTATCCGGGCGCCATGGCAACCAGCTGGGGAACGTGGACGTCCCAAGACCGCCGCAACGAGCAGCATCAGCCACCGCCGGCAACGCAGGCGCTACCACCGCATGATGTGGCCGCTCTGCTCGTCTGGATCGCGGCCGCGCCACCTGATCTCGTGCTCAACGAGGCCATCGTCAGCCCGTTGCAAGAGCAGGGATGGCCTTAAGTGGTGCCGGATACAGGGCGCGCTGCCTAGACGGCAAGCACCGCGCGGACCGCTCGAGCAGGCTTTACTCGAGCGGCCCGTGCTGTCTTCCGCGTCTGTCCTCAAGAACCTTTGGCCGCGTCGCGTCGACATAGCGTGCGGCGCTTTCGCCGCACGCTCGCGCGTTAGGGGAATTGCTTCCAAGGCTGGGTCCCGTAGCGCCAGGTATAGTAGTGCTGGCCGACGTTACCCATTTCCACGTGCCAGCCCTGGGGATTGTCCGGTGTATAGGTCAGCACGCGCCGCTCGAAGAGCTGCGCCAGGACCCACTTCTCGACGCCGCCGACGGGTCGCCGGGAATGCAGAGCACATTTCCGCGCGCATTCGCATGCTGATAGGACGGGCTGCACCCGTTCCTGTTTCAGGAGGGACGCTGCTTTTAATCGAGTACCGTGCTGATGTCGTCCTTTCGCTTGTGGTACGCCTCTTGCTTTCTTTTTCCGCCGTTGTTTTAGACGTTTCACTTTGTTCTCCTGAATGTAAGCTGGTCGGTATTAAGCTCCTTCCACTCGGCGTGTGGTAGTAATAGACGGCAGCCTCGTCACGGTGGAAGGCAGTGCTGCTGAACAAGGACAGGCAGATCTGCGGCCGATCTGCAATCGCGCGGAGTCTCGTGGAAACCAGCGTCGGATGGTACGTTTATTCGGCTGTTATGCTCCCGTCTGGACGACGATCGCCCTTGGTCTGGCCTCGATCGTTTTGAATTGCTCGGCGGGAGCTTCACCAGCGTGCTATTCGTTTCACGCCGGCCCATGATCTGCATTATGGCGACGCCACTCGGCTGCAAGCATTGCAAATTTCTCCGGGGAATTTTCGCGCGCATGCGCCCGACGAGAGGAGGTTGAATGGATAAGAGTAGACGACCGCGCGTAGCGACATGGGCGGCCTTTCCTTGGCCTCGTCCTTCCTCGCAAGGGTCGTTAGCTATCCATGAGCTGCGAAGCGAACGGCGCCTATGGTTCTATGGCCTTGGCATGATGGTGCCGATGCTGTACTTCGCGAGGCGTTATCCGCTCCGAGGAAATGGGGAGCGGTTGCTGGATATCGGAGTAATGTCGGAGTATCAGCGTGACGAGTACCTGATCTTCATCGCAAGTTTGGTCCTCTTGTTCACCCTGTACATCTTCGCATTGCACGAGAGTCGAAAAATATCTACCGGCCGCGCGCTCCGGCCTGTCTTCACGTGTGCCGCGCTGCTCGGCACTGCAATGACATGGATGTATCCGGTGAGCGCGACCGATATCTATATCTACGCCTGGCGGTCGCGCCTCTTCACGCACTATGGTGTCAATCCGATCCGTGCCTATTTCAAACATTATTCGGCGGACCCCTGGATGCGCTTCGCTTCTGAGGAGTGGACCGGACGAGTATCACCCTATGGCCCACTTTGGAACCTCCTAGCTGCGCCCATCACCTTAGTTGCCGACAACCGGATGGTGGTGGCGCTGTGGGGGTTTAAGCTCTTATCGCTGGTCTGCTTCCTTCTGTGCGGGTGGATTATCGTTCGTGCTCTGCAGGCTTCATCCGGGCGTCACAGCGTTACGGGCGCCATCTTCTTTCTGTGGAATCCGCTCGTGCTGTGGGAAGCCGTGGGTAACGGCCACAACGACGTCGTGATGCTCGTGCCGATTCTGCTTGCCTTTCTGATGTGGTCTACCAAGCGTGATAGCTTAGTCGTCCCTTTGCTGGTGGTAGCCACGCTCATCAAATATCTTGCCGCGCCGCTGATCCCGCTGGCGGCCATCGCTCTCGCATCTCGAGCGGAGAGTTGGCGGAAACTGTGTTGGATCGTGGGCGAAAGCGTCGTGCTTAGCCTGCTGTGGATCATGATTGCCTTTTATCCCTTCTACGATTTTGGCGCTGTCCTGCTAAGTGTTGCAGAGCAGAGCACGCTCACGAGTGCTTCACTGGCTACCCTCGTACGTTACGTCCTTGACGAGCTCCTGCCCGGTGTTGACGCTTGGCCTTGGATTAAGCTGGTAAGTGCGTCGATTGTGCTGGTAACAGTGGCTTGGCAAATGGCTGTCCTGTGGCGGAAGCCGGCACGCCTGCCGCGCGTCACCTTTGAAGTTGTGTACGTTTTGCTCGTCGTATCAATCTTTTTCCGCCCGTGGTATTTGATCCTGCTGGTCGGTATCGCTGCTCTGCACTTGTCCGAGTGGCCGCTGTACCGCACGGTTGTCTGGACTATCACCTCGATGCTGAGCTACCCTTTCTTCATCTGGATTACGGCGTGGTTGCAGCTTAAGGATCCCAAGGTGTTGGTGGCAAGCGTCCTCCTTACATTCGGCCTACCGCTGCTGATAACCATCATGGAGTGGATGTGGGGACGAGACCAACGAACTAGCACAGCATGATCAGCCAGCTGCGTGCTCGAGTGGCAGAGTGTTGGTTCCTGCGACGCTCGGGCTTCGCGCTCGTTACGCCGCCAACTGTCCTCGTCGTGTTAAAGGTGGTTGATATGAGTCGACGTACACACTCTATATCTCGCGCTGAGCATCTCGCACCCGCGACCGTTGAGAAAGGAAATCAATTGGCCGCTGCCGATCATCCGCGCGATACTGGTGCCGCTCAACTAATCCAGCGCCTTGGCCAGCAGTGGGCTTGGGCCGCGTTCCCGATTCTGCTCTTTATCTCTACCCGTATCGCCTTGCTCGGCTTTTCCCAGATTGGGATGTCCCTAGCTTCCGGCCTCTTCTGGGAGTACCGCGCACAGCCATTTATGAAAGAGTTTCCGGCCCTTGATGGTCTGTGCCGTTGGGACTGTGAGCATTTTGGCATCATCGCGCGCAGTGGCTATACGGAGGCATGGCGGACCAACTTCTTTCCACTCTTCCCCTCGATGGCTTTGGCGCTACACAAGCTGACGGGGATGCAGGTGGAGTTTGCTATGCTGGTCGTCTCCAATCTAGCCGGCCTTGGTGCCTACCTGGCGATCTACCAGATCTTCACCATGCTGGCTGATGAATCGTCCGCCCGCTGGGGTCTTATGCTGTTCGCCGCCTACCCCTTCGCATTTTTTCAGGCTGCAGCGTATCCTGAGTCGTTAATGATCTGCTCTACCTCGATCGCTATCCTGCTTGCGCTCCGCGGGCACCATATCCTTGCGGGCTTTGTCCTGGGCTACGGCGTCCTGACGCGACACCTTACCCTCTTCGCCGGAGCCGGGCTACTGGCCGCACAAATCCGGCAGCGGGGGTTCCATCCGCAGCGTTTCCTGCTCAACCCCGCAATTCTTGGGCTAGCTCTCCCCTGGCTGTTTCTGGCGCTCTACTGCTTGTACCAGTACACCGCATTCGGCGATCCATTAGCGTTCGCCCACGCTCGCAGCAACTGGGGACCGCTGGCCTGGTGGGGCATCGACGACCTGTTGCGGGCGAGGGACGGCAACGAGCACGTGCAGGTCATGTATGCATATCTGCCGTTTGGCCTTCTAATTACGGCGGGGGCTATTGCGCTGTGCTTCCGCCGGGAATGGATCGAGCTTGCAGCCTTCGCCATCGTCTTCATGCTCGCCGTCTGGTCTATTGGTGTGTGGGGTATGGGCCGCTACACGGCCGCGTGCTGGCCGGCGTTTCTGCCGCTCGGAGTCTGGTTGTCGAAATGGCCCATCCTGCAAGGTCCAGCTATTGGACTATTTGCTGTCTTTCAGGGCCTATTCTTCTTCCTATTCAGTCATCAGTTCGTGATCCTTTAGCGATCAGATAGTGATACATGATCTCGTACCGACCGCTGGGGTGGCGTAAAGCGCCGGACGTGGCAAGTCTTGAGAGCTACCCAGCCGGTTAGATCATCGGCTTTCACGTCACACGGGTGGAGCCAGTAGGGTGGCAAGCAAGATGCACCAAGAGGCAACGAGACGTTCGGCAGATAGCCCGCAAGGAGCGACTCCTGAGGAGAGCGTGGGCGGGCGACAACCGAGCTTCCTGTTTAATCTTTCGGCGATCACCATGGGTTTATTGACGATTGGCTGCTGGCTCGGCCTTCTCCGCTGGTACGCACTCGTCGATCATTACGCTACGCCGGGCTTCGCCTTTGATAAGATTCCCGGTCACATTCAATCACCCGTCTTGCAAAGCACCACCCTGATCTTGGTCGCACTCGGGCTGCTGTACGTTGCTAGCTACCTGCTGATCCAAGCGGCGCCTGAGGTCTTCCTGCCCATCAAGGTGGCAATCATCCTCACGATTGGTTGCTCTGGTGCCATCAACGTCTTGCTCTACCCTATCGCCGCGATCGACGTGTTTTATTATCTCTCTCAGCTCAAGCTAGCCTATTATTATCACCAGAATCCGTATGTCGTAACCTTTGCTCCATTGTTCGCAGCCGATCCTTTAGCTCGCTATGTCTGGCCGTTGGAGGTTCCCTCAATCTACGGCCCGGCCTGGCTGCTGCTTGGCGGGCTCCCGGCGATCCTTGCCGGTTTTGAGGATCTGCTTCGACTGTTGTTGCTTTACAAGGGCTTTAGCTTTGTGCTGTTACTGCTAAGCGGATGGGTCATCTCGCAGTACCACGACGATGAAAAAGCGCGCTGGTTGAGTGTGTACGCTTTGCTTGCGAATCCGCTCGTCCTCTTTGAAGGTGTAGCAAACGCCCACAACGATGTCGTAATGAGCTTGTTCCTGCTCCTAGCCGTTCTCGCACTCAGGCGACGATCTCTGCTGGCGCTGCCGCTGCTGATGCTTGCTGCCTTGATCAAGGCGCTGGCGGTCGTGCTCTTCCCGCTCGTCGTGTTAGCGATGGTGAAGGAAAAGTGGAAGGCGCGAACAATCGTTGTGTCGGTACTTCTCTCGGCAGTGCTTGCGCTTGGTGCTATTGCGCCCTTTTGGAGCGAGGGACGAATGCTTGGAGGGCTGTTGCAGGGCATGACCTTTGCCGGTACCTTCGCAACGGCTTCGATTGTCTCGTTTGCAAGGGAATATCTGCATCAGGCACAGGCACCCCAAGCCCTGCAGTCTGTGCTCCGGCTCACCCTTGGCGGCCTCTTTGTCGTTCTCTCACTCCTGATCGTGTTGCGTCTGCGAGACAGTGAGCGGGTGTTCGCGTATGTCCTGTTCCTCTTTTTTACGCTGGTTGTTGCGTTCCAGCCGTGGTACTTACTTCCGGTCATTGCGCTGCTGAGCATAAAGCACGACCGGCTTGGATTTGCGTCAGTAGCTCTAGCTGCTATGCTCGGCTTACTTATCAATATGTTGGATATTTGGGCAAGGTTTAGCTCTGGCCTGTCGTTCACAGAGCGGCATCTTCTAGGAACTATCGCCCTGAACTTGCCGCTCATGCTTGTGCTTGTGCTTGAGCTATGGCTTGCACGACGGAAGGGCAGACAGCGGCATCCCTCGGGTGTGGCTCAAAGCCCACAAGCTGATGCCGCGAAGTGACAGCTCAACCAAGGGAGCCGA
This sequence comes from bacterium, assembly GCA_016781525.1. GTDB lineage: Bacteria > Chloroflexota > Chloroflexia > Chloroflexales > Kallotenuaceae > LB3-1. The sequence goes on along the minus strand of JADDQE010000054.1, from coordinate 1,695 downwards.
GCTGGCCCGTGCTCTTGTTGCCGGTATTATCGGCGCTCCCTGGCTAGCGGTCCAGGAAGCCATGGCTGACATACGGCTCAATGTACCCTCGCCAGCTGGATGGTCGCGCCGCTGTGACCGCGGTACCTAGGGCTAAAATCTCCTTGAATACTGGTGCAGCCGGTGTCTGCTCTCCAAGCCAACGGCTGATGTTCACCAGAGCGTGACAACCAAAACGACGTTCTTTCTTGTGTTTGTCGGCATCCGCAGCAGCTAGCGGCGCGTGTCTCAACTCCACTCAATCGGACGATCGGGATCGATGATCCATTCGCTCCACGAGCCGACGTAGAGGCGGCCTTCCCCAAGGCCGGCGTGGGCCAGTGCGAGCAGATTTTGTCCAGCCGATACCCCCGAGCCGCAGTAGAAGATGGCATGGCCGGGCGGCACGTCACCCAGGAGATTTTGGAAACGAGTGGCCAGCTGCTCGGCTGGCAGGAAGCAGCCGGACGCGTCCAAGTTATCGGTGAGCGGGGCCGAGTGAGCACCGGGAATCCGCCCGGCGACAGGATCGATCGGCTCGTGCCGGCCCTCGTAGCGCTCTCGGCTCCGGGAGTCGATGACGAGATAGTTGGGATCCTGCCGTACCTGGCTAACTTCCTCGACGTCAGCAATGAGCTCGGGCCGTGGCCGCGGCGTAAAGGTGGCCTTGGCCCGGGTTTCGATGCCATCCCGCGTTGGGCGGCCCTCGTCGCGCCAGCGCTGCCAGCCGCCATCCAAGACGGCGACATGATCATGTCCCAGCCAGCGTAACATCCACCACAAGCGCGCCGCAATCGCCCCGCCGGCGTCGTCGTACGCCACAACCTGCAAGTCGTTGCCGATGCCAAGTCTCGCGAATGTTTGCGCGGCTGCAGCTACATCAGGCAGTGGATGGCGTCCCGTTTTACCGGAGACAATCGGGCCCGACAAGTCCTCATTCAAATGCGCATAGACAGCACCTGGGATGTGCCCGCGCTCATACTCCTGGCGGCCATGCTCCGGCCGATCGAGCGCGAACCGGCAGTCGACGACAATCCATCGGCGATGGGCGAGCTGGGGCTCGAGGTCGGTCGGCGTGATGAGTGTTGTGTAAGGCATCATTTCCCTCATATACTTGACGATTCAAGACCCACATGCTGTGCTCTTGCGAGAATACCATATACTCATAAAAGCGATCTGCTCGGCGGGTGGTACGTCCTGCGGGAGAGACCCTCCGCGTGAGGTATATTTCACTGGTACGTTGGATGCTCCGCTAAATACTGAAAACACGAGACCGATTCGGACGGCCTGCTGTTTGTGATAAGGTTTACGGTGATGAATGACCCGCTCGCATTGATCCAAGGCGACGAACGACTTGCCGAATGGCTCGCAACAGCTTCCAGACTCGCCGAAGGCTTTGCCGACCGCGCGGCGCAGCACGACCGCGAGCGAAGCTTTCCGTTTGAGAATTTTGCCGCGCTACGTGCCGCCGGTTTCCACCTGCTGCCGATACCGCGTGAGTACGGCGGCTGGGGGGCGACACTGCCCGCGGCTGTCCGGGTGCTGGAACGGCTTGCGCGCGGGGACGGCTCGACGGGGCTAGTGTTCGATATGCATGTCCACGTACTCGGTTCGCTCGCGGAAAGCCGCCCCTGGCCGGAGCAGCACTTCGCGGCGCTGTGCCGCGAGATCGTCGAG
>JADDQE010000154.1 GCA_016781525.1 bacterium | reverse complement strand
GACTGAAGTATAGCTTAGAGCGCGAATTGGTATCAGCTCGTCATACATTGCACGAAACAGCTCGTTCAGATCGAGGCTCGAGCTCGTCACCTTGCCGATGCTGTTGAGCGTGTACATCTGGTTAATTTCGCGCTCACGCTCCTGCAGCAGACGCGCCTTTTCGACGGCCGAGGCAACCTGTAGTGCAATAGCTTGGAGTAGCTCAAGCTCGTGCTGTCCGAACGCATGGTTGCGCTCAAAATCTTGCACCGCGAGGATGCCGACGGCTGGCCCCCCCACCAGGAGCGGCGCGCCTGCAAAGCTCGCCGACATGGCGCCGATCGCGTCGATACCCAGGGTCGCCAGCTGCTCGCGGATGTTGTCATTCAGGAGCAGCGGCGCGTGTGTACGCAGCATGTGCTCGGTGGCTCCACGGGCTCCGCGACGGGCCTCGACCGTGCCGCGTATGCCCCGCTCTAGGTACAAGGGGAACTCGATCAAGTCGTTGCGGGGATCGTACACCGCGAGCAATACCGAGTCGGTGCTGAGCGCTTGGCGAATTTGGGAACAGAGTACTTCGGCAAGCTCGTCCAAGGTCATGGGCGCGGCGAGCGCCTGGGCCAGTTGGTTGACGACATTGACCTCGTGCAGCCTGCGCTCACGCTCGGCAAAGAGGCGCGCATTCTGAAAGCTGATGGCAACCTGGTGTGTAACCGCCTGCAAGAAGGCAAGCTCAGTCGGACCGAAGCGATTCGGCGTGTATGAATGCACCGAGATCGCGCCGATCAGCTCGTGATCGTTGGCGATCAACGGAACGCCCATCCAGGCTGCGGAGCGCTTGGTATCATCACCGAAAGCCGTAACCTGAAACTCTGCCGGAAGCGTTGCGCGCTGTGTTCGCAAATCGGTAAAGAGCAGGGGTTGGCGGAGATGCATCAGGTAGGCGTGCAGCCCACGGTAATGATCCAGCCCGCTGACATGCTCTTCGGTCCAAACGCCCTCATCGACGCCGACCGCCACGCCCATATCGGGGTTATCCTGATCGTAGACCAGGCTATAAAAGGAGTCGAGCGGTAGCGCGGAGGCGAGCCCGACATACACTGCCCGCAGCATCTCACGCACGTCTAGCGCCGCGCTGATGCTCTGTTGGAGACGATTGAGTGCGTTTTGCTCTGCAAGCCGCCGCTGTGCTGCCTCGTACAGTCGCACGTTTTCGATTGCCACGATCGCTTGGTTGGCGAAAATCTCAACTGCTTCGGCTACGCGCCGCGTCGGGCGGCGCCGGTCGAAGGGGTCGTCGACCGATATGAAGCCAATAATTTCTCCCGCCCAGCCCGTCAGCGGCGTGACAAACATATCCTCGGCTTGCCACTCATGGCTTGGTCGTTCGTCGAAAACGGTTGTTGTTGTAAGCCGCTCGAGATCTGTGCCGAACGCTGCGGCGACCGCTCGGCCGAGAACCAGGTAGGATGAGCTGAGCCGCGACCGCTCGTCGAACAGCTGCTCCACAATCGCCGCCGCGATCGGCTCGTGGCGCAGCCGCGCTACGTCGTCGGGCAGAATCCCGGCGAAGGCAACTGGGGTGAAAACGGAGTGATTAGCCTCGCTGCGCAGATTGACGATCACCGACCGAAAGCCGACCGCGTTGACGATGCCATAGGCGATATCGGTGAGCATCTCGGTAAGCGGCCGATCGGCCCGAACCAGGCTGCCGACCTCAAGCACTTCGCTCAAGACACCCGCTCGCTGTTGCAGGAGCTCGCGCTGGCGCAGCTGCTCCGCGACGTGCTCCGCATTGCCAATCGCCAGTGCTGCGTGATCGGCCAATAGTCGCATCAACGGCAGGCATTCCGAGCGGAATGCTCCGGCTTCTGTCGAGCGCAGCGAGATCACGCCAACAATGCGCTCCTGATAACTAATCGGAATATCGACCGTGGAAGCGGCCTGCGCCTTCCCGGGCTGCGCTTGCTCGGCGAACGGCACGATCACCGCTCGGCCAATCTGGACGGCTTCCTGCGCTAGGTTAAGATCGTTTCCGGCTGCCAGCCGATCGGCCAGCGTCTGGCTTGATCCGCTGGTCACGACATACCGCAGCTCCGCTTCATTCTGGTGTAATGCAATCCCGCCCGCGACGGCGTCGGTCGTCGTGATAGCAGCCGTCAGGATTGCTTCCAGTGCGCGAGCAAGGTCGAGTGTCGAATTAAGCTGATGGGTAACCTGCTCCAAGGCCTGGAGCTGCGTCTCTGCCTGCTGCGGGATCTGCGCTGGGGTACTTGCGGCGGCTCGAGCCGAGAAGACAAGCTCGATCTGAGCCACGAGTGCATCGAAAGCGATTGCCGACCAGCCCTTGCTCCACACTGCGAGCGCGATACGTGGGGTGTTGGCACCGCCGACGACAGCACTGTGAGCAGGAGCGCTCTGCAGTGGCAGGCAGCTCTCGTCGTCGGCTGCCGCTATTTCAGGCGCGCTGAGTGCTCTGAGCCAGCGGTAGGCATTGGGCGATGCCACTCCATGGAGGAGCCAAGCGTTCTGCTGGTCGAGGGCTAGGCTCAGGCGTAGCGCGGGCGCTTCATCAGCGAGCAGTGCAACTACGCCAGCAGCGAGCGATGCTGCATCTTTGGATGCACCAGGAAGCCAGCGCGCGAGTGCGGTGATGGCCTGCAAGGCGGCTTGCGAGGACAAGAGCTTATTCGGCATGTGTAATCAACTAGGCGAAAATAGTTGCGCTTTTACCAGTGTTGCTGATGACCGCACGAGCGCTATGGCGGACGGCTTCAGCAGTTTCGGTCAGCTCGCGAATGTCGTAGAAGGGTCCCTTGGTCTCGTCCAGCACGCCAATTGCCAGCGACATCAGCGGTAGGTTCTGCTCGTTCCCCTGGGCATCGGTCAGCTTCATCATGCCTGCCTTGCGGTCGCGATAGTTATAGTGCAGGCTAATCTCGGCATCAAAGCGCTCCGCGAGGCGCTTCGTGATGCTGCGGCTGCCGTCCGGCGACGAGATCAAGATAAACTCCGCGCCCGTCGACATCTGCCCGGCGAAATCTTCGGGCTGACCCAGCTCGCCGACAACCTCGTTGAGCAGCAGCGCCATAAACTTCAAGACTTCTTCGCCGCTCACCGACCCGTAGCCCTGCGTGAAGCTGTCGAACTGCTCGATGCGCATCGTGGTCAGCGCCCAACCCTTACGCGTCAACAGGCCGCGGAGCTGCTCTCCAATGGCTTCAGCCGTCGGTAAATTGGTGACGGGATGCGTTTGGTTCTTGTGCTTAGCGCGCTTGAGCGTATTGCGTACCTCGAGATGCAGCAGCTCGATATCGAAAGGCTTGGCGATATAGGCTTCGGCCTCGACCTCGCCGAGCCCGATCAGCATGTCCTGCTTCTCGGTTCGAGCCGTCAAGAAAATAATCGGGACGTGGCGGGTCCGCGCGTTGGCTCGGATTGCCTTACCGATGTCGTAGCCGAGCATGTCGGGTAGGTTAACGTCGAGCAGCGCCAAATTGGGCAGCTTCTTGCGCAGAAGCTCAAGGGCCTCCGAGCCGCGGCCCGCGACATGAACATCGTAGCCCTGCGACGAGAAGAAAATTTTCAGCAGCATCTGAATATCGGGCGCGTCTTCGACGATGAGCAATGTATCCTTCGACACCGTGGTTATCCTTTTACGATTGGAGCACGACTAGCGCTGAAATGGGCCGCTGAGCGGATCATGAAGCTGCACGCGTGGGTCGCGGTCTGGGTAAAAGACCGGCGGCCGGGTGTACACGCCTGACTCGACGTTCTTGGGAATAACGGCATGGTCGTCGGCGTAGGCTAACACCGTGTCTGATTCGATCATTCGTGCCGGGTAGACGACAAAGCCGGAGCCGATCTTGACGTTGTGTCCCAGGGCAGAGCCGAGAACCGGCATTCCTACCTCATGCAGCTCGCCCTTCCATATCGTCTTGATTGGCTTCCCGAGGAGATCGAAATCTGTGAATATGTTGCCAGCGCCGATAAATGTGTTACGGCCGACGACGCACATCTGGAGGCAGCTCAGCTGGGCGACCATTGAGTTTTCCATCAACGTAGTCATAAAGAGGCTGGCGTTGAACGGGAGATAGCAGCGGTCCGAGACAACGCTAAGCATCACTTGCGAGCCTTGCATGATCGTCGCGTTGTTGCCGATCAGGCTTGATACGACAACTGCGCCGGCGCCGATATGCACATTGTTGCCGATCACGGTGGGGCCTTGAATGATTGCGGTGGGATCGATCGAGCAGTTCTTGCCGACCTTGACAAGCTCGGAGCATTGGAGAAAGTGTCTGCGCTCGACGAACGCGCGGGCGCTCACCTTGAGCTTCGCTCGCCAGCTCTGCTCAACCTCTTGCTCCATCTTACGCGCCCAGGAGAAGACCCCGAATGGGGAGTTGGCAAGAAAAACATGGACCCAGTGCTCAATTGACAGGAACGCGCGGAGCGGAATCTGATAGGTTAGATCGCCATGATTAGGCGCCATGTAGGCCGGGATATGGTAGTAGCCCATCTCGCGCGGTGCGGTATCTACCACGAGCGGCCGCGGCTGCTCTTGCACGCCATGCGGATAGTAGTAGACGTCCGCAACGTACATATTACCTTGCTGCCGAATGCCATCTTGGAGCCGCAGTGCATGTGTTGTGATTGATCCGTCGTCCAGGGCGAAGGCGAGCTGGCAGGCATGCCCGCGCTGGCGCGCAGTCTCGACAAATGTTTCGATCAGTGGCGCGTTGAAGAAAAGATTATCCTTGTGCACCAGCAGCTCGACGTCGCTGGGCGGTAGCTCGTCCAAGGAATCAAGCTCAAGGGTGCTCTGACAATAACGCATGAGTAAGTCGCGCTGGAGCAGCCACAGTGGCTTATTCAAAATGCGAAGCTCGCGGGCAGGCTCCCCGAACGGCGCAATCAATGTAGGTTCACGTACAACAACGCGCTTCATAAACCAAGTTCTCCATCCAGCAGCCTGGGGGTGGAGCAACCGGAAAGCTCCACGGCTGGGGGATGCGGTTAGCGTAGGTCATTATCGGCCAGTAACCTCGGAACGAGGCCTGACTGAACATCATGCTGATCTCGGGCCAATCGCACCCGAACGACGATGAGGTCTTCGCCCTAGCTTAGTCGATCGGTTCTTTGTCGATCGCCCAGATACATTCGTTACCGCCGGCGGCTCGGCACTCGATCTCCTCGACCTTGAAATTGCGGCCACCCGTGACCCAGCTCAAGGCCTCTTCCAAAATCCCCTGGGCGATGAAACAGCCATGCTTGCCGACGTGGCGGCCCCAGCAGACAGGGCACTTCTCGATAATGTAGAGGAACTGGCCTTTGCGCTCCTCGACACGCGTCGGCTGGTCGGCGTAGCTGGCAAAGGTGCGCGCCGTCAGGTTAAGGGTGATCTTCATCTTGATCGTCATTGGCATGAGCTTGAGCGCAAGGTCGCCGACGCCGAGCAGCGGACCAAACTCTTTGAGCCCTAGGTTGAACGCATAACGGCCGGCACGCAGCTCCATCCCACGCGCTCCGCGCGCTCCATACATCGTCTCCATCGCCTCCATAAGGGCGGCAAAGTCGGAATAGGCGATTTCGCGCTTGTAGTCGTTGGCCGGATAGCTGTTGACCCATTGCTTGGCGCCTGCCAGGTTCAGCAAGGCATTCACGCCGTTGCGGCCCATCACATCTTCAAGGCTGAGCAGCGTTAAGCGCCCAATTTTATTAGGATAAAAGCGTGGTTCGAGATGTGTGCCTTGAGTGCTCGGGTTCGCCGCGGCCATAGAAACAAGCTCCTTCGGTACGAGGGATGGCGATGCAGGTTTGGATGCTCGTGGAGGGCATTCTCCACACGGCCGTCATCCGCCCGCACTGTGCGGCAGGGGGAAGTATTCGTAGTACTTCTGGGCGGGCAGCGAGGGGCGAGGGCGAGGGATGAGGGATGAGGGATGGGGAACGAGGGGTGAGGGGCGGGGGACGAGGGACGAGGGACGGGGAACGAGGGGTGAGGGGCGGGGGACGAGGGATGAGGGACGAGAGTGCAGGTTTTTCCTCTAGCCCCTAGCTTCTAGCTCCTAGCCGCTACCTCCTAGCCCCTAGCCGCGAGCTTCTAACCCCCAGCCCCTAACCTCTAAAGCCTACCCCAAAACGGATCGGAGATAGTGGCCGGTGTAGGAGGTGGGGTGCTCGGCAATGCTCTCGGGCGGCCCAACGACCACGATTTCTCCACCGGCAGCGCCGCCTTCTGGTCCAACATCGATGACCCAGTCGGCGCTTTTGATGATGTCAAGGTTATGCTCGATGACCAGCACGGTATTGCCCGCGTCGACCAGGCGCTGGAGCACAGCAAGCAGCTGTTCAACATCCGCGAAATGGAGGCCGGTCGTCGGCTCGTCCAGAATATAGATCGTGCGACCTGTCGAACGCTTCGCCAGCTCGGCCGCCAGCTTAATCCGCTGGGCCTCGCCGCCCGACAGCGTATTGGCTGGCTGACCGAGACGCAGGTAGTCGAGGCCAACGTCGTGGAGCGTTTGCAGCCGGTTATGGATGGTTGGAATGCGCTCAAAGAAGGCACGCGCCTCTTCGACCGTCATGGCGAGCACCTCGGCGATGTTGCGGCCACGGTACCGAATGTCGAGCGTTTCTCGATTATAGCGGGCGCCACCGCAGACCTCGCATGGCACGAAAAGGTCGGGCAAGAACTGCATCTCGATCTCAACCATACCCTCGCCGCGACATGCCTCGCAGCGACCCCCCTTAACATTGAAAGAGAAGCGGCCGGCATCGTAGCCCCGCGCGCGCGCTTCCGGCGTTTGGGCGAAGAGCTGGCGCATCGCGTCGAATACTTTGGTGTAGGTGGCCGGATTAGAGCGGGGCGAGCGCCCAATCGGCGCCTGGTCGATGCCAATCACCTTGTCGAGATACTCGATGCCAGTCATTGCTTCATGCTCGCCGGGTTGAGCGCGGCTGTTATAAAAATATTGGTGTAGCTTACGCGAGATAATATCTTCCACGAGCGTCGATTTGCCCGATCCTGATACTCCCGTGACACAGATCAGCGTGCCCAGCGGCAGCACGGTGGTAATATTTTTGAGATTATGTTCCTTGGCGCCGACAACCACCAGCTGGTTGCCGCTGCCTCGCCGGCGCACGCGCGGGAGCGGGATGCCGCGCCGACCACTCAAAAATGCTCCGGTGATCGACCGCATGTCCTGCATGACTTCACCGGGCGTGCCGGTCGCGATAATTTCCCCGCCATGCTCACCGGCGCCTGGCCCAACATCGATCAGGTAGTCGGCTGCGAGCATGGTATCGGCGTCGTGCTCGACCACCAGCACCGAGTTGCCGAGATTGCGCAGGCCAATAATCGTCCGCAACAAACGATCGTGATCGCGTGGGTGGAGACCGATACTCGGCTCGTCCAGCACGTACAGGACGCCTGAAAGCCCCGAGCCGATCTGCGTCGCCAATCGAATACGCTGCGCCTCACCGCTTGACAAGGTGGCGGCGGTTCGGTCGAGTGTGAGGTAATCGAGGCCGACGTCGAGCAAAAACTGCAGGCGCGCCCGAACCTCGCGCACAATCGGCTCGGCAATTGTCTGCTGGCGTGGGGTTAGCGTGGTTGGAGGCACGAAGGTCGGATCCGGTCGAACCTCGCGGAGCGGCACGAGGCTGGCAAACCAGGCGAGAGCAGCTTCGATGGAAAGCGCGCACGCGGCCGCGATGTTCCGCTCGTCGATCGTGACGGCCAATGGCTCCGGTCTGAGGCGCGCGCCATGACATGTGCCACACTGGCGCGGGCTCATATACTGGGTAAATTGCTCGGACGACGACTCGTCGGTCGCTTCGCTCAAGCGGCGCCTGAGATAAGGGACGACGCCTTCGAAGGCTGTCTCGACGGTATGGGTCCGGCCGCGGACATGGTAGCGCAGCGGCAGGGGCTCGCGCGAGCCGTACAGCATGACCTCAAGCACCTCGGGCGGGAGCTCACGGACGGGCGTGTCGAAGCTGAAGCCGTAGTGCTGGGCGACCGAACCCAGCAGCTCTTCGAAGTAGCGCCGGGCATTACGTCCGGTACGCCACCAGGGCGCGAGCGCCCCTTGCGCGATCGACAGATTACGATCCGGAATCACGAGGTCGGGATCTATCTCCAGGACCGTGCCGAGGCCGCCGCAGGTCTCGCAGGCCGCACGTGGATTGTTGAACGAGAAGTCGCGCGGCTCGAATGGTCCGTATGGGAGTGCGCCGTGCTCCGGACAGGCGTAGTGTTCCGAAAAGCGGAGCTCGTCGCCCCCGACAATCTGGGCGATAAGCACCCCTCCACCCTGCTTCAGTGCGGTCTCCACCGAGTCGGCGACGCGGATGCGATCGGGATGTTCCGCCGCTGGAGCCGGCTGCTGCGGATGACGGATGATGAGGCGATCAACAACGACTTCGATCGTATGGGACTTGTACTTTTCGAGCGTAATTTCTTCGTCCAGGTCGTACACCGTGCCGTCGATCCGCGCACGTACAAAGCCAGCCTTGCGCGCATCGTCGAGCACTTTCTGATGCTCCCCCTTTTTGGATTCGACTAGCGGCGCCAAAATTAGCAAGCGGGTGCTGTCAGGCAGCGCGAGCAGCGCATCGATAATTTGCTGGGGCGTTTGCTGCTGGATTGGCCGTCCGCAGATCGGGCAATGCGGCGTGCCCACACGAGCGTACAGTAAGCGCAGGTAGTCGTAGATTTCCGTGACCGTGCCCACCGTGGAGCGTGGATTACGTGTCGTCGACTTCTGGTCGATCGCGATTGCGGGCGACAATCCTTCGATATGGTCGACGTCGGGCTTGTTAAGCTGACCCAAAAACTGCCGCGCGTAGGCCGAAAGCGACTCAACGTAGCGCCGCTGGCCCTCAGCAAAGATCGTGTCAAAGGCCAAGGTTGACTTGCCCGAGCCAGACAGACCCGTAATCACCACCAGCTTGTTGCGGGGGATCGTGACGTCAATGTTTTTCAAATTGTGCTCACGTGCTCCACGCACGATGATCGCGTCATCCGATCGCTCTAGGAGCGGCTGTGGTTCGGCAGTTCGGGTGTCAAGCACCATGATGCATCCTTTGGCCCCGTCGACTATCAGATTCCTGTATCTTAGCGGCATTGTAGCAAGTGCGGTGCTATGACCATAGCAGCCCGGATGCAGTGCGTCCAGATAATCGAGTGTGAGCGCCGGATCAACTGGCGCGCGAAGCAGCACGTAACGCCCGCCGATGGGGATGCGTCGGTGATGGCCTGTCTTGATCCGAGGTGCTAGGTATACGGGTGCTGCGGCCCGACCGGGGAAAGGAGTGGTGTATAAGCTGGCCCGAGCGCCTTGGCAGTTGCTGGAGAGCGGCCCGGTGCTCTCCCCTTTGTCCGGGGTGTTCGGGGCTTGGGAGTCGATGACGGGCCGTGTCGAGCAGGCGTGACGGACGTGGTAGAGCGGATAGCGCGGACGAGTGCGCGCTCAGCCCGCTCTGCTAGTCGACGCCGCTGGCGAGTTCTTCGAGAAGCTCCTTGACTTGACGTTCGGTAACAACAGTCGCGCCAAGGTCAGCCTTGTCGAGCTTGATGCCTTCCTGTAGCAGGAAGTCCCGGATATGCTCGCGATGCTGCTCAAGCATTGGCGGGGGGATAACCTCGCTCAGCTTTACCATAAGTGCCATACTGCTCCTTGTCTTCCATTCCGACCCGCAGCTTAGCATGAGGAGCCCAGGGTTGGCAAGGTTGGTCCTCGCACGTGTAGTTGTCGGTAGAGCAGCCGGCCGCGCCAACATTGCTAGTTCATTGCCCTGTGAAGCTCGGTCGCGATTGCTTCAATCGTGTCGATCCCCGCACGCATCGACGAGTTCGGCCGAGTATAGATCGCAATAGCATAGCGAGCACGTTGGCCCTTGACGTAGCCAATTGAGTTAATTGTCCAGCCGGCCTGCTCCGGGAACCAGCCATTTTTGATAGCGATCGAGCCCCTGGTGGGTGCGCCGGCGTCGATGCCCCAGCGCTGCTCAGGCGTGACATTGCGCATAATTTCGAGGGCGTAGTGGCATAGTTCGGCATTGAGGATCGTGCAGTTGCCAAGCTTGGCCGTCAGCCGTACCATGTCTTCTGTCGTGGTGGTGCTATAGCCCCACGACTCGTTGTCCATCGTCGTGCTGTTAATCCCGATCGCTCGCAGGTAGCGGTTGACCTCTGCAGCACCGCCGGCGTGGATGATCAGGCTGGTCGCCGCGTCGTTGTCACTCCGCTGGATCATGTCGCGGATAAGATTGTCTTCCCAAGCGGCAACGGCTCGTTTTTCACGCTGGACACGGTTGAGCACCCCTAGCATGATTGGTACTTTCGCGGTGCTATACATCGGAAAGGCGCGCGTGCCGCCAAGGCTGTAAATTTCCGCGGTACGCATGTTGAGCACGGCAACTCCAACGCTGCCGGAATGCTGCTCCGCGATCGCCGCAGCTTTGGGAGCAAGCACCTCCAGCTTCTGGACTGCAGGCTTTGCTTCCAGTTCCAGCACCGGATCAACTGGCGCTCCCTCATCCGCACCACGGTAGCGCCACTGAGCGTACTGACGCCCGACGTTGCCCCACTCGACCTTCCAGCCTTCCGGATTGGAGGGCGTGTACGTCAGGATCCGCCGTTCAAATGCCTGGACGAGCACAGCCGTCGCCACATGGTTCACTGGCACCACAATCCAATAAGGCTCGATCAGCGGCCGGCCGGCCGTATAAAGCAGCTTTTCAGGCGGCATTGCGTCGACGAAAACCTGCGCGATGTTATGCCCAAGCACTTCATCGTAGCCTGTGAGCCGTACGTCGTACTGAAGCAGTCGCTCCTCCTGTGTCACGGCGCCACCCTTGCCGAGCTGCTCGACCACAATGGGATCGTACTCGCGGCGCGATGGCACCCGTTTGTCGTTGGCGAGTGATGCCAATGATTGTAGATCCTGAAAGGTTATCGTCTGCTCTGGGAGGGCGTCCAAATCACCCGCGAGTGGGATATTTGCGGGCGTATGCTCCTCATAGGTGTTGTCGCCCGCTTGAACGAGGCCAGAGATAAGCTCGCGGACCAACAGTCCGGAAGTCACGTACCAGGCATTGTCGGGGTCGAGATCCGGGTAGGTAACCTCCATGCGGGCCTTGTCGAGGTACCACACGGTGCGGAAACGGTTGGGCGCCTCCCTATACGGCTCGTCACCGGTGCGAAAGATGCGTGGGCCCCATGTCCATGTTTGGCTTGTTTCGCCCGCAGCCACCGCCCCATCGTCGGCGGCCCAGCGCAAAGCAACGTCTGCTACTGCGGCGCGCGTTGCAAGCTTGAGATGGGTAGGCCCAACGTCCTCGTCCATAACGCGCCGAGATGAGGTCGTCGCTAGTGGGGAGCCGTGCGGAACGGCTGCCAAGGCGGAGGTCGGAACGAGCAGGACTACGCCGAGGAGCAAGATCGTAACAACGTGAGAGCGGCGCACTCATAGCTCCTTTGGACTACAGTGAAGCGATTGACTAGATAAGGCTGCGCTTTGGACGCCAGCATATCATGGCGCGATCCAATGCTTGATTACTTCCCAATGACAGAAGCGCGCAACTTTGCTGATACTATCCAGGCAACCAGCCTCGACATGGGCACATGGCTCAACAGCAGGATCGGCCGGCACAGCGCAAAAGGTGCGTAGGCGCGGCCCGCTTTGCGCTCGTGCGAGCGATGCCTGCGAGCAGCAATACCGTAAGCGGGACGTTCATACGTTGGAAAACCGCCAGGGCTAATGCAAAGTCAGGAGTAGGGCAATAAGCAGAGCAGAACACCT
>JADDQE010000090.1:5916-11818 GCA_016781525.1 bacterium | reverse complement strand
CCCAAGACTATCGCGCCGCCACCCAATACGGGGTGAGCGACTCATTGCGTACACCACCGCCTCCGTATTATCGGACGGCATGATGAGGCGGTTGGCGGAGAAGGCATTGATATGCATATCTACGATCTTGTACTTGTTCTCGGCCGTAATCGCCTGCGCACCGCTCGGGCTGGGGTAGGGGAAGCTATACATATGCCACTCGCCCCAGTTGCCGTACATTCCGATCTCGGCCCAGGCGATGCGAGGGTCGTTATTGTATCTGGCGCCCAGTGCATTGAGTAGTCTGGTTGCGCGATCGATAAAGTCCGGATCGTTCCAATCGGGGACGTATGTGTCAGCGGTACCATCTTTGTTAAAATCGTGCCACCAACCGCGCTCCATAAGCCCAACTAGATAGTCAGGCACTTTCTTGCCGCTGCTGCCGACGACGGCACGGATGCGAAAGGCAAATTTCCGCCCCTCAGCCTTGGCCTGGTTCGCAGCATTCTCGATCGCCGTGAAATCGTACTGATCCTTGTTGGGCTCAATCGTTCGCCATTCAAATCGTTGGTAGGCGTCGAAGGCCGGTCGTGGAAGCGGCGCATATTCGAGGCCTCGCCATTTATACAATCCCCGCACCGGGTTGACGAGCTCGGGATCCGATAGTGGAACAATAGCTGGGCTAAATGTGACAGTCTGACTTGTACTGAGTTGTGCTGTGGATCGCGGCACAAATAACAAGACCATCAGCAAGGCGGACAGCACGGGCAACAGATGCCAGGGTGAGAAGCGTGTCATAGGGCACCCTTTTGTTTGGTTGTTGGTCGAGAGGCGACCGGTCTGCGATTGAGGATGTGGACTTGGACGCAATCATATTGAAACAGCGGCCCTACTGCTATCCGTCGCCGCTGTCAATCGCCGACTGCTATTTGGACTACGGTGCACGTGACAATAGTCATAGCAGCGGGCTAGAGAAATGGTCAAAGCGAGTGCAACGCATTGCCGATTCCATACACGGATCAGCCGGCCTATCAGCATCATGATGCTGATAGGCCGGCTGGTTATTGAACACATGTTTTCCGGGAAGCTCAGTTTTGGCAGCTCCGCACCCTAGGTGCGGTTCGGTAGAACCATGGCCGGGACATGCGCCGGCGTTGAGCGGTGGTGGTAGGAGCAGCGAGCTTCAGAAGGGAATTGTGGCCATATCGGCACAGTTCCACTACAGGGGTAGGACAGACCTCTGGTTGGAAATGCTCGATTGGACCAATCAAGCGCTATTGCAAATGGACCCGAAAAGCATGTGAGGAGCCGCGGCCGGTGCTGTGGAATACATAGTGTTTGCTTCAGCGCTGAGGGTCTTGTTGATAGCTGATGTGCATCTTGCAAAAGGCAGAGCTGGCCGGAAGCGCACGGTCGTCAATAGACCGGCTGATTACCTGGAACTCCCTTAAGCTCATCCGGAGGACCAAGCCGGGAAAGCTCGTCAAGCGCGGAGCATGACGAGGTGCGTCAATACCAAACTGGAGGAGAGCACGACGGACGCAGATGCAAGCGGCTACCGCACTGTTCTAGATTCTCTGTGTTGCCATCCACTTCAAGGTTCACGCCCGATCGATTTATTACAGCTTGTGCATGAATCTGTCTATTCGTCGTGTATTGTCGGTATGAATATGCGGTACCTGTTGCCGCTCGTCGGCGTAGCGGTAGGCGTTGATGATGGCGTAGCGGTAGGCGTGCGTGACGGCGTAGCGGTAGGCGTTGATGATGGCGTAGCAGTAGGCGTTGTGCCGACTGCGCGGGGATTCCACGCAGTATTAATGGTTAATGTGGAGCCAGCAATCGACTGCCAGCCAACTAGCTTAAAGTTTAAGTTCCCAATATCATTGATGCCGTCCTGGGCAACAAACACACCAGATGGAAAAAGTGGTCCAAGATTAACGTTTGTTACATCGATGCCGTCCGTATCCTGTACCTCGTCGATCCCATTGCCAGCGCTGATTTGGAAGGCTCCCACGTACTCATGCTTGCCTAAAGCGTTGGTTTCTCGCCTGTAGATCACGAAGGCATTAACGCCCTGATTGGAAACGATGAGGTATCCGGTATGCGTGCTTGCGTAATACAGCGTAACTCCCTCCAGCCCTGACTTCAGCTCGCCGGTTGTGAAGGAAGCGATCTGCTCGTATGTATCTCCCGCGGTCGGCTCGGCCCCGTATTTAAGGACACCACGATTCGTCGGAGCAATATACAGGTGACCAGTTACATCGTCCGCCGCACAGCCTTCAGCATCAGAGCCTACAGGGATGCTGCGAACCTTCTTTCCGTCGACCCTGCCATTGCCATTGTCGAACACCTCCCACTGTTGAACCTCACCCGTAAAACCGGTGACATGTGGGCTCTGGCTATAGAAGACGTAATATTTTCCGGTGAACGGGCTGCGGTACATGCAGATACCATAGGCTGAGAGCCCCGTCTTAATTCCTTCTACTGTGTTCGCCGTGACGTTTTCGAGCAGCCGTGTCTCTGGATTAACTCGATACGCCATGATGCTGCTATACCGTTTGTTACTCGCGAGCACAAGGTCGGTTGGTTTACCACCAAGCGGAAAATTGTAGCGGATGTCAATGTTGTTCATCCCGCCAACTGCTAGATACTGAAGTTGACGACCAGATAGGTCATAAACGAGTATCCCGCCTCCGATGCCTTCACCTCCTGGGGTCTTATCAGTGCCGATGATCGTGCTTTGAGCCGGATCAGTTGGATGAATCCAAATTGCGGGGTCATCCGTAGCATCACCAGTGTGCGGTGCCGGTTCTGTTTCCACGTCTGCTGTTACAAATCTTATAGCTTGCGCTACTGCTGTTTGTGCCGTGACAACAATTGTGTTCCCAATGACGAGCAATACACAACCGGTGCTCACAAGGATTACGAAGCGAGTGTAGGAGCGTAGCAGACGTGACATTCCAATTCCTTTCGGCCTGATCTCCGCGTGTGGTTGTTGTGGAAGATGTTAACCAAGCGGAGCGCTTGGAGCAGCATCTCAATAAAAGTGAACGCAAGCGCTGTATAGAAAGTTACGCAACACTTTCATCGGCTTCAGGCGATAGGCGCTTTAGTAACTGAACGTACATGATGCCGAGCACATAGAGCTTGTTGTGTGTCTGCGGTTTTCGAAGGCTGGCCTAGTGAAAATTCAGCAGGAGGCGGACGCTCAATGCCCATCACTACATACGATGGCCCTAATCATGATTGTGTGCCATTGATAACGGAAGGTTAGGGGTAAGGAAGGGCGCCGGCTTGAATTGGGTCCTCAACACCATGAACAGGTGGAGGCGTAACTTATTCGGTAGATACGGTATTTAACGTTATGAACCCAAGCAGGGCGCGGGGTGTAAAGGAAGGCTCGATGAAGAAAATCAGGGTTCTATATGTTATCGACTCACTGTCAGTTGGAGGTGCGGAGAAGCTTTTGCTCAATCTCGTGAGCCATATGGATCACACGCGATTTGAGTTCTACGTTTGCTGCATTAAAGTACTTCGGGGCAATGCCCTCGCAGAGCAGTTCAATAAATTAGGTGTTCCAGTTCATGTCGTCAACGCCAAGCATTTGTATGATCCACGAGTATTCCTGAATATCGCCCAATATATCCACAGACATAACATTGATATTATCCATACGCATCTTCAATACGCTGATATCATTGGCGGGATTGTCGGTTTTATTATGCGGCGTCCAGTAGTTTCAACGCTTCATAACGTACCAATGGCCTACGATAAACAGCGCTTTGACCGCCGCATTCTGACGCGTCTCGTCGCCCGCCACCTCACGAAGGTCTTAGTCCCCGTGGCACCACGCGTGAGCGAGCTGTTCGCTGGGGAATGGGGAATTCCAAAGGATAGGTTCCAAACGATTTGTAACGGCGTTCAGGTGACCGACTACATCGACATTCCAGCTAGACGTCCGCAGCGTAATGCAAGCTCGGGGCCGGTTATCACCAATATCGGGCGGCTCACACCACAGAAGGGGCAGCTGCACCTGTTGGAAGCAGCGAAGCTCGTACTCGAGCATCACCCAAATGCACGCTTTATGATTGTTGGCCAAGGGCATCTACATCCAAAACTAATCCAGCGTGCGGAGGCACTTGGCATAGTCGACCAGGTAACTTTTGCCGGGGTTCGTCACGATATCCCGAATATATTAGCCGAGTCCGATATATTTGTCCTTTCATCGTTATGGGAGGGTCTTCCACTTACAGCAATGGAGGCGATGGCCGCCGCTTGTCCCGTCGTTCTAACCGACGTTGGTAGCAATAGCGAGCTGGCTAAGACTGGCGTGCATGGTCTTATTGTTCCGCCGAACGATGTTCAAGCCTTGGCAAATGCATTGTTGGAGCTACTCGAGGATGAGGAGCGTCGGGTTACAATGGGCTTAGCGGCACGCGAGCGTGTACAGCAGAATTTTAACGTTGAGACGCTTGCGGATCAGCATGGACTGTTATACGAGCGTATCTACAATAAGCATCGAATGGCTCTGTCGAAGCTGTTTCTTTCCGCTAGGCGTTGAGCTATTGATCTTGCTCGTACACTTGATGCTGTAACCTGCGCTGTTGTTCGTGCTACGATGTGTACAATACGGACGCAGGGAACCTTGTGAACAAGGTTTGACAGAATGGACTTTCGACAAGGGTACTCGTAGAAGGAGCGATGTTTGGTGACGACCAAAGACATCCGCATTCTCGGGTTGGCATTGATGCCGATTGCTAATTTTCGTGCCGACCCTCATGCAAAAAGCACCGGCCTCTATGCGGCACTCGACCGCCGCTTCAGCGTCGTCGGCATCATCCAACCTGAGTTGCCGTACGTTGAAGACTATTACAACAAACTTCGCCATATTCACCTCGATCGTGTCGAGTGGCGTGCACGTATCGATTTAGATCCACGGGCCTTCAAACGCCGGACGGTGATCGCGGAGCGCGAGCTACAAAAGTGGCATGAACAGTATGACTTAATCATGCAGCTGCATACGTTGGTCGCGCCGGGCATTGCTTCGAGCGCCCGTGTCTATACGCTTCACACGGATAACACTTACATTTTGTCGGAGCGATATTATCCCAAGTGGGCTCCGCTTCGAGGTGCGCAACGTGACGAATGGGTCGGGCTTGAAAGGCAGACGTATCAACGTGCTGCGTTCCTTTTTCCACGCAGCGAGTTTCTACGACGTTCCCTGATTGACGATTATGGTTGCGACCCCGACCGAGTCATTCGGGTCGGAGGTGGCGCAAATCTCGCCACGCCTTCTTTAGAGGCGAAGCGCTACGATTCACAAATTGCGCTCTTTGTCGGCGGCGATTTCGAACGAAAAGGCGGTGAAACGCTGCTGGCCGCCTGGAAAATAGTACACAGCAAGCTACCAGATGCAAAGCTTTGGGTTGTCGGTCCGAAGCGCAAGGTGGGTGACGAGGACGAAGGTGTGCGCTGGTTTGGCAAAATTGCCGACCGGCAAGCCTTGGCGGACCTATATCGGCGCGCCACCATTTTTGTTATGCCCTCAGATTTCGAGCCGTGGGGCCATGTGTTTCTTGAAGCCATGGGCTATGGCCTGGCTTGCGTTGGTACCAACCATTGTGCAATGCCTGAGATTATCGAGGACGGAGTTACAGGACGCCTCGTGCCACCGAGGAACAAAGAGCAACTCGCGGCCGAGCTTGTTGCGCTGCTTGGTCAACCCGAGGAGGCCGAGGCGATGGGCCGACGAGCGCACCGGCATGTCCTGACCGGTCATACCTGGGACGACGTCGTGGATCGGATGGCTCCGTATATTGAGCAGTTGGTGGCAAACCCTGAGTGGGTGAGCTCCGAGATCAAAACCTAACACCGCACGTGCGGCTGATGCGCCGTATCGTTCGTCACAAAACCGGTGTTTAAA
>JADDQE010000090.1:0-5789 GCA_016781525.1 bacterium | reverse complement strand
ATCGTTCGTCACAAAACCGGTGTTTAAATCATAGACGAGCGCACCGGCATGTCCTGACCGGTCATACCTGGGACGACGTCGTGGATCGGATGGCTCCGTATATTGAGCAGTTGGTGGCAAACCCTGAGTGGGTGAGCTCCGAGATCAAAACCTAACACCGCACGTGCGGCTGATGCGCCGTATCGTTCGTCACAAAACCGGTGTTTAAATCATAAATGTTGATAAGAATCGATCAACTGTGGTCGGGAGCTATATGCCATCGTATAACATCGCAATGCTGTCGAGTGTTTTTTACCCGTCGATTGGCGGAATTCAAACCCACACTCTGCACTTAAGCCAGAAGCTCAAGGTTCGTGGAGTTGGTGTCCTTGTTATCACGCGGCATTATCCGGGCTTGGCGCACTACGAGGAGGTCGATGGGGTGCCAGTGTATCGTGTTGGCAGGGGCGACAGCAACAAGATCATGGCCGCGATGAGCTACATTTTGGGCGCGTTGTGGGTTTTGTACTCGCAGCGTCGCCAGTACGATGTGCTGCACTGCCATCAAATGATCTCACCAATGACCATCGGTCTGCTGGCACGGCTCGTCCTGCGAAAACCTCTCGTGGTTAATCCCCATCGGAGTGGGCCGATTGGTGATGTCGGGATTTTGCTGCGCCGCCGCCCGCTTACTGGCCGGCTACGCTTGGCAGCGGCCCGCCGCTGGAGCGATGCGTTTATTACCATTAGCCCTGATATTTATGACGAGCTGCGTGAGAATGGGCTTGACGAGGGCAAGCTGTGGAATATCAGAAACGGTGTTGATGTACAGCATTTCAGTCCGGCAACCTCGACAGACCGGATCGCGCTGCGCGAGTCGCTTGGTTTACCACAGCGCCCGACGGTGGTCTTTACGGGGCGGATGGTTCACGAGAAAGGCATCGACGTACTCCTCATCGCATGGCGGGAGGTAATCCGGCGTCTTCCGAACGCATACCAGGTGCTCGTGGGTGAAGGGGAGCAGCGCGCGGCATTTGAAGCTCAGGCTCAAGCGTTGGGCCTTCAGGAGCATGTGCGCTTTGTTGGTGGGTGCGACAACGTAGCACCGTATCTGCGGGCGGCTGATGCGTTCGTGCTACCCTCACGTGCCGAGGGACTTCCCGTCTCCCTGTTAGAGGCAATGGCCTGTCAACTACCCTGTGTTGCTACAAATATTGGCGGAACGATGCAGGTGTTGAGCGACACAGTCAACGGCCGGCTTGTTCCCGTTGAGGATGCTCCTGCGCTTGCCAAAGCACTTGTTCAAGTGCTTAACAGTCCCGAAGCTGAAAGCTGGGGCGTGGCCGCTCGACAGCATGTCATAGAGCATTACTCACTTGACGTTGTCGCCGACCGCTACGTCCAGATGTACAACGCGTTGTTACACCCGCCGGCGTCATCGGCTTTCAGCCCGACCGGACATTGACGCGGGTGATGAGGGTGGGAGATGTGCCGATTGCCTTGGTCCACGATGAGGACGCTGCCGCGGCTAGTTTCTAAGAGCGCCGATAGGCCGGCCTAAAAGGCCAAGTTGAATATGAATACGAGGAATAGTGCTTGAGACCGTTGAATAAGCCATGTCTAGCGATCAACGTGCCAATGTACGAGCACAGATACACCCGACGTATTAGCCGAATCGAATGTTGTCGTGTGATGATTGCGGCTGCCGGTAGAGGAATCGAAAGAATTGAACGAAGATGATGAACGCGACCCCACGCATTATAGGTGCTCTAGTTGGAGACATTGTACGGGAGTCAGGCGCTCGAACGAAATATGGTCTCTTTTTTGATACCGTAGGAGAGCGCTTCCCCCTCGTGGATGTCTACGATGCTTCGCTGCGGGGCGTTGCGCGAGTGGTAAATGCGATGCAGGTGGTTCATCCTGACATGCGGCGCTGGAAAGAGCGCTTCTACCAGAATTTGCCGGCGTTCCGGGCTCGCTCGCAACGAGCTGCCGAGTATATGCACTCGATGCAAGGCCGAGCCGACTTGGTGCTACAAGTGGGGGTGTTGTTCGACGCGACCTGGCAAGGTCAAATCCTGCCCAATCTGATCTACACCGACTACACGATGTATCTGTCTGCTCTCAAACCAGGATTGGGCCGGTCGCCATTGAAAGCCAAACAGTGTGCCGAGTGGATCCAGCTTGAGCAGCGGGCGTTCGAGCGCGCGCTTCATATTTGCACCCGCAGTCAGCGCACACGTCGCTCCATTGTTCATGATTATGGTATCCCGGCAGAACGCGTGACCGTCATCGGCGGTGGTGTTAACTTTCGCTCACTCCCGAACGTCATGCCCGTTGTGACCCATGATGAGCCGACGGTGTTGTTTATTGGCAAGGATTTTTATCGCAAAGGCGGCGATCTATTGTTGCGTGCCTTTGCCAAAACCCGTGAGCAGCTGCCGCGGGCACGCTTACTGCTTCTGACCGCCGATCCGATTCCGGCCAATCTCCCGGTAGGTGGGGTAGAGATCATTAAGCCGACGTGGGACCGCGAGGTGATCGCAGCTCTTTACCGGCACGCCGACGTCTTTGTGCTGCCCTCGCGCCTCGAGACATGGGGTGATGTGCTGCTTGAAGCGATGACCTATGGGCTGCCATGCATTGGGGTACGCGGCGAAGCGATGGACGAGATCATCGAAGATGAAGTAACTGGGCTTACGGTGCCGCCAGATGACGTGGATGCCCTCGCCGCGGCCTTAACCCGCCTGCTGCGGGACAGGTCGTTGTGCGCAACGTGGGGCCGGAATGCTCGCAAGCGGGTGGAGCAAGAGTACACGTGGGATCATGTCGTAGCACGTCTGGCTCGGGTTATCGAGGCGAACGGCCTAACCCATGCTGGAGCAGTCGAGCTTCCTGCCGCGATCGAGACGAGATAAGCTTGTGAAAGTGATACGAGCAGAATATGCCGAAACCTAAGATTGCCTATATTGTTTCACGATTTCCACATCTACCCGAAAGCTTTATCCTGCGCGAGCTCGATGAGCTTGAGGCGCAAGGATTTGAGGTCATCTTATGCCCTCTGGTACGGCATAAAGAGAAGGTGTCGCACCCGGCGGCGTATCGCTGGATTGAACGTGCCTGGTACACACCGTTTATTTCGCGCCAGTTGTTGGGTGATACTCTGTGGTTGATCCGGCAGCGGCCCCGGCGTGCGCTGACCACAATTATTACGCCGCTGCTGCGTGTCGTCACGAGTCCCAATTTTTTCCTAGGCACTCTAGGTATCCTTCCGACAGCGTTTCATCTGGCGCGACGCTTGCAGGCAAGTGGCGTTAGTCATGTACATGCCCATTTCGCCACACACCCAACAATGGCCGCTTGGATTATCAATCAGCTGACGGGTATAACCTACAGCTTTACAGCACATGCCCATGATATTTACGTCGACACTGCCATGTTACGTGAAAAAATGGCTGCAGCGAAGTTTGTGATCGCGATCTCAGAGTACAACCAGAGGTTGCTAGCTCGTTTCGGCGATGTTTCCAAGATTCACGTCGTCCATTGCGGCGTTCACCTAGAACGATATCCTCTGCGCACATCACTTCCTGAGGGTCCGTTCACGATCGTCTCCGTGGCTAGCCTACAGCCGTACAAAGGGCTTGAGTATCTGATCCGCGCTTGCCGGCTGCTTCGGGATCGCGGCGTGCCAAGTTTCCGCTGCCGTATAGCCGGCGGTGGTGAGCTCCATGCGTCATTGAGCCAGCTCATTTGTGAGTTGGGCCTTGACGACTGCGTCGAGCTGCTTGGGCCTCAGCCACAAGAGGCCGTCGCAGCTCTGTTGCAGACGGCGCATCTCTTCGTGCTGCCGAGCATTATTACCGAGAGCGGGAAGATGGAGGGTCTGCCGGTCGTGCTGATGGAGGCTCTAGCCGTGGGTCTACCCGTCATCTCGACCAATATCTCTGGCATTCCGGAGATCGTGAAACCCGGAGTGACTGGACAACTCGTTCCGCCTGCAGACTCAAGCGCGCTCGCCGACGCGATTGCGAACGTGATGTCCGACCCCACAACTGCGTATCTGCGCTCGCGGCAAGGCCGGGATCTGGTAGAACAAGAGTTTTCCCTGGAGCACAACGTGCGGCAATTGACGAATCTATTCCGACCCGCCATTGCATCCCAAGGACTAGGGTAATGGTTAAGCTTTTCATCTCCTCGATCACGCTCATCGTCTATACGTTTTTTGGGTATCCTGCGCTTTTAGCCCTTTGGGCACGGCTGCGACCGCGCGGCGTCCGCACCGATTCCGGTGTCGCTCCAAGTGTTAGCCTCATTATTGCAGCATATAACGAGGCCGATGTGATTGAGGGCAAGCTGCAGAACTGCTTTGCGCTTGACTATCCCCCTGAATTACTAGAAATCATTGTGGCGGCCGACGGGTCAGATGACAACACGGCAGAGCTCGCGCAAAAGTACGCACCTGTCAAGGTGCTGTTTCACCCGGAGCGCAAGGGTAAGATGGCGGCAATTAACCGAGCCGTAGCGGAAGCGCGGGGCGAGATACTCGTATTCTCTGACGCGAATAACTTATACACGCCCGATACACTGCGAGCGCTGCTTGCTCCGTTTGGCGACCCGGCGGTAGGCGTCGTCACAGGGCGTAAGGCCATCGATGACGGGAACGGACGAGCGCTCGATCGGGCAGAGGGACTTTACTGGCGCTACGAGTCGAAGATCAAGGAGTGGGAAAGTCGGATCGGCTCTGTGACTGGTGTTGCTGGTGAAATTCTTGCTGTGCGCCGCGATGCCTTTCGCGCACCGCCAGTGGGTACTGTCAACGACGATTTCGTGCTGGCGATGCTGGCGGCTATTGATGGCTGGCGAGTTGTATATACACCACAGGCTGTATCGCTGGAACCCGCTTCGGCAACACTTGCGGATGAGGCGACCCGCCGTTCACGAATTGTTACGGGTAGATATCAGGCGCTCTGGCAGCTCTTGCCTACAATGCTGCGCAAACGGCCACAGCTCGCCTGGCAGGTGATCTCCCACAAGGGCCTACGTCCCGTCGTTCCATTTGCAATGCTGACCACGCTGCTGAGCAACCTGACTCTGGCCCGGGAAACAGCATGGGGAAGATGGGCGGTGGTGTTCCAGGGGGTCTTTTACGGAAGCGCGCTGGTTGGTTGGTGGAACGAAGCGCGCGGGCGACGTAACCGGTGGTTCTACCTGCCATACTACTTTTGCCGTGTCAATGGTGCAAGCGTGCAAGGACTGCAACGCTTCCTCAGCCGGCGTAATCATGCGCTGTGGGCAAAGGCGAAACGGTCTACGCCGATGCCGTGATTCCCACTTAACCTAAACGTTAATTTCATTAGGTTGTCCCATACCTTCGATGCGTTACGCCAGAGTAACGCTATCTATAGGAGCGGAATATGATATTTAGGGCATATGGTCTTCGAACAGCTAGCTTTGCGAGATCGCGCCGCGTCATAACTTTTGTCGTACTTGCGCTCACGTTTCTCGGCGCACATGGCCTGACTTATGGACTCAGTACAGTCTTCTCGGTGAGGCCGACGGTGGAGACTGCTCCGGTTCCTAGTGATAACGACGCGGCGGATGACATTGCCGTCTGGACTCATCCAACTGATCCTGCTAAAAGCAGGATTATTGGTGTTGACAAAGGCTCAGGGCTGGGTAAAGGAGGCCTTCTAGTTTATAATTTGGATGGAACGCAGCGCCAGTATCTTCAGGAAGGCGCCCTCAACAACGTCGACATTCGTTATAACTTTCCGTTGAACGGGCAGTTGACTGATCTGATTGTAGCTAGT
>JADDQE010000103.1:47476-75763 GCA_016781525.1 bacterium | reverse complement strand
CCTTCGACCGCTACTTGTTCTGTCGATGACTTTGCATTAGCCCTGGTAGGTGCGTACGCGTGCTCGCCCCCCGACCGGCTCGACAAGACTGATCTGGTTGAGGATGATATCGTCGCCACGGAGGCGTAGTCCATACGTGTAGGCGCCCACCGTAAAGACGAGGGTCACTAAAGGTATCGCGACCCAGCCCCAAGCCTGGCGGTCAAGCCGGCGGAGGAGCAGGTATAACCCCGGCCCGACGACCAGGAGATACGCGCCGAGCAAGCCAGTAAGTATGCCGAGGGGAGGAATATCCAGTACCGGCAGCGCCATTAATGCGAAGCTAAGCTGCTGCGCCTGCATATCATCGGGTGATTGCATGCCCATCATATCCGGCACGGTGGAGCGTGGCCGAACCACCTGCAGCCAAAACGTGATGTCAGGTGGCAGCTGTGCAAGCTCCGGAGCGGAGAGGCTGAAACCAAGTGCTGTTACACGGCCCTTGCCCAGCTCCCGCTGAACTCCAACGGTCGCAGAGCCGGCCGTTGCGATGGGCCGCGTTCCCTCGGCACCAACCAAGGCGGTTGTGCTTGGAGATGGTGCTGCCCCAAGCTCTGGTAGCAGGGAGATAGGTCCAGCTGGTGCTGGCGCACCAACCGTGGCTATTCGCAGTGGCTCGGGCAACTGCTGAACGGCCACATCAAGTTTGGCTCCGCCGAGGATCAGCTGTCCGCCCGTACGCACCCAGTCGGCAAGTGCTTGCGCCTGGGCCTTGGAGATATCCGTCAGGGGGGCGCCATCGACGAGCAGCACGTCGAAGAGCGACAAGCCCTCGCTGCGTTCCGGAAGGTCGTTCATGGTGAGTTGGACTAACTCATACTTGCCGTTTTCCCGTTTCGGCGGTAACGGCAACGTGAGCGGCTGTGGTGCCAAGATTCCGATGACCTGAGTTGTGTTCCCGACGCTGCTGATCGGCACCTCAACCTTTTGCGCCTCATTGCCGCCTACAAGCACTCGGGCGGTTGCTGTTCTGCGGAATGTGCCAGGCGCTTGGGCGTAGAGGATAATGCTCTTATTGGCCCCGCGTGGCAGCTCAAGTGTGCTCTCGAAGGTCGAGCCCGTTTGAACGCTCACCACTGCCGTTACATCCGCCCCCGTGTTAGCAACGGTGATACGAAATGGCAGCCAGCTACCGGCGCGGTAGCGACCTTCGAAGAAGGGCTGAGCCGTGACCTGTAGATCGCCATCGGCGAGGGTGACCCCCCACACACGTTGGGGTGCGGTACCACCGATGCTGATCAAAAGCACGATGCTCCACACAAGCCGATAGAACCGCTTATGGCGCATATGACGCTCCCTATGGGTAGTCTCTGAAGACGGAGATATAGACGCTGGTTTAGTGCTAATGGTTCCCTATTTTAGGCTGCCGCTATTAATCGCACGATGATACAGCGGTGACGGCTTGGTTACCGGACGCTCGTTCGGAACTGGGGCCGCTGGAAGCCCCTGGCGCCATTCACAGCTAGTGTTGGGTGGATTGAGGCGGAGAGAGAGTTGCGGCAGCGGCTGACAAGGCGGGCGGTGGTATTTATCTTGCCTACCTGTCGCGGAAGCAACTTGAACTAGCGAGGGGAAGGTATGCGGTTCCTATACATGCGTCGTGCAGCTGCGGCGCTGTCTTTTGTGTCGATGCTGGCGCTCGTAGGCTGTGATGTGGTCGGCACGGAAGGGCAGGCGAGTAGAGGCGGAGCGGCTTCGGCTCAAAGCCAAGTGGAAGCGCCAACAGCCGGTCGGCCAGCAGCAAGCGCCAGCTCGTCCGCTCCATTGAGTGACCAGCAGATTGGACGCGGCGGCGTGGCGTTCGCCCAGGAGCAGCCGACAAGAATTCCGGGTGAGGCAAGCGCCCTGTCAGAGTACGAGCGCATCGTCAACAACGTCTATGCTCGCAATATCAATGGCGTCGTGAACTTATCGGATGGCCAAAGTACGGGATCGGGCTTTGTGATCGACCAGCAGGGCCATATTGTCACCAACAACCACGTCGTTGAAAACATGCAGGACATTGGGATTACCTTTGGTGATGGGAGTTCGGGTCGAGGTACGCTTGTCGGCACCTTCCCCGAGGGGGATATCGCCGTTGTGCGCGCCGAGCAGCTTCCGCAAGGTGTTCAACCGGTGGAATTAGGCGACTCGTCCCAAGTAACGGTTGGGCAGATTACGATTGCCATCGGCAGCCCCCTTGGCCTCCAGCAGACAGTGACGTCGGGCATTGTGAGCGCCCTTAACCGGTCGATCCAAGACCTCGGTGAAACTGACCCGAATAGCAGCTTGCAAGGCTTGATTCAGACGGACGCGTCGATTAACCCCGGGAACTCCGGCGGCCCGCTGTTCGACTCGCGCGGTCGTGTCATCGGAATGAATACGCTGATTGCTTCCCGCAACCAAGGCAATGTTGGGCTTGGATTTGCGGTGCCGGTCAACCGGATCAAGCGTGTTGCACGTCAGCTGATTGAGACTGGCCGCTACCAGCGGCCCTTGCTGGGAGTCTCGCTGCAGCCGATCATTCCGGGCCTAGCCGAGCAGCTGAACTTGCCAACAAACAAGGGCGTGATTATCGCCTCGGTTGTGCCCGGTGGTCCTGCGGATCAGGCTGGATTGCGTGGCGCTACCGAGGGTGTTCGGCTGCGCAACGGTCAAAATTATCCAGTAAACGGGGATATCATCACTGGGGTCAACGGCCAGCAGGTTAGAACTATTGGTGACCTACGTAACATTATCGAGACCGAGGCTGATGTCGGTGATACGATTACAGTAACCTTCCTGCGCGAGGGACGCGAGCAACAAACGCCGCTTACCTTGGGCGGTAGCTAGAAACGCTGATAATAGCTGGTATGACGACCGATGCGCCTTTGCCCTGGGCGCATCGGTCTTTGCATAGTCGTCTCACATGATAGACATGTAGGCTTAGCGCTGCCGGTTGCGGCACCAGCTACGTCCCAGGGTTAACAGCGCTACGCCACGCAGCTTGGGCATAGCGACCGTCTGGGTCCAGCTCGACGCACCGGCGGTAGTACACTGCACCGTTATCGTCCAGGATCTGGTAAAGGCGTCCAAGATGATACAGAAGCTCGGCTTGTTGGGGTTGAGCACACTCCCCAAGCCGAAACTCGATCGTTTTCAGAACCTCGCGCGCGTTCACCTGTGCGCCCAGTGCAATGTGCGCTCCGGCAAGCGTTGTCAGCAGCGGGAGCGCGACCGGCGGAGGTAAGCGATCGGGAGCACTCCGTAGGATGAGGGTACGCGCACGCGCAGGATTATCCTCAACATGGAGTGCAAACCACGCCAGCTGCTGCAGCACGAGCGGCGAGTCGGTGGTCGCTTCCTGATCCGTTGAGACCAGTTGCCATCCCTCGCTAAGGCGCCCTTGTGCGACCACCGAGGCCGCCAGTGCACTTTGCAGCATGTGATCATGTGGATACAGGCACGCCGCGCGGCGCAGTACCTGCTCGGCTGCTTCGTCTTCGCCACGCTGGCTCAAGCCTTGGGCACGTAGCACAAGGGCATCCGCGGACCATGGATTAAGGCGGAGTGCCGCTCGCACGAGACGATCCGCTTGCGCATACGCGCCGCGGGCTAACTGCCGCTCGGCCAATGATAGTAGCCCAAGGCGTAAAGCAAACGCCGCTACGGTCAAGATGGCGAGAAACCCTATCAAGGGGGGAAAACTAAACTTCCATCCCAGCAGCACCAGCCCGAGCAACACACCTGCTTCTGGAATCAGTAGGACCCGCTGCGCGATATACGCCCAGACGCTCGATCGCTTGTGTGGCTTGCTCCGGACATCGCTAAACAGGGCCATAGTACCTCCTCACACCTGCTATGAAGGTAACTATAGTGCCCCGGTGTGACAGGTACCGTCACATTGTGCGCCTACACCCGATTGCCCGATTGCCCGAAAGCTCCTAGTCGGCTCGCTCAAATGTTGCCTGTACCCAGTACCAAAGGCCTATGGCTGTTGTAGGAATGACCGCTAGACTGGCAGGCTAAGATCACGAAGCTGGGACGAGCCGAACGCCTCCACGCTAACCCCTCCTCTGGCTTGCCGCCTACCATGTCAAACTGCCGCTCGTACCGGCGAGGCTAGCGCGCTCTGTTACCGGATTGGTCTAGGGATAGTCTTCGATGCTGCCGAAATCCAATTGGATCAGTGGTTGACCCGGCGCAGATTCAGGTTGGCTTAGGCTGACAGATAGTCCCAAAGTACGGTACACTATGAGCCTTCCCCGCTACCACACACGCCGCCAACGGAATCGATTGCAGGTGTCAATTTAAGCTTACAAGGGCTAGAGCCATGCTACATCCTCGGCTAATGCGCCAGCTCCATGAAGTTGGCATCGATGCGGCGAAACTCTCAGAAGATGACCAGTGGCCGAAGTTACTGGAACAGGTCAGCCAATCGTATGTTCAGGCTAGCCGAGGGCGGGCTCGGTTAAGGACGCGGCCTCCAACAGCGCGTGCAAAATGGTTGGCCCGGGAACGGAACATCCTGCGCACCATGCTGGACAGCATTCCTGATGCGGTCTATGTGAAGGACGTTGCCGGACGCTTTCTAGGTATTAACAAGGCACAAGCCGACAATCTCGGGATTGGCGGCGTCGAGGAGGCGCTTGGCAAGACGGACTTCGATTTCTTTGGGCAGACCCACGCGAGGGAGGCGCTGGAGGACGAGCAGCGTATTATCCTGAGCGGTCAGCCGATGGTCGATCGTGTCGAGCACTATATCGGGACCGATGGCCGGCCAATCTGGATCTCGGCGACCAAGGTGCCGATGACGGCCCCGGATGGCACAATTCAGGGCACGGTTGGTATCTCGCGCAACATCAGCGCCCGCAAGCAAGCAGAGCTCGCGCTTCAAGAAAGCCAGCGGGCGTTGTCTACGCTGATTGGTAATCTTCCGGGCATGGCATATCGTCGGCGTCTCGATCCCTCGGTGGGCTTCGAGTTCGCGAGCGATGGCTGCGTCGAGCTAACCGGCTACCAGCCGGGGGAGCTTGGTCAAGGGGGATCGATCCGTTTTGCCAATCTCATCCATGATGCCGACCGGACGGCCGTCCTGCGTGTCACCAGCGCTGCCCTTGCCCAGCATCGCCGCTATATGCTGACCTACCGCATTGTGACCGCCACGGGCAAGGAAAAATGGGTCTGGGAAAGCGCGGTCGGTGTTTATAGCCTGGAGGACGAGCTGGTTGCGGTGGAGGGGTTTATCACCGATATCACCGAGCGCAAGCATGCCGAGGCTGCTCTCCGTGAAAGCGAACAGCGCTACCGCGTCCTCTTCGCTTCAGCCGAACGTCAGGCCCAGGAGCTGGCTCTCCTCGATCACGTGCGCATGGCGATGGCGGGCGAGCTGGATTTGTCGGTACTGTTCCGCACGGTTGTCGAGGTAGTCGCCCAGACCTTTGGCTATACGCTGGTCAGTCTGTATTTGCGCCAGGGTGACCAGCTTGTGCTGCAGCATCAGGTAGGCTACGAACGGGTGTTGACAGCTATTCCCATTACGACGGGCGTGATGGCGCGGGCGGCACGCACTGGCAAGCCGATTCTGCTTTCAAATACGCGTGCCGACGGGGAATTCCTCGCGGCTGTCAACGGCATCGTTTCCCAGGTCTCGGTTCCGCTAACAGACCAGGGCAAGGTTGTCGGTATGCTCAACGTAGAAAGTATCAACGACGTTGTGCTGGGCGAGCCCGATCTAGAGCTGATGGTGGCCCTTAGCGAGCAGGTAGGAATCGCGATAACGCGGGCGCGGCTCTACACCGAGGCGCGTGAAAGCGAGGCGCAATATCGCTCTGTCGTCGACAATGTCCAGGAAGTAATCTTCCAGACCGACCGCGCTGGCCGCTGGACCTTCCTCAATCCGGCGTGGACCAGAATAACGGGCTATAGCCTGGAAGAAACGGTGGGCCGGGATTTTCGGGACTTTGTCCATCCCGAGGATCGCAGCGGCCGGCTGATAGAGTTCCGGCTACTGGCCGATCGTCAGACGGAGGATGCAGTCCACGAGCTGCGCATCCTAACGAAGGATGGGGGCTACCGCTGGGTCGAGGTTTCGGGCTGGAAAACACTGGATGCGAATCAGCAGGTGCGTGGAGTTGCGGGTACCTTTAGGGACATTACTGCGCGCCGCCAAGCAGAAGAGCAGCTGCGGCATCGCGTCGTATTCGAAACCATTTTGACCACGATCTCAACCAATTTTATTAACCTAGGCCGGGAAGAAATTGATGGCGGCATCAACGACGCGTTAGGCACCATTGGCACGTTTGCAGGCGTCGATCGAAGCTACGTCTTTCTGTTCAAGGAGGGCGGATGCCATATGGATAAGACACATGAGTGGTGTCGTGCCGGGATCGAGCCGCAGATTGAGAATTTACAGAATATTCCATGTGATGTCCTTCCGTGGTGGATGGCACACATGCGACGTTTCGAGACGATCCATATTCCGCGTGTCGCGGACCTCCCGCCCGAGGCGAGTGCGGAGCGGGAGCTGTTGGCCGCGCAGGATATCCAATCCTTGATCGTGGTGCCATTGGTGTATCACCGAACGCTGGTCGGGTTCCTCGGCTTCGACTCGGTGCGCGAAGAGAAGACTTGGGCGGAGGAGAGCATTGGGCTGCTGAAGATTGTCGGCCAAATATTCGTCAATGCACTTGAGCGCAAGCGAGCCGAGGAGGCGCTGCATCGGGCGGAGACTCGAATGCGCTCGATTGTTGAAAACCTTGGGGAAGGGTTATTAATCACGGACCTGCGCGATCAAGTCACCTATGTCAACGGGCGAATGGTCGAGATGTTCGATTACACGCCTGACGAGATGCTCGGCCGGCGGACCTACGAGCTGTTTCTGCCGCCATCTGAGTGGGCGGCAATGGAAGCGCGAAATCGGCGGCGCGAGCGGGGAATTTCAGAGCAGTATGAGATTTTGGCGCGCCGTAAAGATGGCTCCTCAATCTGGGTGCACGTAAACGCTTCGCCCCTGCGCAACGCTGACGGCGGTATCATCGGCACGATTGGTGCGGTTACGGATATCACAGCACGTAAGGAAGCGGAGGAAGAGCTCCGGCAGGCTAAAGAAGCGGCGGAGACCGCAAATCGTGCAAAAAGCGCTTTCTTGGCGAATATGAGCCATGAGCTTCGTACGCCGCTGAACGCAATTCTGGGCTACAGTGAGATGCTGCAAGAGGAGGCGCAGGAACAGGGCTGGTCGTCCCTTAGCCGTGACCTGCGGCGCATTCATGCTGCGGGCACGCATTTGCTTACGCTCATCAACGATATCCTCGATCTATCCAAAATCGAGGCCGGCAAGATGGAGCTGTACCTCGAACCCTTCGACGTCGTGGGGCTGGTCGACCATGTGGTAACCACCGTGCGTCCCCTGGTGGAAAAAAATGCGAACACGCTGGTGGTCGAGCGAGGTCCAAGCCTCGGCCTGATGTACAGCGACCAAACACGGGTAAAACAGGTACTGTTCAACCTGCTCTCCAACGCGGCCAAATTTACCGTAGAGGGCACTATCCGTATAGCCGTGATGCGTGAAGCCGATGCCGATGGCTCATGGCTGCGCTTCAGCGTGTCTGATACGGGGATCGGAATGACTTCGGCTCAGCTAGCTATCTTGTTTGCCGACTTTACGCAGGCGGATGCCTCCACGACACGCAAGTATGGTGGAACCGGCCTAGGTTTGGCGCTCTGTCGGCGCTTCTCGGCGATGCTCGGAGGTACGATCCGCGTCACGAGCAGCTATGGCGTTGGCTCGACCTTTACGGTTAGCCTGCCGGTCGGCGTTATCGGACCGCCAGCTGTAGTCTCATCACAGTGGGATGCTGGAGTATACGAGCGACGTCCAGAGGCCGCTGCAAGCGCCGCAGCGGACGGCTTCGAAGGAACGGTGCTGGTGATTGACGACGATCCCGATGCCCGGGCATTGATTGCTCGAAGCCTGGTTAAGGAGCGTTTCAGAGTCGAGATCGCGGCTGACGGACGGAGCGGGCTCCAACGCGCGCGCGAGCTGCGTCCCGATGTCGTTATTCTGGACGTTCTCATGCCCGAGATGGGCGGTTGGACCGTATTAGAAGCGCTTAAGTCAATGCCTGATATTGCACATGTGCCTGTCGTGATGCTGACGGCGGTGGATGAGCAGCGTCGCGCTGAAGGGTTGGGTGCAGCCAGCTATATCGCAAAGCCAATCGATCGCGAACGGCTGGCGCAGGCTATTCGAGGTTGCCTCCGACCGCGGCAAGTGAGCGAACGGAGCGGCCGCGTGCTGATCGTCGAGGATGACCATGCAACCAGCAGAATGCTGCGGACAATGTTGGAACATGAAGGATGGGAGGTCACTGAGGTGCATAGCGGGCATGATGCGCTCGCTGCCGTTGCGCAACAAGCGCCGGCGCTGATCCTGCTCGACGTTTTGCTGCCCGATATGGATGGCTTTGCTATCATTAACCAGCTAGAGACCGCGTCTGCGGCGCCTATTCCCATTATTGTGATTACGGCTCTCGACTTAACCGCTGAGGAACGGGTCCGTATGCATGGATTGGTTCACTGCACGCTACAAAAGGGTGCGTACACCCGCGAGGATTTGCTCCGCCATGTTCGTGAGCTCGTCGTGGATGGAGTTTCTCCGCTGATGCCGCAGCCGGGAGGAGCAGGCGGTGCGTAGGCTTTTGTTAGTTGAGGATAACGAGATGAGTCGCGACATGCTGTCACGCCGGCTCCAGCGCAAGGGTTATTTGGTCGACGTCGCGATCGATGGCGTCGAGGCTATCGATCGAGCGCGCACCTCCCTGCCAGACTTAATCCTGATGGATATCAGCCTGCCGGTGCTCGACGGCTGGGAGGCGACGCGGCAGATCAAAGCGGCTCCAGAAACGCGTGCAATCCCGGTAATCGCACTGACAGCGCACGCAATGGCCGGCGATCGCGAGCACAGTTTCGCCGCTGGCTGTGATGATTACGATACCAAGCCGGTTGACATCTCCCGCTTGCTCGGCAAAATTGAAGCCCTGCTCCAACGCTGCGAAGCTGGCGGGCCTACAGGTTAACGTGAAGGGGCCCTAACACCGTTGCCAAAAGGGCAAGCGCAGAGCTCCCAATACGGAAGTATTCGGGAGCTCTGCAACGTGTCGCCGGTGCGTGGGGCGCATGCCTATGGTAACGGCCAGACGCCTTGGGTTGTGTACAGCTCACGGCCAAGCAGTCCCAGCTGTATCTCAAATGGCGTGCCCGCTTTCTCTGGGTGGTGCTCAAAGCGATTGCGCTCGAAGTATTGGATCAGCCGCCCGTTGCTGTTGAATGCTTCGGACAAGGGCATGCCGTACAAGGCCAAGCCGCCGGTCTCCTCCCAATATTGCTTAAAGGGTGGACACAGTCGATGGCCGGTCTGCTCGAAGAACAAGCACTCGGGCGGTGCGTCGAACTGCTTGGGCAAGGACGTCCAATCCACGCCCTCACGCCGTAGAATGTCGTCGCCCAGCCGGCCGACTTGGACCTCAAAAGGCGAGCCGGCGAGCTCCGGATAGTGCTCAAAACGGTTACGCTCAAAGTATTGCACCAGCCGCGTCTTATTGCTCCCGGGCTCCGTCTCCTTGATGTGCCCGGTGATGGGGTAGCCGAACTGACGCAAACCGCCATGTGATTGCCAATACGCCGAAAATGGCGCCGAGAGGCGATGCCCGGTTTGCTGGAAATACTGGCCGTCGGTGTTGCGATCGATGCCCCATTCGACGTAGAGCGGCGTGCCGATATAGTCGAGCCGCACGGTTACCGGTCCATTGGTCTGCACCGATGCCAGCAGCCGGCCGTCCCATTGACGGATGCGCGCCTCTTTGCAGCGGCAGTCGATCGTCATTGTCGGAGGCGCGGCACCATTGACGCGCCACAGCACGACCGCCGCCCGGCCATTCCCGTTATAGCGATAGGCAAAGGTGCCTGGCATGTTCGGGTTGTCCCCGTTCGTCAGCACGCCTTCGAATTGCATTCCCCCCAAGATTGAGGTGAGCGTGCGATAGGCCGCGAAGATCGGCTTACGGAGGTCGCCGCGGTTTGGATCAAGCGGATAGGTCCGCCGCAGCAGGCCGTAATGATATTGAACCTCCTGCTCGTCGTAAACCGGATTGTGGTACGGTGCTCTCGGCTGCGTGTCATTGCGAAGGTCATACCAAAAGACCCTCTGGACCGACGGATGGGCCATCGCCACCAGATACATCCGGACCATGAACGCGGCCTGCTCCGTCTCTGAGACGCCATAGAAGCCGTCATAGGACGACCAGCCGACCTCGGTGATCCATACAGGCTTGTTGCCAAACTCCTGAAGTAACGCGTCGACTGCCCGGAGCTCACCTTCAAAGTCCTGGGTCTGGTCGCGCCGCCACGAGGCGGCCTCAGGTGCGCCAGGGCTGTACGGATGGATTGCCAGTATGTCGAAGCTTTTCCAGCCGCCGTTCTCATGGAGCAGCCGCAGGTACGTTGGAATATCGTAGTCCTCGGGCGTCGGCATCTCGCTCCACACGCTGGTGATACCGCCCAGAACGATCACTGCGTTAGGATCGGCTGCCTTGGCTGCCGCGCGAGCCGTGTCGAGTACCCGTACATAGTCTTTGATCGTGTACAGCCCGCTTTCGTACCCCGAGACGCGGATATTCGGCTCGTTCCAGATTTCCCAATACTTGATCTGCTTACGATCTCGTCCGTAGCGTGCAACGGTTTGATACACATAGTTGCCGAAGTCACCTAACCACTCGTCAACTGTTGGGTTCTTGCTCTTAAACCAAGCGGGGTTGTAAGCGAGCAGCCCTAGCACGTTGATGCCGGCCTTTGTCATGCGCTCAATCGAGCGATCATAGTTGTAAAATCCGCTTCCGTCGCCTTCCCATAAGAACGGACCATGTCTGGTGCGCTGGATCTTATCCCAGCTCAGCTCTTCACGGGCCCACTCCACGCCCGCTTCACGCATCAGGGCAACTGCGGAGTCTTGCTCGTCGTCACGCACTCGATTGCCGAGCGTTGCGACAATACCAAAGGGCTGGCTTTTGCTATACGCCTGTGCTTGGACGGCAGGATCATTTGCTTGAGCACGTGCGGCAAGGCTCCATGGCAGTGCTGTGGGGGCTAACAGCGCCACGATGAGCAGAGGGAATAGAGCTCGGATCCGCATTGTGTTTCACTTCCTCTCTCAAGGCGGGTAAAGGACAAAGAACAAAGGACAAAGGGCATAGAACAAGGGACTGAGAACAAAGAACCCAGACCTTACGAAGACAGAACCAAGGACACAGGACTGAGGCGAGCTTTTTGGTCTCTGCTCCCGGTTTTCTGCTCCCGGTTCTCGCGTTTATTTGCTCCAGCTTTCCCAGGGTGCAGTGCCGTAGCGCCAGCGGTAGTAGTGCTGTCCGACATTGCCCATCTCGACTTCAAAGCCACGTGGGTTGCCTGGTGTGTAGGTTAGAACTCGACGCTCAAAGAGCTGGATCAATAGCCATTTTTCGGCTCCACCAACCCGAGCGCGGGTCCAATACGGCTCGCTGATGGGATAGCCGAACGCAAAGACCCAGTCATCCGAAAGGTTCGTCATATAGCGCCAGAACACGCCCGGTAGATTGTGCCCCAGGTTTTGGTCGTACGCGGCAATCGTGGTTTCCGGCCGGGCCGGCGCCCCATCATCTCCAATGTTACCGTTTGCGTCGAGCGTTGCGGTCACGTTGGCGCCAATTTTAGGGATTGCACGCCGGTCGCCATTCAGTGAGACGACGTTGGCCAAGGCGCGGTAGACGGGCGCCGGATTCGTCGGGCCGGGATCGCCCGCAATCGCAAGCTCCGCTGCCGGGTGCGGCTCGAACTCGGCGTCGCCAATCTGTATCATACCGCTGATCAGCTCTTTGACGAGCAGGCCGTTGGTCACAAACCAGCGCTGCTGTCGGTCGCCGCCTGGCTGCGTGATCTCCATCCTTGATTTGTCATAATACTCGACAAGACGCTGGGCGCCTGGGCTCTGGGCGTAGCGCTCCACCGTCGTGCGGAATGGCGCGGGGCCCCATAACCACGAGCGGCTCGCGGCTCCCGTGTAAACGGGCTGGTCGGCACGCTGCCAAACGTTGACGAAGGCGTCATCCGACCGTAGCCGGTTAACGCCCAGACTTTGGACCGTTACGGTCTGACCGGCGGCGAGGGTGAGGCGCGCTTCTTGGCCGTGCTCCGCCCCATCGATTGCAACCGTTGCGCCGTCGCCAACCGGCCGCAGCACGACCTGTATCGGCTGATCGCTGCTGATCCGATATGAGCGGCGACTCGCATCCAGCGCCAAGTGTACGTTTGCCCCCTGGTACACCAGATTGCTGACGCCGTCGTCTGGTAAGGTAGCTAGCGGCTGCGGGGCGACGACCAGCGCATCGAGATTCATGCGCAAGCCGTAATGTCCTGCATAGACCGCCTCGAACCAGGCGGCACTATCCCAGGTGCGACCACGATCGCCACTATCGCCAGGACCATATCTCGAAGCACGGCTCGCCGCGAACTCCAGCACTGCCGGCTGAGTGCGCTGCGCCATCGCGCGATAAGCGTCAAGGATGCGCGCAGCGTCTTCCGGGTAGCCAGCGCGGGCGCGCTCGGGTACGTCAAGGCTAACGATCCAGGGCGCCGCGGCGTCAAGCATCCAGTTGTTGGCGGGTGGTACGACGTCACGGCGGATCGACAGCGGATACCCGCCGAGCGTGAGCTTGGTCGGCGTCAGCGGGTCGATCAACCGATCACGGCTGGTGTGGAGTGCAGCAAATAGGTCGCGGTAGCGCCGTCCGTCTTGCGGCCCGATCAGTCCTTCCTTCGTCGCTTGCAGAACGCCAAAGGTTTCAAGGAACGGAAAGACACGGCCGTCGGCCTTGCGCCAGGCGATCGGCCACGCTTGACCCGCCCGCCAGTAGCCACCGCGGCTCTCGGGCTGGTGAAAGCCTTGGCGGAGCTTGTGGGCAAGCATCTCGTACTGACTGCCATCCCGGCCTAGCCAGCGCTCAAGCTCTGCTATCTGCCGGAAGGCGGCATAGAACTTTGCAAGCGCATAGGTGTGCATCACGCTGTTCTCGACCGTATCATAGTAGCCGTAGGGGAAAATGTCGCGGTCGGGCAGTCCATCGGCATTGCTATCCAACCGCTCGATCCAACGTGCGATGTACTCAAGCTTCCCGATGTTCTCGGTCACAAAGGCGCGGTCGCCGGTTTTTGCCGCGTAGGTGTAGGCCGCGCTAACAAGGTTGGGCATGGCGTCCCAAGATTCTCGGTTCTCGCCTCGGTTTTCGACCACGTCGACATATTCGGGCACAACGCCATCCGCACCAGTGGCGTTCAAAAAGAACTGAATATTGTCGCGAAATACGCTCATGTCGCTGAGCGCATAGCTGTAGCCGCTGACGGCGTAGTCGAGATCGCGGACCCAGGTTGTCGTGCTGTAATGGCGCTGGCTCGCCCGCAGCACCCGGCGTCCATCGGGCGCGGTCACGATGTTGGCGACGTATCCGTTTGCCAGCAGCGTCGCTTCGGTCTGCGCATCAAAGCGTGCGACCGTTGAGTGACGCCGTGGAGCCGCCTGGGCCAGCCCCGTGGCGGTGACCAGGAGCAGTATGAATGCTGCGACGAGGTAAAGACGGTTGACCATAGGTTCCTAATCGTATGTCAGCGACGAACGAGGCCGGATCGGCTTAGGGCGGGCAATAGTTCGACGCACGGGTAAAGCTTGCGGTCCCGCCGTGGCGGCGACTCCGATGATGCCGGCAATCAGCACAGGATTATACAAGTATGGCCACAAAACTGGATTGAACAGCATAAAGCCGAGATACGCCGTAGCCGCATGGCTGCACAAGGCGTCGTCACGAGCGCCCCGCAGCCAGAAGATCAGCGCGATGGTGGCGACGATGAGTGCCTGGATCGGCTTGAGCCAGGTCTCGGTGCCGCGGAGCCAAAACTCGCCGCTGTACCCCGTGATCACGGACCAGATTGGCGGATCGGTCTCGGTCCACTTTTGACGCGGCCATTTGCTGATGTCGTTGAACCAGCGGTAGGTGCCGTCGACGAACTCCTGCGGCGCCCATACGAGGAATGGTAGCACAACCAGCACTGCCACGAGGATACTAAGGCCGATAAGCTTGAGCACAGCTTTCGGCTCGTGCCGCCGGAGCCAGAAGAGGCCGACGAATGGACCGAAGACGGCCACGAGTGGTGTGCCTGCCGCGGTCAAGCCGAGAGCAACCGCTGCTTTAGGCCCGCGTCCGCTGACGACCAGCGCGAGCGTGACGGCGAGCAACGCCCAGGTGATCGGCGCCGTATTGCCCATGTCCCAGTGGATCACGCTCGGCTGTAGATACAGCCAGGCCCAGAGTGCCAGCGTCGGCTCGTGGCGCGATGTGGTGGGCCAAGCGCTGCGTTCCGCGGCCAGCCATGCGACAGCACCTAAAACTACTAGCTCCGCCACCACGTTCGTCCAACGGAGATCGACGCCAAGCAGATAGGTCGGGAGGTACGCCAGCCAGGTTACTGGAAGATAGGTTAGCGGAACATCCCAGGGCATCTGATACATCCGGTACGGGCTGCGTCCGGCGAGGAAGTTGTCGAGCGCGCCGCCGACAAGTGGCAGCATGTCGCCATTTTCGGGAATGATCGCGATATGCTCCATATGTATGACCCGAATGCTCGTGCCCAGTACGAACGCAGTCAACGCGACCCATCCGACCTTGATCTGCGCTGCCAAGAGCAGCGCTACGATGCCGCCCGCGAGTAACCATAGCCGCTCGGCTGTCCAACCCCCGGCCTCCTCGATGGGTGGGACGAACGTCGCGACATCGATCATCGCGGCGGCGAAGGCCGCGACTGGCAGCAAGGCAAGCAGCCCCTGAGAGGCGCCAGAACCGTGCGGTTCGGCATCCGAGGTCGGCATGAGCCAGAGCAATGCTAGCCCAGTAAGCAGCGCAGCGATCACGGTCGGCAACGTGTAGACATGCTGCGCGCCGGCAATATCGAGCACAAAAGCGGTCGCGGCCCAGACCCAGAATGGGCGGCTCCGCATGGTAGCGGCTGCGGTCAAGGTGTTCCTCATACGAAGTATAGAAATGCTCTGCGAGCGCGTCAATACAACGAAGATGATGGGAATGTGACATGCAAAAACGCTCCGCGTGGAGCGTCTGCCGCGATACTATAGCCTTCAACGATGAATTGGGCAAATTGGGTGGCGCAGTCACGAGGAATGGGCCGTCTCAAAGAATATTCAGCTGTTCACGCCTGAACCATGCCGCTTGATTCGCCGCCATCTGTTTACCTAAGTCGACGATGGTACAATTAGGTGGAGATTTTGCGTGAGGAATGCATGTTTCTGATCGTCGGCTTAGGAAACCCGGGCGAGCAATATGCCCGCCATCGGCACAATGTTGGGTTTCAGTGCGTAGATTACTTGGCAGACCGGCATGGGCTGCGCTTTAATGAGAAGCAGCATAAGGCGCGGTGGGCAAGTGGTGTGATTCGTGGGCAGCGTATTGTTCTCGCAAAGCCCTTGACATTTATGAACGACAGCGGCCAAGCAGTTGGGGCGTTGGTTCGCTGGCACAAGATTGATCCGGCCGTCGAGCTGCTCGTCATTTATGATGATCTCGACCTGCCATTTGAGACGATTCGGCTACGAGCTAACGGCAGTGCCGGTGGGCAGAATGGGATGCGCTCGATCATTCAACACCTCGGCGGGCAAAACTTCCCACGGCTGCGGGTGGGCATCGGCCGGCCGGAAGGGCGGCAGGATCCCAAGGATTATGTACTTGGCAACTGGAGCCGTGAGCAGACGGAGAGGCTCCCGGGGCTGTATGGGCGAGTTGCCGACGCCGTCGAGACGGTGATCACCGAAGGGCTGACGCTGGCCATGACACGCTT
Source organism: bacterium (assembly GCA_016781525.1). GTDB lineage: Bacteria > Chloroflexota > Chloroflexia > Chloroflexales > Kallotenuaceae > LB3-1. The sequence goes on along the minus strand of JADDQE010000103.1, from coordinate 59,836 downwards.
CAATGCTTCCGAGGCGCCGCCTCGCCCTAAGCAGAGGCGACCCGCTAGCCCCGAGGGCAATCCGGCTGTCCCAACCGCCGACTAGCTCTGCCTTTAAGCACTCACACGAAGGTGGGCTCAGCTCTGATCTGGCTGGGCCCACTCCATATCCCCACGGAAAATCTGATAATTGCCCCCACCATCTTAGCCGCTGAGCCTGCTTAGTGCTTTGTTGTCGCCCTCACGTCTCGAGGCCCCCGGGCTTGTTAACCGCCGACATGCCACTTGACGAAGCATGGTACAATCGCCACCCAAGCAGAAAGAGGCTCCATACGCGTTATTCTCGTTCGTCGGCGTACAACTATCATGTACTCGGCGATCATATACCGTCCATCTCGTCCAGTTGAGCAGCGTGGTACCGTCGTCTACGTAACGGCGACGGCGCCGCTCGATCATATACAAGGCATATACGTAAGGAGAACGTATGAAGCTCAAGCAGACTCCCCTGGTCGCCGGAATGCTGGTATTGACGCTGATGCTCAGCGCATGTGCCGGAAACGCAGCGCCGACTACAACGGAAACCTCGGCGGCAGGTGAAACCGCGGCGGCGCCGTCGACAGAGGTAATCGCTGGCGGTCTCGGCGGTGCTTCAACTGCTGCAAGTGGCGCAGCAACTGGAGCCAGTCCAGCGTCGTCCCCGGCTGGCGGCGCCGCTCAAACCTCGGCGGCGGCAACTACCTCGGCAGCGGCGACTACAGCCGCATCAGCAAGCCCAGCCGGGGCGGGCGGCGCGGCGCAGACTTCGCCTGCTGCGGCCGCAAGTGGCTCAGCGGCGGCTATCGCTCCCGCAGATGCCGGCGAGTTTTTGCGCACGATTCGGGACCGCGGGACGTTGATCTGTGGTGTGAACCCTGGCTTAGCCGGCTTCAGCTCGGTTGAGGCCTCGGGTGGCTATGTCGGCTTCGACGTGGACTTCTGCAGGGCAGTGGCCGCAGCCGTCTTCGGCGATCCGAGCAAGGTCGAGTTCCGGCCGCTCGAAGCGGCGGCGCGCTTTCCGGCGCTTCAAACACGTGAGATCGACGTGCTGATTCGCAACACGACCTGGACGCTGACTCGTGATACCGCGAATGGTGGCGACTTCGGGCCGGTCAACTTCTACGACGGCCAAGGCATGATGGTGCGTCAGGAAGAAAACATCAGCCGGCTTGAAGACATGGGCGGTGCGCAAATTTGTGTTCAGAGTGGCACTACGACAGAGCTGAATCTCGCGGACGTCTTCCGGGCCCTCAATGTGGAGTTCACGCCCGTGGTCTTCGATACCAATGACGCAACCTTGGCGGCGTACGCCGAGGGTCGCTGTGATGGGTACACCACCGATAGGTCGGGATTGGCCGCGCAGCGGCTTGGCCTGCCAAACCCCGACGAGCACGTCATCCTCGACGTGACGATGTCGAAGGAGCCGCTGGCCCCGATGGTGTTGCAGGGCGATCCGCAGTGGCGTGATATCGTATCCTGGGTCGTTTACGGCTTGATCACCGCCGAGGAACAAGAAATTACCCAAGCCAATGTCGACACCTTCCAGAACTCGGAAGACCCGACGATTCGGCGTATGCTCGGCATCGAAGGTGAGCTCGGCGCAGGGCTTGGCCTCGACAACGACTTCATGGTCGATGTGCTCAAGGCGGTTGGGAACTACGGCGAGATTTATAACCGCCACCTTGGCCCTGAGACCCCACTTGACATCCCACGCGGCCAGAACGCACTCTATACCGATGGCGGCCTGCTCTACGCGCCTCCGTTCCGGTAGTCGCAGATTGTTGAGAGGGTGGTGGGGATTGCCACCCTCTCAGCCTCACTGGTAAGGTAAGGTCATGGCAAGTAGAGGGTTCTCGGCCGAAAATCATCAGCCTGTGCCGTTTTACCGCAACGTCAAAATCCTTGCCGTTTTGTTACAGATTGCCTTTGTGCTGATTGTGGCGCTGGTCTTCTGGACGCTCTACTCAAACATGGTCGCCGGGCTGCGACGTGCCAACATTCCGCTGGGCTTTGGCTTTCTGAACTTGACCGCCGGCTTCGCTATCTCAGAGACCAGCATCCCCTACGGGCCGCAGAATACGTACGCCCGTGCCTTCATCGTGGGCGTTATCAACACCCTGCGTATTGCGGTGCTTGGGATCATTCTGGCGACGATGCTTGGTGTTCTGGTTGGTATCGGGCGCTTGTCGTCGAACTGGCTGCTACGTACGATCGCCGGTACGTACGTCGCAATCTTTCGCAACACCCCACTGCTCGTCCAGCTGCTCTTCTGGTATGTTGCCGTAATTCTGAAGCTGCCACGCGTGCGGGATGCCGTGGGAATCGAGGGGGTTATCCTCGCGAGCAACCGCGGGCTGGTCGTCGCGTGGCCGCGCGCAACCGAGACGTACGGAGCCTGGGTACACTGGCTAGTGGCAGCTGTTGTAGCCGGTGTCGCGGTTTTCGTAGCCCGCCGGCTACAGCTGGCGCGCAGAGACCGGCCTGGGGCCGCGTTGCCGTACGCTCTTCTGGCTGCTCTTCTGCTAATGCTGATCGGCGGTGTGGTGGTGGCCATGACCACTGGTAACAGCCCGCTGCGGATCGATCAGCCCACGCTAGGCGGGTTTAGCTTTAGGGGCGGTGCGACGCTCACTCCCGAGTTTTTCGCGCTGCTGCTGGGGCTGGTCGTTTATACCGCAGCGTTTATCGCGGAGATTGTCCGCGGCAGCATTCAGGCGGTCAGCAAGGGGCAGCGTGAGGCCGCGCAAGCCCTTGGGCTCAGCCCCTTGCAAACACTACGGCTTGTGATTTTCCCGCAAGCGCTGCGAATCATGATTCCGCCCATGACGAATCAGTACCTAAACTTGACCAAGAACTCAAGCCTAGGTATTGCAGTGGGCTTTGCCGACCTGTTCAGTGTGTCGTACACGATCCTGAACCAGAGCGGTGCTACTGTGCAGGTCATCTTGCTCGTGATGGTGAGCTACCTGAGCGTGAGCCTGCTGACATCGTTCCTGATGAATATCTACAACAGCCGAATGCGTCTGGTCGAGAGGTAGGTATCATGTCATCTACAGAGCTTCCTGTTTCCCGGCTCAAGCCGCCGGGCTCCTCGGTCAACGCGCTTGACTGGCTGCGCCGTAACTTATTCAACGGCTGGCTCAATAGCCTCATCACTGTGCTACTGGGCGCGCTGGTCATTTGGTTGCTGTACCAGGTGTTGGGGTGGGCCTTTACCACCGCAGTTTGGACGCCCATCCCGACAAATTTGCAGATTTTGATGACAGGCCGCTACCCATCTGAACAGGTCTGGCGCGTTCAGATCTGTCTGGCGTTACTGCTGCTGCTCTTTGGCTTGAGCGCCGGAGTTTGGGGCGGCATCCTGCGTAGCATTGCGTCGGGCCTGGCGGCTGGCGCACTCCTGCTGGCGATTATGCCGTTCACCTTGCAAACACGGCTAGTTCTTGCTGGTCTTGTATTGTTGGTTGGTGCGGGCTTCATCGTGGGAAGTCGGTCTCGCCACCATATGCGTCGGCTGACCATTGCCCTCTGGTTCGCTTCACCCGCCATCATGGTCGTGTTGTTGCGCGGGTTTGTCGGCGTCCCCGGGCTGCCATACGTAGATACCGGATTGTGGGGCGGCCTGCTGCTGACGATCCTGCTCGCCGTCGTGGGCATCATTGCCTCATTTCCGCTGGGGGTGCTGCTGGCGCTGGGGCGGCGGAGCAAGCTGCCGGTGGTTAAGGGCTTTTGTGTGGGATATATTGAGCTGATCCGTGGTGTGCCGCTGATTACGGTGCTGTTCATGGCGATGATCATGCTGCCGCTCTTCTTGCCGGCGAACGTGCGGGTGGACAACCTGATCCGCGTGCTAGTAGCCATCACGCTCTTTAGCGCCGCCTATCTCGCAGAGAACGTGCGCGGCGGCTTGCAATCCATACCAAACGGCCAGGTTGAGGCGGCGCGGGCGCTCGGCCTCAACGTCTTCCAGACCACGCTGTTGATCGTGCTGCCGCAGGCGCTGCGGGCCGTTATTCCCGCGCTCGTCGGTCAGTTTATCAGCTTGTTCAAAGATACATCGCTGGTTGCAATTGTGGGGTTGGCCGAGCTACTGGGCATCGCGGATATTGTGATCGAGCAGCCCGCTTGGCTAACAGTGCCCCACGGCGTTCATCGCGAAGTTCTGCTCTTTGTCGGCCTGGTCTACTGGATCTTTTGCTTCTCGTTCGCGCAAATCAGCCGCCATCTCGAAACGCGCCTGGGCGTGGGAACCCGCTAAGAGCGATTTGTTTTACGGGGAGCATACGATGACCGCACAGCAGGCATCTGACGACATCATTATTTGCCGTGACGTCCATAAATGGTACGGCGATTTCCACGTCTTGAACGGCATCACCGCAACTGTACGCCGCGGCGAGGTTGTGGTTGTCTTCGGTCCATCCGGCTCCGGTAAATCGACCTTTATTCGGACAATTAACCGGCTAGAAGAGCACCAGCGCGGCCAGATTATCGTCGATGGGATCGAGATGACCAACGATCTACGCAACATCGAGGCAATCCGCCGCGAGACCGGCATGGTCTTTCAGCAGTTCAACCTGTTTCCGCATCTAACGGTGCTTCAGAATATTACGCTCGCGCCAATGTGGGTCCGCAAGCGGACGCGTAAGGAGGCCGAGGCAACAGCGTTCCAGCTGCTTGAGCGCGTTGGCATTCAGGAGCAGGCCCTCAAGTACCCCGGTCAACTTTCGGGTGGGCAGCAGCAGCGCGTGGCGATCGCGCGAGCCCTGGCGATGCAGCCACGCATCATGCTCTTCGACGAGCCGACCTCGGCGCTCGATCCGGAGATGATCAAGGAGGTGCTGGAGGTCATGAAGGACCTGGCGCGCTCCGACATCACGCTGGTGGTCGTGACCCACGAGATGAGCTTCGCGCGCGAAGTCGCGGATCGCATGCTCTTTTTCGACAAGGGACAGATTGTGGAGCAGGGCAGCCCGGAGCATATTTTTACCAACCCCCAGCACGACCGGACCAAACTCTTTTTATCGCAGATTCTGTAGCGCGCCCCTCTGCCCGGTGAGCGGGAGTTACGCTAGCCGGTAACTCCCGTCACGCGCGCATCTCAGAGGTGGTGTGGCTGAAGTAGCTTCCATCCGCCCGGCAGGGCTAGTGCACCCAGCGTGAGCTTGAGGGCATCGCCGATCACGAACGGCCACATGCCTTTGGCGAAGGCAAGCTGGATGCTGCCGACGAAGAAGCTAAGCCAGGGTACGGCGATGAGGTAGATCAACAAGTTCCCCATCAACATTGCGATGCCTGCCCGCCACACGGTGCGGTCCCAGCCGCGCTCCGCCAGGAGCCCGACAAGTCCGGCCGCAAGCGGGTACGCCAGTAGATAGCCGCCGGTCGGTCCGAAGATCCGCGCCAGGCCGCTAGCTCCGCCAGCAAAGACCGGCAGGCCGACAGCACCCTCCACAAGGTACAGTGCCAGGGCGAGCGTGCCGCGACGGCTCCCAAGTAGCGCGCCGGTCACGAGAACGCCAAGGGTCTGTCCGGTAATCGGTACCGGCGTGAATCCGAGCTCAATTTTGATCTGGGCAGTCAGCGCCACGAACACGCTGAAGAGCACGACCAAGAGCGCGTCGACTTTCCAACTGTTGAGAGCGCGGCGGGGCAGTAGCGCATCGATCAGGGATGGTACTTGGACTGTTGATGGTGCGGACATTCGTTCCTCCGTATCAGATGGATGGTGAGGACCCTATTATACGCACTGCGACGTGCTCCTGAGTAGCGCACTTGCACAACGAACAGATTTTTTCCATAGTTCCAAAGCCGAGGCGACAGGTATGGCCCTGCGTATCGAATTCTGCTTGCTAACCGGGGGTTCACAGGTGTGGCCGCCACGGCCTGCGACGTGCGCACTGGACAAGAACACGCGGTGGAGGTCTGTGCACCAGTTGTTGTGATAGCGGCCGGCGCAATTCACTCAGATGCCTTACTGCTTTGCTCTGGGGTGGTGCTTCCTGCCCTCGGAGGCCATCCTCAAAACGAAGATCGATTAGCCTCGCCGTACCGGCACAAGCGTGAAGCCGCTGCGGTAAAATTACTGCATCATGATGATCGAGATCAGGCCGAAGCTGCGCGTCTTGCTGACCCAGCTGCCGGTTCCAAATAACCCCGCGCTCAATGTGCCGCTCGCGCTCGGCTACATCAAAGCGTATGCCTTTGCCTGCGGCTTGCTTAAGGATGCGACGATTGAGATTCTCCCGCGAGTCTTGGCCGACCACGCCGGCGATGCTTTACTTGTCGAGGAGATTGTCGCGCGGCAGCCAGATGTTTTCGGCATGTCGCTCTACACCTGGAACAGCGAGCGGAGCCTTGAGATCATCCGCCGAGTCAAAGAGCGCCTGCCCGAGTTACGGGTCGTCGTAGGCGGGCCCGAGGTGCAGCGGGACAATCCCTGGGTGCTGGAGCATCCCGCCGTCGATGTTGCAGTGATCGGCGAGGGTGAGCAAACTTTTGCCGAGCTGCTTCGCTTTTGGACCAGCGGTGCAGCCGACGACGGGCTTGCGACCATCGACGGTATTGCCTACCGACGTGGCAGCGTGTTGCATGTTACAGCCGAGCGCCTCGCCCTAAGTGACTTGGTGAGCGTTCCCTCGCCTTATCTGCTTGGCTACCTCGACACGCCAGCCAGCAGCATGGCAATGATCGAGGTGTCGCGCTGGTGCCCGTATGCGTGCAGCTTTTGCCTATACGGTCGCAACATGGGTGTCAAGCTCGGCAACCGCTACTTTGGGCTTGAGCGCGTGGTTGACGAGATCGGTTGGGCACGGGCACGTGGCATCAGCAAGGTACATTTTGTCGAAGCCAATCTCAATCTCGTGCCGCTCTTTTGGCCGTTGATGCGCACGCTGGCCGAGCTGAATGCCGACCGTGGGATGACCTTCTACGCGGAGCTGCGTGGCGAGCATCTTACCGACGAGGTTGTCGCAGCGCTCGACCGTGCCAACGTGCGCTTTGTCGAGGTTGGGCTACAGACTGCGAATCCCGTTGCGCTGCGGGCCAGCCATCGGCGCACCGATCTCCAGAAATGGGCTGCCGGAACACGCCGCCTCTACCAGTATGATATCGAGGTGTACCTCGACGTAATTCTCGGCCTGCCCGCAGACGACACGGTGGGTGTGCACCAGACCCTTGATTTCATCCAGCGCGAGCAGCTCGGACCGTACGATGTCTTTACGCTCCAAGTGCTGCCCGCTACGGCGGTGCGTGAGCAGGCGGAGCAGTATGGGCTGCGTTACCAGGACCGGCCCCCGTACTATGTGCTTGCAACCGACCGGTTCAGCTATCCGGAGCTCCGGCAGCTTCGGCGCGAGCTAAAGCTGGCCGCTGACCTTGATCCGAATGCGATCGACGGAGTGCCGCTTCCGCGGCGGACGGCACTGGATGCTCGAGAGCACAGCGCTCCGCGGCAAGGACCGATTACCCGGTTTTGGCTAACGTCGCCCCAGCAAGTCGGCCTGCTGAGGCAAGCGGTCGCACAGCTTGCAAGCCATGTAGAGCTTCTGATGGACATCAGCGACCTCGAGCAGATCACGGGCAGTCTCGTTGAGTGCATCGAGCGGAACCCTTCGTCAGTGATCGATCTATACCTACTCTGTGACGAAGCGCCTAACCCAGGCAGATTGCGGTCGTGGCGGAGCGGGCTGCCGTATCAGCCGGGGTACATCGACCGCGTCGCCGCCTACTCAGCTGCTGAGCTTGTGGAAGACGACTGGCGTGTCAGCCCGCGCTGTTTCCTCGTCCTGCCTTGGACTGTGGCTGTTGATCCTGACCGCTATCGGGGCGTTGCCGAGGTCATTTGGCAGTTTGAGCTCGAGCCTGGCGAGCCGGTTCCTTTTGGCGCCTGGAGAGCGGCGGGCGGAGCAGGCATCTGGCTAGAGAACGTATCCAAGGGCTCGACGGATTGGTCGGCAGCGATCGGGCACGAGATTCTGCAGTGGGAGCAGGAGACTGGCCGCATGGTTTGGCTCGCGCACGAGCCGCTCGCCACTGAGCAGCTTAACAGCGACGAGCTAAGCGTGTACACCGGCCGAATCTAGCGCAGCCGGACCAGCAGCTGCTGCCCCGAGAGGAAGGCGATCAGCAACGCTAGTATGGCTACCAGCCGGGGTAGCCACGCATCCCATCGTGAGCCGTCGCCCCGCCACCAGCGGTGGAGGGCGGCAAGTGGGAGCGCCGTGGTGGTAAACGCGATTGCCAGGGCAAGATACGATGTATCGTCGTGCGCCGGCAGCGCAATGGCAACCAGCAGAACAATGTGCGCCAGGCGCCGGAGCGTCGTGACGAGATAGGGCTGTTCGCCGGTTTGCCATGGCCCAAGCGCGAGCAGCGGGGGCAGTGCGATCGCCCAAGCTACTACCCCTGCCCAGTGCAGCAGACCGATGCTGCGATTGATCTCGTGTACCACGAATGAGCCCGCCCCTTGCGCAAGGGCGGCCATCGCGAGGGCGAGTAGCGGATAGCTATTAAGCATTGCCGTGGCTTGCCGGTCAAGGCGAGCAAGTCCACGTCGCAGCAGATAGAGCCAAAATGGCAGCTCGATCAGCGTAAGGTATGTGGCTAGATCGAGTGCGTAGGGCCAACCTGTTCGCGGCAGTGGAAGCAGTGCAATCAACAACAGCCAAAGTGCCGCGAGGAGTAGGTCGAAGGGGCTGGGACGCTCAACAGTGCTTGAAAGTGCGCGCGAACGCAGCAAGAGGCCGAGGAGTACGATGCCAGCGAGTGCGGTTAGCCCGCCCGGATAGAGCACAAGCAGCCGCCAGTGCCGACCGAGGAGTGCTAGTAGCTCATCCACGCCGCCGGAATCCTCGTGCCCACCAGACCTGCTTACGTAGCTCGTCCCACGGCATTACCTTTTGTGGCTCAACCGCTTCGCTCGGCCGCATCCAGCCGAGAAGACGTGCCAGCAGCCATGCGAGCGCTGCCATAACCAGAGCGAGCAGGGCAACGGCAATTGACGGCAGCACGGCAACGCGGCGCTGTCCCGCGTCAAGCGCGGCAACTCCAACCCACGGCCAAATATCGAGCAGGCCAAATGGTGTTAGGCCGCCCTGCAGCAGCTCCACTGCGGGTACAATCAGCCATCGAAGCACAATCGGCGAGAATAATCCTAGCGCAATGCTACATGCCGTCAACAAGAGATCGGATGCTGACCAGCGCGAGGAAGTGCCCTCTAGGAGGCGCAGCACCGCAAGCCCGCACGCGAGCGTCGCGAGCCAGAAGATTGCCGCGAGAATGAAGGCCCCGCTGGCTGCGGCCGCTCCCTGTGCGAGCCAGCATGCGCTGAACGCTGCTGCGGGTGGGAATGGTGCGGCCCACAGCGCGCCCCGGCTGCGCTCGTGTGCATCGGGCTGGAGTAACACAAGGCCGAGTCCATAGACGCCGACTTGCCAAAGTGCGCTTGCGGTACCGACGGGTGTGGCCAGTCCCGCGGTTGTGAGCGCCATTCCAAGCCATGTTCCCGCGATATGCTCGCTGCGCTTGGTATCGTTGCCGGTCCACAGGGCGGCGTAAGCGCTCCACAGCGTCGTCGCACCCCCAATGAGGACCGCCGCTAGCGCCCACCCGCTGCTCCATGGGCCCCAGGTGTACGTCCGCAGCAGCGGCAGGAGCCACACCGGCTGCAACCGCAAGCGGAGCACGTTGGAGCGCTCGTTGGCAAGCGACGCGGGATAGCAGTCCAGGCCGACGCAGGTCGCGGTGAGTATCAGGAGAAAAATGGGCGGGCTGAAGCCGCGAGCGCTATCGATGGCATACCAGCTTCGCGCGCCGGTTGCACGGAGCAGCAGCAGCCCGGCTAAGAGCACGAGAACCGCTGCACCCCAGCGCCAGCTGCGGAGGATGATCGCGGTGAGTAGCAGCGCGAGCGGCAGAGCGATGAGATGCTCAACGACGAGTGCGGGCAGCAGCACGACCAAAGCTGCTAGGCTCTGGAGGACGTTGCGCCATGAGTGGTCGCTCTGCAGCGCTCCCTGCACTGCAGGTAGCCCCGCAGCAGCACACAAGCTGACGGCAAAGACCAGGGTGAGCGAATCCAGCCGCAGAGGTAGCGGCCATGACCGCGTCAACGGGATATCAGCGACGGTCGTTACCAAGGGTAGCAGCAGGAAAATTCCCACGAGCGGCAATGCTTGCAGCAGTCGCTGGACAACCTTGATCATCTCGGGCCTTCCCCGACCAATACGATGTCTTTCATGTGCTTATCGTGGGGGGATGAAAATCTCTTGACCCACACGTAGACTATCGCCCTCTTCTGGCGAAAAGCCGTTGTAGCGCAGCAGTGCTTCGACCGAAATATCAAACTGAGCGGCAATGGTACGGAGCGTGTCGCCGCTCTCCACGACATACCGGCGTGGCGCGGGCGCTGGCGCGGCGGTTGGTGGCGGCGCTTCTGTTGGCGGCGGTACCTCCGTGGGCGGCGGTGCCGGGGTTGGTGGTGGTGTTTCTGTCGGCGTTGCTGTTGGCGTCAGCGTCGGCTCAACCGTTGGCGTTGCAGTTTGCGCCGGAGTTGGCGATGGGATCGTCGTAGCCGTTACCGTTGGCTCGGACACAGTCCTCAGCGCCGCCGTCGGCAACTCAATAAGGGCGTCACGCGACACGACCACATCGCGTGAGGGCAGGAAGATACCGAGCTGGCCAAGCCCGCCGGAGTCGGCGGGGCTGCGCTGTAACACCAACAGGCAGCCGATTGCACCCAGAAAGGCAGCTCCGGCAACAAGTCGCATCGCGGCTCGCCCCCAGTGCTGCCCGACCAGCCGCGCCGTGACTGCGCCGACGATTGGTAGCAGCAGCATCCCGAGCAGCAGCCATGCAGTTAGACCTGGCATTTGATCCTCACGGCCGCGGATTGTACCATACCGTTGCCGCGGAGAAGGCTTAATCAGGTTGCCCAGCGCGGGTCGATTGCGGCTATCGTCAATGGCCTGTGGCCCGAGGCTTGTCCTTTCGAGGGCTCGCAGCCAGCATCAGCCCGCTATCAGTCGCCTGCTCTCGTAGGCTGGCGCCTACTCCACTAGAATCCACTGGAACCTTCAGGCGCCCGTACTCGTCTAGGCATCATAATCACTATGTAAGCTGCTATACTGCCCTTGAGGTTAAACATGGCTTCGATTGTATTCGATCTGCACCGGCATCTGCGGCCAATCCAGCGCCGTTTGCGCCTGCGCGACACGCTCGACTGGGCGCAACGCACCGCTTGGCTCCCGGGCACGGGCTGTGTGCTAGTGCAAGCGCTCGGCCGGATCATAGCGATCCCGAACCTGTTGTTGTGGTCACTTCTGCCGCTTCTGATCTGGCTGATCGTGCTACTCGGCTATCTTGTGCTGAGGCGCATTGGACCCCCGGCGGCCGCGCGGCGTGCGGACCTGATGCTGGGCCTGCGCGAACGCTTCTCTACCGCACTGGAGCTTGAAGCTAAGCCGGACCTGGACGAGGTGGAGCAGCTTCAGCGGGCGGATGCCCTGTCAGTTGCGCAACGGGTTGAGCCGCGCCAGATTGGTTGGAATTTTGATCTCCGTTCGGTTGCCTATTTCGTGGTGCCGCTGGTGCTTGGGCTGTTGCTGACATTTGTGCCTAATCCGCAGGATCGCATCCTGGCGCAGCGCGCCGCAGTGCAGCAGAGTGTACAAGAAACCATCAAGAAGCTCGATCAGCAGACCGAAATACTTAAGCAGAACAAGGAGCTTTCAGCCGCCGAGCGTGAGCGCTTGCTCAAGGAGCTGGAGGCGCTTAAGCAGCAGCTGCAGACCAATCAATCTCGTGAGGAAGCCCTGGCGAAGCTTTCGACCGCGGAGAGTGAGCTCAAGCAGCGGCTCGACGCTCAGGCAGATGCTCGACGTGCTGGCCTGGAACAGCTGGCACGCCGGTTACAGCAGGAGAGCGGCCAGTCCGGTCAAAACGCCCGTGCGAGCGAAGCCGATGAGCAGCTTCAAACACTTGCGGAAGAGATCGCGCGCCTTTCGCCCGAGCAGCAGCAGCGGCTTGGCTCGGCACTTGAGCAGTCTGCGAGCGACCTGGCGAACGCCGATCCGTCTGTTGCCCGGTCCCTGCAGGCGGCGGCGGATGCCCTGCGCAGAGGTGACACAGCTGCCGCGGGCGAGCAGCTCAACCAGGCGGCGCAGGCGGCGAACACTGCCAACCAACAACTCGCTGACAACCAGGCGCGTGAGCAGACGCTGTCACGGCTACAAGAAGGTCGCCAGTCGATCGCCCAGGCCGGGCAGCAGCAACAAGGCCAACAAGGCCAACAAAGTCAGCAAGGTCAGCAAGGTCAGCAAGGTCAGCAAGGTCAGCAAGGTCAGCAAG
>JADDQE010000103.1:0-47354 GCA_016781525.1 bacterium | reverse complement strand
AAGGTCAGCAAGGTCAGCAAGGTCAGCAAGGTCAGCAAGGTCAAGGTCAAGGTCAAGGTCAAGGTCAAGGTCAAGGTCAGGGTCAAGGTCAAGGTCAAGGTCAAGGTCAAGGCCAAGGTCAGGGTCAAGGCCAAGGTCAGGGTCAAGGCCAAGGCCAGGGTCAAGGCCAAGGCCAAGGCCAGGGCCAAGGCCAGGGCCAAGGCAGCGGCGGGGGTTCTAACGCGAATAATCTCGGTAACGGGACCAGCGGCAATAGCGGTAACGTGAGCGGGAACGGGCAGGGCCAAAGCTTTACCGACGGCCGGAACCGCAATGACAGCGTGTATCAGCCCTACCAGTCGTCGGGTCAAGCTGGGCCGGGTGAGCAAGTCAATGGCCAGCAGGGCCAAAGTGGCTCCGAGCAGGTACGCCCGGGACAGTTTGGCCCTGCAGCAGCCAACGCAGCCCAAGTACCGTACGAGCAGGTTTACAACGAATATAACGATGCCGCGGCAGAGGCGCTCGACCGGTCGGCCATACCGCCGCACCTCAAGGGCTACGTCCGCGACTACTTTTCCGAGCTATCACCTAACAACGAATAGGCTACAGGTTCAGCCTCAGGAACGTTTTTCCTGAGACGTGAAGCCCGAAGCCTTCTAAGGAGTTTTCATGACAACTGCAGTACGCACGGCACCGACCATCACCCCGGAGCAATACCGGGCTGCGGCGACCGCGATTGAGAATGAGGTCAGCAAGGTCATCGTCGGGCAGCGGGAGCTGATTCGCCTGACATTGGTAACGCTGCTTGCCGGCGGCAATGCGCTGCTGGAAGGCGTTCCCGGCCTGGCAAAGACTACGCTGGTGCGCACTCTCGCCGATGTGGTCGACTGCCACTTTTCGCGCATTCAGTTCACGCCAGACTTGATGCCCGCCGACATTGTCGGGACGACGATCATTGCCGAGGACGAGGCCGGTCGGAAACAATTCCGCTTCGAGCCTGGTCCGATCTTCGCGAATCTGGTGCTCGCAGACGAGATCAACCGCGCAACCCCGAAGACGCAGTCCGCCCTGCTGGAGGCCATGCAAGAGCGAACCGTAACGGTTGCCAAGACGATCCATAAGCTCGATCAGCCCTTCTTCGTATTGGCGACGCAAAACCCGCTTGAGATGGAAGGGACGTATCCCCTGCCAGAGGCGCAGCTCGACCGCTTTTTCTTCAAGATCGACGTGCCCTTTCCTTCGACGGAGGATCTGGTCGAGATTGCCAACCGCACCACAAGCTTGAATGCTCCACAGCCGCGCCGAGTAGTTAACGGTCCGACGATCCAACAGATGCAGGCGCTGGCACGTGAGGTGCCGATCGCCTCCCATGTATTGAACTATGCCGCTCGACTTGTCTCAGCGACGCATCCCGACAGCAAGGGCGCTCCAAATGTCGCGCGGCAGTATGTGCGATATGGGGCGTCACCCCGCGGTATGCAGACGTTGATTTTGGCGGGTAAGATCTTGGCGCTGCTCGACGGTCGCTACAATGTCGCATTTGCCGACCTGAAGCAGGCTGCGCTGCCGGCGTTGCGCCACCGTGTCATCCTTAACTTTGAGGCGCAGGCCGAAGGCATAGGAAACGACGACGTGGTGCGTGGCATTGTGGAAGCGGTTAAAGAGGAGGCCTAGCGCGTTGTCAGGCTGGCTCCTGTCGAGCGTGCTCGCTACGAAGGTGGAAGCCAATCTACGACAGCGGCGGGAAGCGACAATGACCTCTGCACCGACCGCCGGGCGTTTGTTTGATCCGGAATTTTTGGCCAAGCTGGATCGGCTGGCGTTAATTACTAAGCGCGCCGTGGCGGGCGAGCTTCAGGGTGAGCGCCGGAGTCCCAAGCGCGGCCCGTCCGTCGAATTTGCCGACTTTAAGCCCTATGTCGCTGGTGATGACTTCCGGCAGATCGATTGGAACTTGTACGCGCGCATGGAGCGCTTCTTTCTCAAGCTCTTTGTCGCCGAGGAGGAGCTTACCGTCCATCTCTTGGTCGACACCAGCCGCTCGATGGACTGGGGCGAGCCCAACAAGCTGCTCTACGCGAAGCGCGCGGCGGGGGCAATCGGCTACATCGCGCTCTCGAACCTCGATCGCATCACGCTCACCGCCTTCGGTCAGGAACGCGAGCTCAAGATGCCGCCGCAGCGCTCGAAGCGCGGAGTCGTTCCACTCTTCTCCTTCCTCAGCGACATCAAGCCCGGTGCGGCCACGCATTTTGCGGCGGTTTGCAAGCGCTATGCGCAAGCCGCGCGCAATCCTGGACCGTTGCTGCTCTGCTCAGACTTAATGGACGAGGAGTGGCAGGCCGGATTGCAAGCGCTGCTATCCCGCCGATTCGAAATTACGGTGCTGCATGTGCTAGCACCCCAGGAGCTCGAGCCGGAGCTGGAGGGCGATATACGGCTGGTCGATGCGGAGGGCGGGCCACATGTCGATCTGACTGCGGATCTCGACCTGCTTCAGCGCTACCAGCGAAGTCTCGAAAGCTGGCGGGAAGAGGTTGGCGAGTACTGCGCTGCGCGGGGTATCAGCTATATCCCGATTGATACAGGCTATCCGATCGAGGAGCTGCTGCTCAATCTGCTCCGCCGACGGAACATCGTACGATAAATTTGGCTGCCCGCTGGAAACTCCAGCCGGCTCATTGCACAACCACCGCTTCTGGACTACCGGAAGCGGTGGTTGACTCACGAGCTTACGTGTCTACGACCTACGAGTATGACCTCCGATTATGCAGACGCTTCTCGTGTCAGCTCTGTGTCCGCGGCCGATGTGACGCGAGTGAGGAATTGGCTGAGGATAGCGACAAACTCCTCCGGACATTCAAGCTGAGGTAGATGGCCGCAATCAGGGATGATCGTCAGCTGCCCCTGCGGGAGGCGCGTGACTGTCTTCCGGGCTTGCCGCGCTCGAACCACTCGGTCGTTTTCGCCCCAGATGATTAAGGTGGGCATTGCTAGGCGAGGCAGGTCGTCAAGCACCATTTCACGCTTCAGCTGCCCACGAAGATTGGATGCGCTGCGCACAAGAGCGACCGTTGCCTCGAGGTAGCCGTCGCGCTGCGCGAGCCCGGCGACATGCTCAAGCCATTCGTGCGGGACTCGTGCTGGATTGTTGAAGCACAAGGCTGCCATTTGCCCGGCCCACTGCCAGGCGCCGATCGAGGTCTTGTTCCAGCTGCTAATCAGCGTGCCCATGCCCGGCAGGTTTTGCAGCCGCAGTGCGAGCGTAAGCTGCCGCCCAAGTCCCGCACTATCCACCAGGCCGAGCGCAATCACCCTTGTAGGGGTACTGAGCGCCAGTCGTGTCGCCACCAGCCCGCCGAGCGAGTTGCCGACGAAGATCGCCCGTTCAATCCCAAGCGTATCGAGGAACCGCTGCAGAACGACGGTTAAGTACGCCGGCGAATAGTCAACCTCGGGCTTCGAGCTCTCGCCCGATCCGGGAAAGCTTGGTGCATAGACCTGATGCGTTCGTGCGAGCTCGGGGATAACCGACCGCCAGCTCTCGGCACTATCACCGACGCCGTGTAGCAGCACCAGCGGAATGCCCTCGCCTGCGGTCAAATACTGTAGCGATATATCTTCTTGAAACCCTGAAAGAACGGCGAAACGTTCTTCAATAGCGATAGTCACGGTGTTTCTTGCTCCTCTTTGCATAGAGTGCTCGCATGTTACAGTCTGAAGGCTAACAGCTATAACACGCTCCGTGCCAAGAAATCGCTGGCTCACGGATTTATTGCGCAGGCAGGCGTGCAAGCCGTCTCCGTGCCGGCGCATCGTAGGAGCTGACGTTTCCCATCATGCGTAAAGTGCTTTCGGCGCCACTACGTGCCGGCCCATCTCATGGTGCCATGGTATACTTGGTCTTGACTTATTTTTACTTGACGGAGCATACATGAAGCGTGCTCAGGGCTCCCCCCTGTTTCCTATATTTCTGATTGTCTTTGTTGGGCTCCTCGGCTTTGGAATTATTCTGCCGCTTCTTCCCCTATACGCCGCGCACTTTGGTGCGTCGCCCTTCGTGGCGGGCATGCTGCTCGCGTCGTATTCGCTGATGCAGCTGGTCGCGACGCCCTACCTCGGAGCACTCTCCGATCGCATTGGTCGTCGGCCGGTGCTGATCATCAGCCAAGTGGGAACTTTGCTCTCGTTCGTTTTGCTCGGCGTTGCTAATACACTACCGCTGCTCTTTGTGGCGCGTATTCTGGATGGCATCTCCGGCGGAAATATTTCGACCGCCCAGGCGTACATCAGCGACGTGACTGATGAGAAGGACCGCGCCAAGGCCTTCGGTGTGATTGGGGCGGCCTTTGGGCTAGGCTTTATTCTCGGCCCTGCAATCGGCGGTGCGCTGAGCCATGGTGAGAATTATCACTTGCCGGCCTTTGTCGCGGCGGGTATCTCGCTGATCTCGCTGCTATTGACAATCTTTATGCTGCCGGAGTCGCTCCCAGAGGCCAAGCGGAACATACGCCGGCGGCCGCGGATCATCGACGCGGACGGACTGCGGCGGGCGTTCGGCTATCGACAACTTGGCTGGTTGCTGGCAATCTTTTTCCTCTTCAATCTGGCCCAGTCCGGCTTTCAGGGGCTATTCGCGCTTTTCACCAATCAGAAGTTTGGCTTCGGTGTGAAAGAAAGCGGATATCTCCTGGCCTACGTGGGTGCGCTCGCTGTACTACTGCAAGGGGGCGGGATCGGTCCGATTGTGCGGCGCTTTGGCGAGCGGCGAACACTTCAGGTTGGCCTGGTTTTCGGTGTGCTCGGCTTTGTGTGGACTGGCTTCGTCGCGAGCTGGCCGGTCTTGCTGTTGGCGATGCTGCCCGTCGCACTTGGCATGGGTATGGCGACTCCGACGACTAATAGTCTGATCAGCCGCGAAAGCCCGCCGGAAGAGCGCGGGCAGGTGCTTGGGATCTCGCAGTCAATCGCTGCCCTGGCCCGCGTCATTGGTCCGCTCGTCGCGGGCTTTGCGCTGGAATACGCGGCTTGGCTCCCATTTGTGCTTGCCGCGCTCCTGGTTGCACTCGCGGCAGGTCTCGCAGCGCGTCTCGTACCGCCGGCGCGACCATCCGAGGATGCCCGCTTTCGCCCGCGTGATGCTGCGGAAAAGCCGGCGGCTTCCTAAGTGCAACGTGAATCCACGCTAATGCTAGGCCTGAGCTTGCCGGCCGCTGCCCGTCCACCTGCTATCACCTGCGCCTCAGCCATTTTCCGGTTGTTCCCAAGCTGTTCGGCGCTGTACAATGGAACAGCGGATGGTAGACGTTGCCTGGAACTTTCAAGCCAGACGTTCGTCTTATAGCTCATAACGATATTGGACTCATCGCCCCGTCGATAGGACAGCATATGGGTTTTCTGGCTCCGCTTGCGTTCGGACTCGCAGCGCTTGTTCCCCTAATCATCGCGATGTATCTGCTCAAGCTACGGCGTGAGGAGCGTGTCGTCGCGTCGACGTTCTTGTGGCAGCGCATGGTACGTGATGTCGAGGCGAATGCTCCCTGGCAGAAGCTGCGCCGTAATATGTTGCTGCTGCTGCAGCTCTTGCTCCTGCTGGCCCTGATCTTCGCCCTTGCGCGGCCCTACCTGCTTACAACTGGCATTTCTGGCAAAAACCTGATTCTGATCATTGATCGGTCGGCGAGCATGGCGGCGACCGACGCGGACGGCACGCGCTTGCAAGCCGCAAAACGCGAGGCGCTCCGCCTGATCGAACAGCTGCCGGATGGCGGGCGTGCAACAGTTATCGCGGTCGGCGGCCAGATGGAGGTGCCAGTATCCGCCTCGAGTGATCGACGTGAGCTGCGGCGTGCCGTCGAAGACCTCGCGATTCGTAATGGCGGTGGCAGTGACCTACGTCAGGCACTAGCTCTGGCTGGAGCACTCGCAGCGCGCGAGTTCGAGAGCGAGGTGGCGATTATCTCCGATGGTCGGGTTTCCATCCCGGATCAAGCGGCGCTGCCAGCTGCAGTGCAGTTCTTCCCGATCGGCTCGCGTGGCGATAATGTGGCAATCTCGGCGTTCGTGCTCCAACCGGGGCAGGGTGGTCAGACTCTGTTCGCCCAGGCGACGAACTACGGCAATGCCCCTGTCCAGCGGCGGATGATTGTCGAGCTCGACGGCCAGCTGTTCAATGCGTATGATCTCACGCTCGACCCTGGCCAAGATCGGTCGATTGTCGCGGAGGTTCCCGCAACGGTGCGCCAGGCAAGCGCCCGGCTCGAAGGCGACGATGCGCTCCCGCTCGACGACCGGGCTTGGGCTACCAGTGTCGGGACCGACAAGGCGACTATTCGGATTATGACGGACGGAAACCGCTTCTTGGAGACCGCATTTGGGCTGCTGCCGGGTCTACAGGTGTCGACGGTGCCCACGACGACCACCACGTTTACCGATACCGCTGCCTTAACGGTGCTCGATGGGATCACGCCTGAGCCGCTGCCGCCAGGCAACCTGCTTTTTATTGGGCCGTTGGGCTCAACTGAGCTCTTTTCGGTGACCGGTGGGATCGAGTTTCCGGCGCCACGGCCAGCGACCGGCAACGAGCCGCTCCTGCGTAACGTGGCAGTGTCTGAGATTAATTTGCTGCGTGCTGCCCAGATCAGCAAGCCTGTCTGGGCCCGCACGGTGATTGACAGCGACGGCGGGCCGCTCCTGCTCGTCGGCGAGCAAAACGGCCGGCGCATCGGAGTGCTCTCCTTCGCGCTTCAGAGCTCGGATCTTCCGCTGCAAGTGGCTTTTCCGGTGCTGATGGCAAACCTCGCCGGTTACCTCGCACCGGGGCAGGGCGGCGAGGCAGCGGCGTTACAGCCGGGGCAACCGATTGTCGTGCCTGTCCCGCCGGATGCCACAAGCGTCATCATCACTAATCCCGCAGGCGTAGCGACAAGGCTTACACCTGAAAATAACCAGGCGGTCTACGCGGACACTGATGCGCTCGGGGTGTACACGGTGCGGGTCGAGCGCGACGGTGCGCAGCCGATGACACGCGGGGTCGCAGTCAATTTGCAGAACGCCGAGGAGTCACGCGTCGAGCCGCGTCAGCAGCTCAACCTGTTCCAGTCAGGCGGCCGAGTGGTGGCGAGTGCTCAGGAGCGGACGGGGCGCTCCGAGCTGTGGCGCTGGCTGGCGTGGATCGCCCTCATTCTGCTGGTCGTCGAGTGGCTTGTGTATCAGCGTAGCGCGCTTGCTTGGCTGCGTGAGCGCTGGACTGGAACGCGCAGGAGTGCTGCGCGTCGTGCTGGCGCGTAGCTGATGCCCTTCTCGTTCGTCCAGCCAGGCTACCTGTGGCTTCTACTCCTGCTGCCGCTGCTGTGGCTACTGGGGCTGAGCGGGCCTTGGCGTGGTGCTTCTTGGCGGCGCTGGCTTAGCCTCGTCCTGCGTACCGTGCTGCTGGTAATGCTGACGCTGGCGCTCGCGGGTGCACAGCTCGTGACAAGTGCCGTGCGGACGACGGCCGTGTTTGTTGTCGACAACTCAGATTCGGTGTCGCCCGCCGCGCGCGCCAAAGCCGACGCCTATATCCAGGCGGCTTTGCGTCACATGCCGGAAGGCGACCAAGCGGCGATTGTGGTCTTTGGCGCTGACGCCGTAGTGGAGCGCGCCCCTTCCGAGCAAAGGGAGTTCATCCGCAGTACGGCGCTGCCATCGAGTGATCAGACCGACATTGGGCGGGCACTTCAGCTGGCGCTGGCGGTGTTGCCGGGCGAGACTCGTAAACGCATCGTGCTTTTATCCGATGGGGCCGAGACACGCGGCCGTGCGCTAGATGCAGCCAGCCTTGCACAGGCGTCGCGCATCCCGATCGAGACGGTGGCCCTCGTCGGGCCGCCGACAGCAGAGGATATTGCGCTCGAGACGCTGGTGGCTCCCGCGCGAGCGCGTGAGGGCCAGTCGCTGCGACTGAGCGTCCAGGCACGTAGCGGCCGCGCTATGGAGGCGCAGCTCATCGTGTCACTCGATCGGCAGCGGATTTTGATGACAGCCGTACAGCTCGAGGCTGGTCTCAACCAGATTCCGGTGACCGTGCCCGCGCCGGCTCCAGGATTTCATGCCTGGGAGATACGGATAGCTGCTCCTGACGACACTGTGGGCGCTAACAATGTCCAGTTTGGTTTTACCGAGGTGCGCGGACAGCCACGTGTGCTGCTGGTCGAAGGTGCGCCGGGACGGGCGACAAACCTTGAGGCGGCGCTTCGAGCGGCGCAGCTCAATCCTACGGTCGTAGCGCCCAATGGAGTGCCTACCTCACTGATCGGGATGGACGCATACGACGTAATCGTGCTGGTCGACGTACCGTACCGTGCTCTCCCAGAGCGTACGGGGCAGCTGCTGCCGGCATATGTCCGGGAGCTTGGTCGTGGGCTCCTGATGGTTGGTGGCGAGGATAGCTATGCTGCCGGGGGCTATCTCGATACGCCGGTCGAGGCCGCACTGCCGGTGACGATGCGTACGCGTGGTGTCAAGGTGCAGCCCGATGTCGCGCTAGTGCTGGTGATCGACGAGTCCGGCTCTATGGACGGGCAGAAGCTAAATCTTGCGAAGGAGGGCGCTGCCCAAGCCTTCGCCACGCTGGACGAGCGCGATCAGATCGGCGTAGTAGCCTTTGATACCTCGGCTAGCTGGGCGGTGGAGCTGCAAAAGAAACCGGCGGTCGATACGTTTCTGGAGGATCTCGGCAGCATCGGCGGTGGTGGCGGCACAGATTTGCGTCCGGGCCTCGAAGCAGCGACGCAGGCGCTCGAGCAGGCGCAGGCAAAAGTTAAGCATGTCGTGCTGCTGACGGACGGCCAAGCCGACCGCAATTACGACGATGTGATTCAGCGCATGCGCAGTGCCGGGATTACCCTGTCGACTGTTGGCATCGACGACTACGATCCCCATCTCAAGGCCATTGCGTCTGAGACAGGTGGCCGCTTTTACGAGGTGCAAAACTTCAACGACGTGCCGCGCCTCTTCTTCGATGAGTCGTTGCGGATTGCACGCCGTGGTATCGTCGAGAAAGAGTTTACGCCGGTGATTACCTTTCCTGCACCTGTGGTCCGCGACCTCCGCGCCGTGCCGCCGCTGCTGGGCTATAACGCGGTAACACCGAAAGATACGGCTCAGGTGACCTTGCAGTCCGACGAGGACGACCCGATCCTGGCACAGTGGCAACACGGGTTAGGTCGTGCTGCGGCGTGGACGCCCGACATGCAGGGCCAGTGGGCCAAGCACTGGGTCGAGTGGGACGGCTTTGGCCGCTTTGCCGCACAGCTCGTGGGCGGACTGCTCCCTGCGCCAAGTCCAGAGGGCTTTGAGGCTAGCTCGGGGGTCGAAGGCACTGCGCTCGCACTCGATCTGCGAGCAGAACAGACCGACGCCCGCCCGCGGACCGGACTCAGGGCGACCGGACGTGTGGTCGGCGCTGACGGGCGTGCGCAAGAGGTGCCGCTCTTCGAGGTGGAGCCCGGGCGCTATCGAGGGACGATGTCGTTGCCCGAGCCGGGAGTTTATCAGGCACAGGTCGTCGTCAAGGGCGGCGATGGAGCGCCGCTCGGCGTGGTTCACACAGGCGCGGTCGTGCCGCCGTCGTCTGAGTACCTGCAGCGAGACGGCAATCTGGCCCTGCTCAACACGCTTGCACAAAGGACCGGTGGTCGCGTGGATCTGCTTGTCGAGCAGGTGTGGGATACTCCTCCCGCTGCGACGCGACGCTCACAGCCGCTGACCTGGCCTTTACTCTGGCTCGCCGCGCTGCTATGGCCGATCGATATTGCGGTGCGCCGGCTGCTGGTGCCGCGCCCGCAAGCGGTCGAGCTTTGGACGCGTGCTCGAGCCGGAGGTCCTCCTCGGCCTAGCTCGGAGCGGCTGCTTCAGCGGCGCGCTCAGACCAAGCAGCTGGCAGCCGCGAGCAAGAATGAAGCAGCGGGAACAAAGGGGCACACACCGTCGTCTGCTTCTTCAGGATCTGTAGCGGGGGGTAGCCAATACGACTGGCGGCGGTCGCGACGCAGCGTGGTAGAGCGGCCGACCGAGCCGGATGCTCGAAAGCCATGAGTGGCGATGAGCTTTGTGCGCGCGTGCAGCCTGCGTGTAGCTTGAATCCTTGGCAGCGGCTCGATGCCCAAGCCTTTGTAACGTCCCTACGGTGGAGCTGAACAGCTATGTTTGCGACATTCATATATCCCTCGGCGCTGTGGCTCCTCTTGCTTGTCGTGCCGCTGCTGCTCCTAGCGGTGCTGGCCCCAAGACGGCTCGCGCCGGCTCGCTTCTGGGGCAGTCTGATCCTGCGCGGTCTAATTTTCTTGTCGCTGGTCGGGGCCCTTGCCGGAACACAAATCGTCCGTCGTGTCGATCAGCTGACCACGGTCTTTCTGGTTGATAGCTCGGACTCGGTATCGCCTGAGGAACGGACCCGTGCGGAGCAGTTCATCCAGGCAGCACTGCGCACCATGCCCGACGGCGACAAAGCGGCGATCGTCGCTTTCGGCGGTAACGCCTTGGTAGAGCGAGCACCTTCGGAGGAGCAAGGCCTGCGCCGAATTCAATCCGCGCCGGTGACAACTCGAACGAACATCGGCGAGGCGGTAACACTAGGTTTGGCACTGCTGCCGGCCGACACACAAAAGCGGCTGGTCTTGCTCTCGGATGGCGGAGAGAACGCAGGCGATATTCGCACGGCCCTGGATCTCGCCCGAGCTCGTAATGTGCCGGTCGAGGTAGTGGCGCTCGGCGAAGCAACCAACGACCTGGTTCAGCTGTCGGATTTGCGGGCACCCGCCACCGTACGCAAAGGGCAGACGATTCCGCTGGACGTCGCGGTCGAAGCGAGTGTGGCGACACAAGCGACAATCCGGGTTCGTTCGGGCTCCCAGGTCGTGGTGGAGCAGCAGGTCGACCTCAAGCCCGGCCGGCAGACCTTTCAGTTTCCGATTGAGGCCGAGGCCGATGGTTTCGTCCGCTACAGCGCCGAGGTCGAGGTTGCGGACGATACGCGACGTCAGAACAACCAGTCGGGCGCCCTGGTCGATGTGCAAGGCGAGCCACGTGTGCTGATTATCGAGGGAAAGCCTGGTGAGGCTAGCAATGTGGCGACGGCTCTCGAAGGGGCGCAGATGAACCCGCTGGTAGTGGCTCCGGATGCGATGCCGACGAATCTGGCCGAGCTCGGTAGCTACGACGCGGTGGTGCTGGCCAATGTGCCCGCGGCGCGCCTGCCAAATTCCGCGATGAAGCTCCTTCCAGCGTATGTGCGTGACTTGGGTCGCGGCCTGGTAATGCTCGGTGGTGATCGCGCGTATGGCATGGGTGGCTATAACAAGACCCCGATCGAGGCAGCTCTGCCGGTTGATATGGAAGTCAAGGACAAGAATCGACGGCCCGACGTTGCAATCGTCTTTGTGATCGATAAGTCGGGCTCGATGGCCGCGTGTCACTGTAACGATCCGGAGCGGGGTGGTGGGCAGCCAGCCGGCGGCGTGGTCAAGGTCGATATTGCCAAGGAGGCTGTGCTTCAGGCCAGCGCGCTGCTCCAACCCGATGATAAGCTCGGCGTCGTGGCCTTCGACGATGTGCCGCGCTGGGCCGTCGACGTGAACCGTGTTCCTAGCCTCGCCGAGATCGAGCAGGCCCTGTCTCCGGTCGCGGCAAACGGCCAAACCAACGTCCGCGGCGGCCTCCTGGCAGCTAAGGAGGCGCTGGAGAAGACGGAAGCAAAGGTCAAGCACGTGATTCTGCTGACTGACGGCTGGTCGTCTGGTGGAAATCAGACGGACATTGCGGAGCAGCTGCGGGCTGAGGGGATTACGCTCTCGACGGTCGCGGCGGGCGGTGGCTCGGCACCCTACCTCGAGGAGCTCGCCGAGCGCGGCGGTGGACGATACTATCCCGTCGCCAATATGGAGGATGTGCCGCAGGTCTTTGTCGACGAGACCGTCAAAACCGTCGGCTCGTACCTGATCGAGGAGCAGTTTGTGCCTACGCTGGTCGGCGACTCGCCGATCATGCGCGGCCTCACCGACCAGGGCTGGCCCTCACTCTATGGCTACAATGGCACTGAGCTCAAAAATGCGGCTCAGCTGATCCTTCGCTCGCCACAGGGCGACCCCGTACTTGCCCAGTGGCAGCATGGTCTGGGGCGGGCCGTCGCCTGGACCTCAGATATGAAGGGCCAGTGGGCTAGTGACCTGGTGCGGTGGGAGGATTTTGGCACATTTGCCGCACAGCTGGTCGGCTGGACGGTGCCGCGCGACGTGGAAAACGCGCTTAACGCCCAGGCGCGCGTCGAGGGTACCCAGGCCGTTATCAGCGCCGAGGCGAAGGATAAAGACGGCAAGCCGCTGACGGACGCGACACTGACTGCGACATTGATCGGGCAAGATGGCTCGGATCAACAGGTGACCTTGCGGCAGGTCGGCCCAGGGCAGTTCCAGGCGTCGATTCCCAGCCCGTCGACGGGCTCGTACCTGGTGCAGCTCAATGGACAAAACAACGGGCAGCCAGCTGGAACCCAAATGGTCGGCCTCGTTGTGCCATATTCTCCCGAGTACCGGCAGCAGCAGGCAAACCCGGCGCTGCTTGCCAACATCGCAGCCGAGACCGGCGGTCAACTGCTTGAAACTCCGGCTGGCGTCTTCGAGCATAACCTGGCAGCAGTGCGACGCGCGCAGGAGATTAGTCTGCCGCTGATGTTGCTTGCTGCCCTGCTGCTACCTCTCGATATCGCAGTCCGTCGGCTTGGTCTACGTCGCCGAGACTTTGTGGAAGCCGGCGTGTGGGCATCCGGCCGCCTCGCCGCACGTAAAGCTCAGCAAAGTGCTCCATCCCCTGTGCTCGGCGATCTGCAGCGCGCCAAAGCGCGTGCGGCGACACGTGGAGCGCGACGTAATGAAGCCGAGCCACCCGTGAGCGTGGCACAAGAAACCCAGGCTGTACCCAGCTGGCGCGCCTCCCCACCAGTTGAGCGGCCGGCGCCATCCGAGACGCGCGAGGTAGTTGAGCCAGGGGCAGCTGATGATCCTATGGCTAGACTGCGGGCGGCAAAGGAGCGAGCGCGGCGGAAGCAATAGGTATCGAGGGCCGTAGAACACGCGGCGGGGGTGACGCCAAGAACAATCCTTGGCGTCACCCCCGCTTGTTGATCCGCCTCCAAAGCTGTTGCTCTGGAGGCGTCCATCTGGCTCTGACCGAGCTGCCCTCTTGGGATCGGCAGCGAACGATTGGGCACCGGGTGCTTTACTCCAACCGTACTTTCGCACCGAAGTTCTTGGCTTCCTTGCTGACGAAATAAGAAGCGCAGGCGGCATCGAGTAGGTCCGGGCTAAAGGTGGGTGGCTCCATGTTGTATTTTGAGATGCTGATCATCTGATCAAGGATGTCGCGCGGCTGGCACATGCGGAACGGACGCTCGAAGGGCTTGTACCATTTGTCTACTAGGTAGTCGAGGCCCTTCTGGTCCAGCTCCACCTTGCGGCTCTTGCAGACAAAGCCCCAGATTTGGCGCCACTGCGACTCGTCGGGGTCGCGCACCTCGATCTTGAACTTGATACGGCGTAGGAACGCCTCGTCGGCGAGCTGGTTCGGGTCGAGGTTGGTCGAGAAGATCAGCAGCTGGTCGAAGGGGATTTCCATCTTCTTGCCGGTGACGGTGGTCAGATAATCATAGCGCTTTTCAAGCGGCACGATCCATCGGTTGAGCAAGTCCATTGGACGGCACTGCTGGCGGCCGAAGTCGTCGATCAGGAAGATGCCACCGTTCGCCTTCATCTGGAATGGCGCCTCGTAGAACTTAGCAGCCGTGTTGTAGGTTAGGTCCAGCATGGGCAGTGTTAGCTCGCCGCCGACGACCACGACCGGTCGCTTGATGCGCGCCCAGCGCGTGTCGTACTGGACGTCCTCGTCCACAGGCTCAGGCGCAAGCTCGTGGACGATGTTGTCGTAGAGCTTAATGATCTGACCGCCGGCCTCAACCGCGTAGGGCAGATAGATGTGGTCGCCCATCAACCGCGTGATGCGCTCGGCGATACTGGTCTTGCCATTACCGGGATAGCCAAAGAGAAAGATTGACGAGGCTGAGTTAACCGCCGGTCCAATCTCATTGAGTACTGCGTCGTTAATGATCAGGTCGCTAAATGCCCGCCGGATGTTGCGGCGGGTAACCACCATGTTCTTGATCGTCTGGGCCTTGACCGAGTCCAAATATGCTTGAAAGGGCACCGGGGCCGGGCCGCTGTACTGCGTCTTGCTCATCGCGTCAACTGCCGCCTGGGTGCCGCGCGGCGTCAACATATACTCGTAGTTTGTATCGCCGAAACCGCGCTGACCCGCGATGTCCACGAAGTCGGCTCCGCGCAGCTCTTGCAGCAGCGGATCGATCACGCTGTAGTACAGGCCGAGCTCATTGGCGATCTCCATGCCCGCGGCTCGTGTGCGGCTATAGATAAAGCGAAGGATCAGGTCCTGAATGAACGATTTGTTCAGGCCCGTCTCTTCGACCCGCAGCGGCAGCGGCGGTACGAAGGAGTTGCCGGAGCTCTTTTCCGCGTCATCGCTCGGAAGCGGGCTGCCAAGCATCCGGGCCCCGTTCAGGGTGCCGTTGCGCTGGGCATCGGCAACCAGGATGTCGAGCTGCTGCTTGTGCATGTTGAGGTGTCGGTAGGCCTCGTGGTCGTCCTTGGCGCGGGCATCCTTGATGCCATCGTAGACGGCCCGGGCGACGACATACTTCACGCCGTCGACGTACATGTGATGCAGATATTCGCCAGGGCGGACATAGCAGTCTGGAGTGTGGTCGTTGCGGGCGAGCAGGTCATCGTAGGATCGCTGATCCAGAAGAAAGCGCATGCGGGATCCCCTTAGTGACATAACAGGTCGATATGTGCTGGTCTGGCCTGCGTGCTCAAGCTCACGACAGGAGCAGCTGGGCGGCGTGTGTCTCAGCGCAGTATAAAAATTGTGACGCCCGCCAACAACGTGACCTTAGTGCTACTTAAGGGGCGTGGAGAAGGGGATGGCCAGGGGTTCATTTCGGGTGGGCGATGCGGGTTCTCCCGCATCGCCCAGGCTTGTCAGCGACCGACCCACCGATCAAACAGGTCGTCCAGCTGGCGTCCACTGCTGCGCTCGAATGCAGCCCGTACGTCGGAACTGCGGGCAATACCGTACTTGTGCTCGGAGTAATAGCGTTGCAGGCCGGCGAAGAAGGCCTCGTCGCCGATCTCGCTGCGCAGTGTCTGCAGGAACTGAGCGCCACGTCCATAGACAGCAGCGTAGTAGGTGTTCCACTTACCATAATCGGTAATGGCGAGGCCGGCCGGCAAACGTGTCCGGTTCGCCAGCCGCGCAATGTGGCGGTTGCGGACCGCGTCGGCGGCCGCTTTGCCGCCCCACTGTTCCTCGACAAGCGTGGCTGCGTACTGAGCAAATGCTTCGTCAAGCCACGGCTCGTTGTAAATGTCGTTGCCGACAACGCCGTAGAACCACTGGTGCGCGACCTCATGCGCCGTCACAAAGCGAGTATCGTCGGTGTAGCGACCGTTTAGCAGCACCACGACTAAGCCGGGGAACTCCGCGCCGATATCAAAGCCGCGCTTGGCGTTGATCAGGTGGAACTCAAGCTCGCGGTAAGGGTAGCGGCCTAGTCGCGCGTCAAAGGTCGCGATTGAGGCCGCCGCGTGTCGGGCCATCTGTGCGGCGGCTGCGTCAAGTCCAGCCCCTTTGCGATGCCACACGACAATCTCGACATCGTCGTGGCGCGCGCGTGCGCTCGCAAATTGTCCGATGCTAAAGGCAAACTCACGGATCGGCCCTGTTACCGCGGTGTAGGTGACGCTAGTGCCTTGGGCTGTTGTGGCGATGGTGCTGCCGCTGGTAGTCGCCGTCCAGCCTTGGGGCACGGTAATACGTGTTCGGTAGAGTGCCGCCTGAGCGTAGACCCGGTCTGGAAAGCGCGTTACGTCGGTGCGCCAGCCACCATCCCAGGCGGCGAGCATTGGGTAGTACGAGGGCAGCGGAAAAGTGCCTTCGCCTTTTTGCCACGCGACGATGTTCGCGCTGTAGCGCAGGCTTAGCGAGATGGTTTCGTGCGGCTGAATGGGCGCCGGCAGCGGGAGCCGGAGGGCTGTCCCACGAGCTTCGGCGCTAGCTTTGGCCGGTACGCCTTGCACCACAATGCCACGCACTTCCATCCTCACGTTGCCACCATCGCCAAAGATATCCGGCGGGAACTGGGGATACAGTCGGAGCACGACATCCTGGAGCTTCACGCCCGTCGTGTTCTTGAAGGTCAGCTGCATGGCTCCCGTGAGCTTACGGGTCCTAGGATCAACCACAAGGTCAAGCGCATACTCGGGAAGGTCGCTGCGCTGCGCATCGCCGGCAAATGCCGGGCGCATCGCGGCGCTGTAGTTGATTGTGCTCGCAGCTGTGACGCTGGGCGAAGCGGCAAGCTCATTGCCAACTGCAGGGCGAAGCGCAAGGTGGAACACGAATACCAACGGTAGCAGGCACGAGATTAGTATCCGGACGGGCATGGGTGCGTGTCTTCCTTACGGGGGGCGGGCCGACTTTCTATGGACTATCAGGGACTACGCCGCAGCTATTGTACCCGAGCTTTGCCCCGGGTCTGTACCAGCAGCTTAATTCTGCGCGAAGGGTAGCCAGGCCCGGCGGGAAAGGTCAGGGTTGGTAACCGTCACTGTCGCGCGCATGGCTGGGTGGAGCTGGCAGTGGTAGGCGAAGGTGCCAGGAGCGGTGAATGTGTGCGCAAAAACCCCTCCTTGGACGAGGATCGGGGACGCGACGGGTATCGTGTCAAAGCTGACGGCATGGGGTGCTGAGTCGTGGTTGGTCCAGGAGACAGGATCACCCACGCTTATCGCAATCGTCGAGGGCTGGTAGGCGAAGTCCACAAGTGTTACCTCGGTCCCACTGCACCGGCGATTGGCAACACCAGGACGGCCAGCATAGCAGCGCTGAGCGGAGCAACATAAAGCGGCGGTGAGCTGAATGCATCACGCGCTCCAAAGGTATCGTGGAGCTCCATCCTTGCGCTCCACACCTCAGCTGGCTGTTGACCGCTAGTTCAGCGCAAGGCGCCGTTTGGACTGCGGGTCGTAGACCTCACCACCCCACCGCTTGACGACAAGGGTGCTCACCAAGCGGAGCTGAGTCGCGCCGATTGGCGTATCACCCCGGCGCACCGTGGTGCTTACGACCGCCTTTGACTTGTCGGGGTCGCCCTGATGATAGACCACCCGCAGGTCACCGACGCCGAAAACGTGCAGCGGATAGCGCCAGCGGTCATCCGCCGGCAAGGTATGGCGGTAGCTTAGACCAAGGTGTAGGAGTTCGGCAGAAATCTCGTCGAGCGACGGCGCTTCGTCGAGGTAGGCGGACAGGCTCTGGCTCATGGCGGTATCCTTTTTGATCTTCGCTGGTCACAGCGCGGGCTGCGACCATGATGAGCATGACGCAGAACCTGCGGCTTGGTTGAAAGCCGGGACGTGCAGGGTGTCGACGGACAGAATGAGCGTGTTGGCGGTCGTAGTGTAGCCGCACCAGTGGCGCGGCTTGACAAGGGGCCTAGACTGCTCGTTGATACGATCCATACTATCAAACAGGAGCGGGTCTTGACAAGCCCCAAAATAGAGCCGCATCCACATCGTCTACACTGGGATACGCGCTACCGTGATGCATATCAGGAGCGCCTGCCCTCGAGCCTGCTGTTGCGGTGGCTTCGGCGGCTGCGCCCGGGGCACGCGCTGGACGTTGCCTGCGGCGCTGGGCGGAATACGTTGCCGCTGGCGGAACAGGGCTGGCAGGTACTGGGCGTCGATATATCGCCCGTTGGGCTCCATATCGCTCAGCGTGTGGCGCGCCAAAGAAGCCTCTCGGTTGATCTCGTCGCCGTTGACTTGACGACCTGGGCGCTGCCCCTCGCGCGTTTCGATCTGATCTGTGTGTTCCGCTTCCTTGATCGGGGGCTCTGTCCCCTGCTGGCGTCTGCCTTGCGGCCAGGCGGCACCTTAATCTACGAGACGTTCACCGTCGCGCAGCGCGCGTACGAGGGCGGTCCGCGCTCCGAGGCACTGCTGTTGAAGTCAGGCGAGCTGCCAACCCTTTTCCCGATGCTTGAGCAGCTGGAATATGACGAGGGCATCGTTGAAGAAGACGGGCGATCACGAGCACTGGCCGGATTTGTCGGTCGCCGGAGGGAGGAGTGAGGGAGCCAGAGGACCAAGAGCAGAGAACAAAAGGCCGGCGGGTGATGCGTGAAGTCTGACGACTGATGCCTGAAGCTTGGCAACTGACAGCAGAAGCCTGATAGCTAATTGCGGGAGGATGCATGAAGGCGGCTATCTTTCGACAACATGGGCCGATCGAGAATCTGGAATACACGGATATGCCTGCGCCGGCACTTGGCCCGCATGACGTGCTCATCCGAGTGCGTGCCGTCGCGCTCAATCACCTCGACCTGTTCGTACGCCAAGGCATCCCCGGTATCAATCTTAACTTTCCGCATATTGGTGGCTCCGACATCGCGGGTGAAGTGGAGGCGCTCGGCGCAGCGGTGGAGGGTTGGCGCGAGGGTCAGCGAGTCGTGGTCAATCCCTCCTTGTGGTGCGGCGTGTGCGAGTTCTGCGTCGCGGGCGAGGAGAGCCTGTGCGTCAAGTACCAGATCATCGGTGAGCATACCACGGGGGGAATGGCTGAGTACATTGTTGTCCCAAGCGCGAACTTATTCCGCATCCCCGACGATTATCCCTTTGAGCCAGCCGCTGCAGCGCCGTTGGTGTACATGACCGCCTGGCGCGCATTGATAACCCAAGGTCGATTGCGGGCGGGCCAAACGGTGCTGATCCTCGGCGCGGGTGGTGGGGTCGCGAGTGCCGCAATCCAAATTGCCCGCCTGGCAGGCGCCAAAGTCTATGCGGCCTCACGCGATGGGGCGAAGCGCGAGCGGGCTCGTGAGCTCGGTGCGGACGAGGTGCTCGATAGCACTGCGGATTTTGCCAAAGAGCTACGTGCGATGACCAACCGCCGTGGTGTTGATGTGGTGCTCGAGAACGTCGGCGAGGTTACCTGGGCCCGTGCCCTGCGATCGGTTGCGAAAGGTGGCTACGTCGTGGTATATGGCGCGACGAGCGGCCCCCACGTGCAAATGGATCTTCGCCCACTCTTTTGGAACCAGTACCACATCCTCGGCGCCACCATGTCCAACCGTCAAGAGTTCAACACCGTTATGCACTTGGTTTTCTGGGAGCGCAAGCTACAGCCAGTCGTCGATCGGGTTCTCCCATTGGCGGAGATCCAAGCCGCGCATCGTGCACTCGAAGACGGTGAGCAGTTCGGCAAGATTGTGCTAACGCCGTAGAGCCGGCCCTACGTCGTTCTGGGCGTGTTCCGGAAGAATAACGGCGGATACCAGGCAGCAACGGCCGCCGATCTTGCTCCATGTCCAGCGGGCACTCTGTTTACAGAGCGGTCGTCGAGATGACCCAAGGGGCTTGCTGTACATAACACGTTTGTCCATGACATCGCCGAGAATTCGCTTGGCACTAGTCCTCTGGTTGCACGGCGGCAACACATGCTCTGGCAGTCGCAGTGATTTGCCCAAAGTCGCCGGCAGCAACTGCTTTGTTTGATACTAACGAACCTCCAATTCCCACTGCAACTGCGCCCGCCGCGAGGTACTCCCGCGCATTCTCGGCGCCGACACCACCAGTCGGCACGACCTTGAGGAAGGGCAATGGAGCGAGCACATCCTTAAGGTAGCGCGGCCCGCCTAGCTGAGCTGGGAATAGCTTAACGAGCTCGGAACCAGCCTCGTATGCGTCCAGCAGCTCGGTAGGCGTGAAGCTGCCGCTGATAACCAGCGTGTTGCGATTGACACTCGCGGCAATGACTTCCTTGCGCAGAACTGGCGTCACCACAAACTGAGCGCCCGCCTCAATTGACACGTGCACTTCTTCCGCTCGGAGTACCGTTCCGACACCGACACATGCCGCATCCCCGAGTGCGTCTCGGACGGCTCCGATCGCTTCGATGGCACCTTTGCCGGTTAACGTGAATTCCATCACGTTGATCCCACCCGCGACAAGCGCTTTTGCGACGTCGACTGCGCGGGCGTAATCCGCAAGCCGAATGATCGCCACAATCTTAGTTGCGAGGATTTGTTCAATCGGTTTCATATGCTCCGCTTTCCGCGAGTACCTGGGTAGGCCGACCTTGATCTGCCCACTCGGTACGCCTTAACGCGCGACGTCACGCCGCTCCTGCGCTACCACTGCGTTCAGCTCTGCTCGCGATGACAGCACCCGATCGCCATGCTGCGAGAGCGCGATTGACGCAAGTGCGACGCCATGGCGCAGGCCGACACCCAAATCGCCCGCTAGGAATCCATCCAACACGCCTGCGGCAAAGGCATCGCCGCTGCCAATACGATCGACGATTGGCGTCGGAATGGCCGGCTCGGCGACAACCTTGCTTTCCTGCAGCAGCGCTGCGCCCTGCTCGCCAAACGTACAGAATACCGCCTGGGCACGTGTTAGCGATTGTAGACTGGTCATCAATTCTTGCCGCTCACCTTGGCACCCAAAAAGCAGCGCAGCATCCGTGCTTTTACAGAATAGAATATCAGCCTCCGCAATGAGCGGGCGGAGCCGTTCGCCCGCCTGGGCCGCGTCCCAAAGCTTGGCACGGTAATTAACGTCGAAGCTAATGGTCACTCCGGCCGCGCGTGCTCGGCTGATGGCCTCTACTATGAGATCATAACAGCTAGCGCTCAGTGCTGCGGTAATGCCCGTTAAGTGGAGCACGTGCGTATCGAGCAGGTAATTCCAGTCGATATCGTCGACGGCCAAACGCGATGCGGCCGAATCGGCGCGATCATAAATGACCTGGATCGAGCGCGGCGCGGTCGCATACTCAATAAAGTACGTTCCCACGCGTTCGCCTGGCACACGCTTCACCGCTGTAACATCCACTCCATCCGCACGCAGCGTGCGCAGAACAGCTGTTCCAAGCGCGTGATCGGGCAACCGGCTGACCCAGCCGCAGCGGTGACCCAGGCGTGCTAGCGCGACACATACATTACTTTCGGCTCCACCTACCTCGACTGCCAGCTCACGCGCATTGTCCAAGCGCTCACCAATCGGCACGCTCATGCGTAGCATCGTTTCGCCGAGGCTGGTCATGTCAAAGCGAGTTGTAGGCTGTTGTTTAGTCATACGTTGTTAAGAATTGCACACACGAGGCCTGGGGTACGTCAATCTGTGCAACCGGCGCACCAAGCGCGCTTGTTCCACTATCTAACGGCAGGACACTCACGTCGCCACTATACTGATTTGCTACAACCATGCTCGTGCCGCCGGGGGTGATTGCAAAATTGCGTGGCCAATTCCCGCCGCAGGGTGCAACCATAACAGGAGTTAATGCTCCCGCATGATTGACGTCAAAGACGGCGATACTGTTGTGTCCACGATTGGACACGTACACCCGCTTTCCAGCTGCATCCACATGGATATCCGCGACTTGGTTCGCTTGCGTACCGGTGGGAATGGTCGGCAGTGTTTGGACTGGGCGCAGCGTACCGGTAAGACGATCATAGGCATAGCTGTCAAGCGTACTGTCCAGCTCATTCGCCACAAAGAGGTGCTGCCCGTCGGGATGAAAGACCATGTGGCGTGGTCCGGCTCCCGGCCGCGTAGAGGAATGCCCGTGTGCGGTTAGCTTACCCAGCGCTGCGTCGAAGGCGTAAAACACAAGCTGGTCAATCCCAAGGTCGGCCACGATAACGAAACGCTGATCAGGGGTCATGACCGCGGAGTGGGCGTGCGGGCCTTCTTGCCGTTGCTCATGCGCGCTGCGCCCAATGTGCTGCACGTGATCGGTCATGGCGCCGAGCGAGCCATCGTCACGTATTGGGAGCACACCCACGCTGCCGCTGCTGTAATTGGACACAATGAGCCAACGTCCTGATCCATCGATCAGTAAGTGACAAGGATCGTCACCGCCGCTCGCTTGCTGGTTAAGCGGCGCGATCATAAGTTGCTCTGACGCGGCCGGCTGCTCAAAGTGAAATGCCCAGACTGATCCGGCTGCACCGTCCGGTTCCCGGTGCGTCTCGCCGACGCTGTACAGCCATCGTCCATTTGGGTGGACGACCAGAAATGATGGATTAACAATGCCTCCGATGGCTCCGCAGGGGCGGAGCTCTGCGGTCGCTTCATCAAAGACGTAGGCCCGAATGCCGGGTTGGTCTGCCGCGGCGTATCCGCCGACAAATAAGCGGTGCTGATTTGAGGCTGGCATATCTACTTTCTATACGAGACGTATTGGCACGACCGGAGCAAGGTCGCTTCAACGTCGTTTACCAATTTGTAACTGAACCGTCCACGCGCTCCCAGTGCGGTGCTTCCCAGAACTGCCAGGTATGAGACTTCACCAACGTTTCGTCAAGCTCGACGCCAAGGCCAGGTGCATCCGATACCGGAAAGCTCGTTCCTTCCAAACGAGGCTGTACAGGAAAGAGTGCATCCACGTCGTTGAGAGCGGACGCGCTCTGGTACAGGTTTTCGCTTTGTGTCACACGGACTTCGAGCCAGGCAAAGTTGGGGACCGCTGCCGCGAGATGGATCGTTGCTGCCGTACAAACGGGTCCCAGCGGGTTGTGCGGCATCAGGTCGATGTAGTGGGCTTCAGCCCACCCGGCAACTTTCATTGCTTCCGTGAAGCCGCCAACATTACAAATGTCGACGCGTGCGTAATCGGTGAGGTGCCGCTCAAGGTAGGGCATAAACTGCCACTTGCTGCTAAATTCCTCGCCTACCGCAAACGGCACATTCGTCAGCTTCCGCAACGCCTCGTACGCCTCGGGTGCTTCGTCACGGATTGGTTCTTCAAGGAAATCAAGCGTACCCGCAGGTAGCCGTTGGCAAAATGAAGCAGCTTCGGCAATCGACAGACGATGGTGGTAGTCGATGCCAAGGGTGAGCTCACTGCCAAGGGTCTCGCGTACTTTCACGAGCCACTGAGCGGTATAAGGAATACTTTCACGCGGCTCGAAGTGATTGCTCGACGCGGGCCGTCGTGGCAGTAGCGTTCCCGTGCGAATAACGCGCCAGCCATGTGACCAGAGAAGCTCGGCACTCTCAAGCATTTGCTCGCCCGTTTCGCCGGCCGCCGTCGCAAAACAGGGAATAATGTTGCGCTGTTTGCCTCCCAGCAATTGATATACGGGTACGCCGAGAGCCTTGCCCACAATGTCGTAGAGGGCGATGTCGATCGCACTTTGGGCCGCCAACAACACACGACCGCCCTCGAAGTATTGGCTGCGATACAACTCTTGCCAGATGCGTCCGCGCTGCATCGGGTCTTTGCCGATTAGGAACTCGCGAAAATGCTGCAAAGCGCCCATCACGGCCAGCTCACGTCCACTTAAACCTGATTCGCCCAGGCCGTAAATGCCTTCATCCGTTTCGACTTTGACGATCAGTTGATTGCGGTTGCCCACCCAAACAGGGTAGGATTTGATGTCACGAATGCGCATGGCGATCATCCTCATGGATCCAGCCGAGGATCCGCTCGGCTTTGCTGCAATCAAAGAAACCGCGACGATCACTCAGGTCGCCGCGGATCTCCGTATCGGGGTAATAGCGCTGGGCAAGCTCAAGTGAAGGCTCTGCCATGACCGTGCTCGGGGCGACGATGTAGAACACTTCGTGTCCAACAAAATCGGCCGTCAATGAGAGCAAGCAGGCACGACACGCCTCGCTCAACAAGGTATAGGCCCATAAGTGCCGGATCGCTATCAGCCCGGCCCGACCGCCTACTTCGGTTGCACGCCGGTGTCCCTCCACCAAGCCATGAAAGCGCAGGCTAGCGATGGTCATCCCCTCATAGCGGCGTGCAAAGGCCTCGGCCTGTTGCTCCAGTACCCATTTGGACAAGCTGTACGGATCTTCAGCGTAGCTCGGGTGCTGCTCGTCCACGGGAAAGTAATCGTAGCGCGGCGCCCGGCTAAACGCCCCTCCGATCGCGTTAATTGATGAAGCCAGGCAGACGCGCTGAATGCCCAAGGTTGCGGCAGCGCTCAACGCGTTGTAGCTGCTGGTGGTGTTGTCCGTGTACACCACGGTGTCGGGGCCATGCAGCGGCGAACGATGTGCAGCTAGATGAATCAGCGCGTCACAGCCACGAATGCTGCCAACGAATTCACCAAAGTTACACATATCGGCGACCAGGTATTGCGGCGCTTGAGGCGGCCGTGGTGTGGGCATGGACGGCAAGGTACGATCGATGCTGACGACGGAGTGGCCTTGTTCAAGCAGATATGCGACCAGAACGCGGCCAAGTTCACCCCTTCCACCAGTAACTGCAATGCGCATAAAACCCTCTGAACATCAAGGAGGCGACTGAGCGCAGGCCAAGACGCACCGCGTACACCGACCGCTCCACATCTCCGGGCAGGACCGTCGCTGATGGCGCCTCGGCCTGATGGGCCGTTCCGTTTCTTTTAACTTGTTCCAGAAAGAGGCTTTCCTGCTGCTAGAAGAGCATTGTGTTACTCTCGTTTAAAGGATATTTCCCAGATTGTGCCGCCCGATCCATACTCAAGGACATAGAGGCGGTTCTCGGCGAGCACGGCACTGATCGGATTCTTGAAATTGCGGGCAATCTGGGTTGTTATGGCCTCGTACGTCTCTCCACGCTTGTGGAGTTGTAAGTACAGCAAATCTTGCCCGGTATCGGTCAGTGTGCCACCTGCCGAGCCCCAGCTGAGCACAAAAGCCTTGAGCGTTGCATCACCGCCCTGCCACCCCTGCGGCAGCTTGTCGTCGGCCGCAAACACTAACCCTAAAGGCGATCGATGCGGCGTAAATGTGTGAAGCGGTATGCCTTCGCGATAAGCATCATGCTGCTTCCCATCCGCTCCACGATACTGCGTGGCATCAGGCCCACGATTGACGATGGGTGGCGTAAAATCAGCAACTGGCTTTGGAAAGCCTGGATCCGCGCGATACGTTCCCGTTTTGGCTGCCGAAAAGTCCGGATGCAGATATACATCCTTGCTGCTGTCGTAGTCGGCGAACTGCTGCGGGTTATCGCTGTTGCCGAATTTCCACGGAAACCCGTAGTGCTCGCCCTCGCGAATCCAATTAAGCTCATCCGGATAATCCGCGTCGGGGCCGTTGTCGATCGCAAAGAGGTCGCCATTCGGCGCGAATTCCAGGTCGTACGCATTGCGTGTGCCACTCGCGAAGACGAGCCCTTGAGCTAGGAGTGCCGCTTCGTCATTAGGCACAACCAGGTCAACCGCTGTTGCCGGCAGGCGCAAGATTTTGGCCGTGAGCGGCACCTCACGCGTATCCGGGAATGCCCCCTTGTTGGTTTGTACCTCGCCATGGTCGGTGCGCGATCCGCTGTTGACGTAAACCCAACTACCCTCTGGGTCGACCACAATGCCGTTGAACAAGTGATCGAAATAGGTGCCGCTCAGCGGATAAGGCTCGGTCGTGGCCAGCGTTTGCCAGCCAACTCCCTTGGCAAGTGCGCCGACGCTCCGACGAATAATTGCTTGCGTTTGATTATTGCCGATCTTGCGGTTTGAAACAACAAATAAGGCGCCGTCTGCCCCAAAGGCCATCCCTGCAGGAACGCCACCCTCGCTGATCTCGGCGACTGACGCAAGCGTGGAGGTATTGGGAGGCCCAGCCGTGCTGACCCGCAGCAAGCCCGATTCCGGCTGGAGCACGTACAGCTCTTTCGTCACGGGGTGGAGCGCCAAGCCAACCGGCGCACCCTGTACTCCAACGACCCGCCGAAGGTCCAGCTCGTTCGAAAGTAGCACGGGCCCGCCTGCGATTGGTTGCCGTTCGATCTTCGGCGCGACGCTAGGCTGCACGGAGACCGTACTTGGAGACATAACGTTTGTCTGGCACGCAGCAAGAAAGGTTGTGGCAATGATCAAGCTGGCAAGGGGGCGCGCGGTTGGACGACGGAGGACACGAGGGCGGCGCTGTTTCTGCATGGTAACCCCGGCAATATGCTGATCACTTCGGCGATCGATGTGGGTTTATTAGGACGCCTGGTCGGAACTTCTAAAGTTAATGAGCGAACTGGAACCTGGGTTAGGTGCCCCACTCACATACAATATTAGGATATCGCCCAAAAAATCGGCTCGGTTGTCCTAAGACATATGATGTCTTGCTGAGAAGTTTCCGCACTATACTTGACATGTAAAAAAAGGTCAAGTATCATTGTGCAATCCCCACAAGTCAGATCATTATCCGTCAGCCAGGAGGTGCCCTGTCTCGCACACTCATTAGATCTGTCTGCTCCGTCCGCGATGAAGCCGGTTATTTCCTCCAACGAAGGAGACCTTAATCCATGGCTAGGTTTAAGTCCCTCACCCTGTTCATGATCACAGCCTTGGTACTCGCGGCGTGCGGCGGTGCTCCCGCAGCTCCCGCAAATCCCCAGGCCGGACAGGCCAGCCAATCGGCCGCGGCTAATACTGCGGCTAACGAATCACCGGAGGCCAGTGCGGCCGCCGAGGGCGACGCATCAGCCTCGGCCTCTCCCGAGCCACAGCCCATATCCGCAGGACCACTCAAAGATGTTCCCCGCGACCGGACGCTCGTCCTTGGGTGGGGCATTACGTCGCCGATTGGTGTGACCAATCCGTGGGCCATTCCAGGCTACACCCATCAAGAAGGCAACGCCTTCATGTGGGAGCCGCTCTCCTACTTCGGCATCTTCTCGGACAAGGAGATTCCGTGGCTAGCCGAGAGCATGGAATACACCAAGGACGACTTTACTGCGCTCCAGATCAAGCTTCGCGAGGGAGCCGCTTGGAGCGACGGCACGCCGGTCACTTCGAAGGACGTCGTGTTTACCTTCCAAGGACAGATGAACAACGAAAAGCTGCCCTATCACGCGCAGTTTGAGCAGTTTGTCAAAGACGTCAAGGCGGTCGATGAGCAGACCATTGATGTAACCTTCAAGATGCCAGCCCCGCGCTTTAAGTTCGAAGTCCTGACGTTGAAGTTTGATACCGGTATCCCAATCGTCCCAGCCCATGCGCTTGAGAAGCAGGAAGACGTGAATGCCTACGCCGGCGGCGTTGAGATTCCGCACTCGGGTCCTTATAACCTCGTCAGCTGGGACAAGAACCAGAAGATCTTCGACCTGCGCCCCGATTGGTGGGCCGTTAAGGCGGGTGTCATGGAGCAGCCGGCCGCCGAGCGGATCATTGTTGTCAACATCGCCGGGCAGTCCATGGACACTGTTGCCCAACGAATTGTCAACAACGAGATGGACTCTGCCCTCGACATGCGCAGCGCGGTGATCGGCAACATCATCAGCCAAAATCCTAAGGTCACGACGCATACCGGCAATGAAGCCCCCTACGGGTACCTTGACTGGTGGCCGAACTCGCTGTGGGTCAACACCCAGATCGAGCCGTACAACCAGGTCCCGGTCCGGCGGGCTATCAGCCTGGCGGTCGATCGCGACAAGATCGACGAGATAATCTACGAGGGCGCCAACATTTCTACGATCTACCCATTCCCGCTGTATCCCGGCTTGCAGGAATTTGTCGACAAGCCGGAGGTACAGGCCCTAGTGGAGAAGTATCAGCCGAGCAAGCACGACATTGAGGAAAGCGCGCGGCTTATGCAAGAGGCCGGCTTCACCAAGAATGGTGATGACCTGTGGGAGAAGGACGGTCAGACCGTAAATGCCACGATCAGCGGCTTTGAGGGCATTCACAGCGATATCGTCCCGGTACTGGTGGAAATGTTGCGGCAAGCGGGCTTTGACGCCGCTATCGACTTCAGCCCGTCCGCCTACCAGAACATGGCCGAGGGTAATCCGGGACTGTACATGTTCGGCCACGGCGCAAGTTTGAAAGACCCCTATGCCGCGCTCGAGCTGTACCATAGCCGGCACAGCGCTTCGGTCGGTACAAC
The DNA here is from genome assembly GCA_016781525.1 of bacterium. Classification (GTDB taxonomy): domain Bacteria; phylum Chloroflexota; class Chloroflexia; order Chloroflexales; family Kallotenuaceae; genus LB3-1. The sequence continues at coordinate 19,383 of JADDQE010000103.1, read as the reverse complement.
CGCTGGCAACAACCGCTTCTCGCGCTACGCCAATCCGGAGTACGACAAGCTCCTCGACGCGATGGCGCCGCTCTCCGAGGATGATCCGACATTCCAAGAGAACGCGGTGAAGGCATTGGAGATTTACTGGCGCGACCAGATCGACATCCCCGTGATCCAGTGGCTCCATCGTATTCCGTACAACCAGACCTACTGGACGAACTGGCCAACTCAAGAGAACGTCGCGCTGGGCACGAACGGCGCGTTCTGGGCGCATACCGGCTTGTTGGTTGTCACTAACCTGAAGCCCGCGCAGTAGCTATTGTAGCGCTGTGCAGCCGTAAAGGGTGCATGCCCCAATTTGGGGCATGCATCCATCGCTCCCCGCGTTGACCCGGGCTGCGGGGCTTCGACATTGCCAAAGGACAACCGTCCACGACGCGGTTCCATGTTCGCACCGCATCCGATGTCGAAGACCCGATCAGCCTCCCCTCTCTTTATACCTACTGAGGATCTACCAACGTGAGCATCAAAAAAGTTCTGCAGCGGCTGGGCTTCCTCTTGCTTGTGATCTGGGCTGCGTCGACCATTACTTTTTTTATCCCGCGCCTCTCATCACGTAATCCGATCCGTGAGCGTTTTGCAGAGCTCGCCCGCACGGGCGGCTTTTCACCCGCCGACTTAGAAATCATTATCGCCGCGTATAGCGCGAAGTTCGGGATCGATCGGCCACTCCTCGAGCAGTACGCCTCCTACATGGGCAGCATCGCGCGCTTCGACCTGGGCATATCGCTGCATAAGTATCCGAAGACCGTGTGGGAGCTGATCATGGAAGCGTTGCCTTGGACGATTGGCTTGCTGCTCGTTACCACGATTCTGTCATTTGTTATTGGAAATTTACTTGGCGCGGTAGCTGCCTGGCCGCGGTCCCCCGGCTGGCTACGGGCGTTTGCAACTCCGTTTGTGCTACTCCAGGGTGTGCCGCCTGTTCTGCTTGGGGTGTTGCTGTTATTTTTTATTGGTTTTCGGCTAAAGCTCTTGCCTCTCGGCGGGGCATATTCGATTGGCCGGGTGCCGCAATGGGATTGGCCCTCGTTTCTTGATCTGCTCAAGCATCAAATCCTCCCGGCCGTATCCTTGATCTTTGGCTCGATGGGTGCATGGGTGCTATCGATGCGTGGGATGGGTGTCACGATTCAGGGCGAAGATTACGTTAATTTTGCCGAGCATAAAGGGCTCAGCGGGTACACAATTTTCAAGGACTATTACCTTCGTAACGCCCTGCTGCCGCAGGTAACCGGATTTGCGCTGGCGCTCGGTACGGTTTTTACCTCGGCCATTGTCGCCGAGCAAATCTTCAGCTTGCCTGGGGTTGGCTCTGTTCTCAATGATGCCATTCGCGCGAATGATTTCATGGTAATCTATGGCATCGTCCTCTTCATTACCATCACCGTGGCTTCGCTGATGGTCTTGGTAGAGCTGATTTACCCGTTGCTCGATCCGCGCATTCGCCACTAGCAGGAAAGCAGAGCCATGGCAACTATTGCATTTCCACAGCCGGAGGTCCGGCAGCCTAGCAGAGCGACACTTGTGCTGCGCTACTTGCGCCGCAACAAGAGTTTATCGGTGGGCCTGCTCATTTTACTGTTCCTTGTGGCATTCACCGTGATCGGCCTGCTGACGATCAATCCGAAAGAGGCTTACCCGCTTGCCGTACGGGCAAAGCAGCCGCCAAGTGTCACGTATCCCTTCGGGACGGATTTCTTTGGGCGCAATCTGTACGCGGCGATGGTGATCGGAATGTGGCAAACGGCGCTAATCGGTGTGCTTGCCGGTGGACTGGGCACACTGATCGGGGTCGTGCTCGGCTTTACCTCCGCTTACTTTGGCGGCATCCTTGACGCCACTGTCAAGGGGATCTGTCAAATATTGACGCCGATCCCTATATTTCTGATTCAAGTGGTCATTGCCGGCTCGATTGATCGACGATCCGTAACGATTTACACGATGGCGCTCATTGTGGTGTTACTCGCGTGGATGGGGCCAACGCTCGTCATTCGTTCGCAGGTGCTCTCGATGAAGGAGCGCCAATTCGTTTCCGTCGCAAAGCTCTCGGGTGTCGGCGACATGGGCATTATATTCGGCGAGATTTTGCCGAATTTGCTGCCGTTTATCGCGGCGTCCTTTGTAACCCAGGTGTTCGTGTCGGTGTACGCCTCGTTCTATCTTGCGGTTGTTGGGCTGGGGCCGTTACGAGAGCCGCTGCTTGGCAACATCATCTGGGGTGCCCAGTTGCAGGGGGCCTTTTTCAACGGCTGGTGGTGGTGGCCGATCACGCCGGCGGTGGCGATGGTGCTGATCCTTGGTTCACTTGCGCTGGTAAACATGGGCCTGGACGAGCTGGCGAACCCGCGCGTACGCAGGTCAGAGTGAGAGCAAGCAATGAAACCTGTTCTTCAAGTTCTCAATTTGCTGGTGACGTACTACACCGATGCCGGACGAGCTAAAGCCCTTGACGACGTCAGTCTGACCCTCAACGCCGGTGAAAAACTGGGGTTGGTCGGAGAGTCCGGCTCAGGCAAGAGTACGATGGCTTTGGCCATGATGCGCATGATTAAGCCTCCCGGGCGGATCGAAGGTGGGCAGGTCATCGTCGACGGGACTGAGCTTACAAAACTCTCCGATGAAGAGATGCTGAAAGCTCGGCTCAGCAAGATTGCCTATATTCCTCAGGGTGCGATGAACTCGCTCAATCCGGTTCTGCGCATCGGTCGCCAGATGGTGGATGCCATCAAAGCGCATGACGATGAAGCTTCAAGGCGGACAATCGAAGAACGCTGCATGGAAGCGCTCGAGTCGGTTGACCTGAAGCGCAGCGTCTTCAAAATGTACCCGCACGAGCTCAGTGGCGGTATGAAGCAGCGCGTCTGTATCGCGATCGGCATCCTGCTCAATCCGAAGGTGATTATCGCGGATGAGCCGACTAGCGCGTTGGATGTGGTAACCCAGCGGCAAGTCATGGAGACCATCGATCGGGTGCAGGAGCAGCTTGGGGCAGCCGTTATTTTGATCGGCCATGACATGGGCTTGATGGCTCAGTTTGTCGACAAAGTTGCCGTGATGTATGCGGGCCGGCTGGCCGAGGTTAGTATCGTCCGCGATATGTTCACCGATCCGAAGCACCCGTACGCCCAAGCTCTCATCCGCAGCTTGCCCAGCTTAGAAAACAAAGGCGTGTTTCAGGGTATCCCTGGCCTCGCTCCATCGCTGTTGCGCATTCCAAGCGGCTGCGCCTTCCATCCACGCTGCCCGTACAGGATGGATGTCTGCACCACGGTTCGTCCAGAACTTGAGACGCTGTCGAATGGGCGACAAGTCGCATGCCACCTTTATACGGAAGGGCTTACCGATGCCGGAGCTAATGGAATTCAGGAACGTCACCAAAGTGTATACGCGCGGCCTGCTGTCAAAGACATCGACAACCGCACTTAACGACGTATCACTGAAGCTGGACGAATCAGAGCCAACGATCCTGACGGTTGCAGGCGAGAGCGGCAGCGGCAAGACGACCCTTGCCATGTTGATGCTCGGCTTTATCGCGCCGTCGTCGGGACAGATTCTGTATAAAGGTCAGGATATCAGCCGCTTACGTGGCGCTGACCGCATGACCTTCCGGCGCGAAGTGCAGGCGGTCTTCCAAGATCCCTTTGCGGTATTCAATCCATTCTATACCGTCGATCACCTGTTGACCGTCCCGATCCAGCGCTTCAAGCTTGCAAAGTCGAAACGCGAAGCACGGGATAAGATGGAGGAAGCGCTTACCGCCGTTGGGCTCCGGCCCGAAGACATCTTGGGCCGCTTTCCGCACCAGCTGTCGGGTGGGCAGCGTCAGCGGATTAACGTTGCGCGGGCGCTGCTGCTCCGTCCGCGGCTGCTCATCGCCGACGAGCCCGTCTCGATGGTGGATGCATCGCTACGTGCGAACATCCTCGAAACGCTCCGCTCGCTTCAAAAAAATTATGGTGTGTCTATCGTCTACATCACCCATGATCTCACGACGGCCTACCATATAGCAAAATCAATTGTCGTGCTCTATCGCGGCGCGGTGATGGAAGCAGGTGATGTCGATACTGTGATCAAACGGCCGCAACACCCGTACACGCAGCTGCTGATCGACTCTATCCCGTGGCCCGATCTGAGCCGGCGTTGGGGGGAGACGGACATCAAGGCACGTGAGGCCGAGCACCAAGAGATTACCACAGGGTGTAAGTTCTACCCGCGCTGTCCTTTCGCAATGGAAAAATGTACCGTGGCTCCACCGTTATTCCAACTCGGTACGCATCAAGCGGCGTCATGCTACTTGCAGGATCAGCACCCGACGATCCCCTCGGAGCACTTGTGGAAACTTCTGCCCGTATGAGCGGGGGCGGGCGGCCGTGGCTCCATCAGGATGTGCTGCAGCTGACCCACGGGGGCTGTAGCCGCATGACAAGATGTAGGTAGCGCCCCCGGCAATGGCAACGGTGGAGAACAGAGTATTTGGTTGAGCGCGATTAGATGACCGTGGAAGGCTAATCCGTGTGACGCACTGCATCATCACCTACTCTGCTATCGATGGATTCGATGCCGTCGAGGTCGATACGGGGGTTCTTTCACTGGCGCTTATCCCTGAGCTTGGTGGCAAAATCAGCACATTACGTGATCGGCGTACTGGCCGAGAGTGGCTCTGGCGTAATCCACGCCTGCCATATCAGCGACTGGATTATTCCAGATCGTATGTGCTTGAGGCCGACACGGGCGGCTGGGATGAGTGCTTTCCGAGCGTCGCGCCCTGCCACTACCCGATGGCGCCGTGGTTAGGCGTGCCGATTCAAGACCACGGTGAGTTGTGGTCCCAAACTCCGGTCGTGGTGGTGGAAGAAACGGCCAGCGGTGCCCAGCTACACGCCACTTGGCAGGGGCGGCGGCTGCCCTATACCTTCGAGCGCACGATTCACCTTCAAGCTGGCTCGGCCTGCCTACGCTGCGAGTACCTCGTCACGAACAAGGCTGCCGCACCGCTCTCATTCATCTGGTCGATGCACCCATTGCTGGCGATTGAGCCAGGCATGCAGCTCCTTTTTCCTCCAGATACTTGTTTCAATCGCTGGGCCAGTATTCCCAATGACTTAATTACCCAGGACTCCGATCTGCGCTACCCGCTAACATTGCAGCTTGAGCGGCGCGCAATCGATCTCAAGGTGCTGCCAGGCCGCACCGCCGGCATCGCCCTAAAGCTTTGGAGCAATCCACTGCGTGAGGGCTGGGCACGCGTACAGGCGGCGGATGGTACGCTGCAGATACGGTGGGATACCGCCAAGCTACCGCAAGTCGCTTTTTGGATGAACCTGGGTGGAGGTGCCCCGGACGGCGGGGAGCCGTACTATAATCTGGGACTTGAGCCCTGTATCGGCGCGCAGGACTCGCTGGCCGACGCGGTGACTAAGCAGAAGGTCTATGCTACAGTACCGGCGAATGGCACCTATGACTGGGCGCTAGAGCTTGAATTAGAGGCAGGTCATGGCGTTTAACATGGGTCTGAGCCGTTCTCGTGCTGTTGTCACAGGTGTCAGCAGCGGAATTGGCGCTGGGATTGCCCCCGGCTTTATTGACACGCAGCTCGCGACGGCGTGGTTCGATTCGTTTCCCGATCCGCGTGCAAAGCGCACGCAGATTGAACGGTTGCACCCAGTCGGCCGTTTAGGACTGCCGGTCGACGTTGCTGCGCTCTGCACGTTTTTGTGTAGTCCGCTCGCGGGCTTCATCTCGGGCTCCACGATCCTTATCGACGGCGGACGTAGCGCCGCTATGCAGGGTAGTTAATAGGAGGCCAAGGTCGCTGTGATTGAAATCGCCGAGTTCTTGACGCCGACCCCCACGTCGCTGTGGAAGATGACGAAGCAAGCCGGGGTCGATTGGGCCGTAGGTGGCCTCCCCTTTGAGGAAGCTGTCGATGGCACCCAAGCACCCTGGGATTACGACCTGCTGGCGCGTATGAAAGCGCGCTACGAGCAGGGGGGATTCAAGCTAGCCGTGATCGAAGCGCGGCCTCCTCTAAACAATGCTAAGCGTGGCTTGCCGGGCCGTGATGCGGAAATCGATACGGTGTGTACCCTCTTGGAGAATATGGGCAAGCTCGGCATTCCTGTATGGTGTTATGAGTGGATGACCGATTTTAACTGGCTACGCACCAAAACGGACACGCCCGCACGCGGTGGCTCTGTCGTCACGAGCTTTGACTACGCCATGGTGCGCGACGCGCCGCCAACCGAGCTCGGGCCAATCAGTGAAGACGAGCTGTGGCAAAACCTTGAGTATTTTCTGCGGCGCGTCGTTCCTGTTGCCGAGCGCGCCAATGTTAAGCTTGCGATGCACCCCGACGATCCGCCGCTGTCCCCAATCCGCGGAGTAGGGCGGATCATGCGCAGCGTCGAGAACTTTCAGCGGCTGCTGGATCTTGTCCCTAGCCCGATGAACGGGATTACGATGTGCCAGGGCAACTTTACGCTGATGACGGATGATCTGCCAGGCGTCATTCGTCACTTCGGGCGGCAGAACAAGATTTTCTTTGTGCATTTCCGCGACGTACGGGGCTCCGTGGAAAAGTTTGAAGAAACCTGGCATGACGAGGGAAAGACCGATATGTTGGCCTGTATGAAGGCCTACAAAGAGATCGGCTTTGAAGGCGTGCTGCGACCGGACCACGTCCCGACGGTGGAGGGCGATAGCAATGCAAACGCCGGGTATTCATCCTTCGGTCGTTTGTATGCCATCGGCTATATCCGTGGGCTCCGCGAAGCCGTGTATGGCACAAACGAGGCGTAGCAACGGTTGATCATCCAATCCAAGGATTTCGTTCATGCGAATTGCAGTTACTGGCGGTAGCGGCCGAGTTGGACGCGCCGTGATCGATCTCGTGCTGGCCCAGGAGCATAGCGTTGTGAGCATCGATCGTACGCAGCCGGGGCCAGCAGCAGATCAAGCGAATGTCCCTTTTGTCCAAGTCGATATGATGGATTATGCCGATGTCGAGCGAGCGCTCGAAGGCTGTGACGCGCTCATTCATCTGGCTGCGATCCCTGCGCCGGGAGGTCATCCGGACCATGTAGTTCATAACAACAACGTTGTCAGCAGTTATAACGCGCTGCTGGCCGCCGCCCAGTTGGAGATCAAGCATGTTTGTCAGGCTTCCAGCGTAAACGCGACTGGTGCGGCGTATAGCCGCTCGCCGCACTACGACTATTTTCCATTGGACGAGGAGCATCCCACGTACAACGAAGACCCGTATAGCCTGTCTAAGTGGATTTGCGAACAGCAGGCTGACTCGATCGCACGGCGCTATGAGGACATGACAATCGCCAGCCTACGCTTCCATTGGGTCGTTCCAGAGCGGTCCACCGCCGTCACTTGGGGCAGGAACGAATCCGGCATGGTGGCGAAGCATCTATGGGGATACACTTCTCTGGATGCGGCTGCTCGTGCATGCCTGCTTTCGGTCACAGCTACCTACCGGGGTCACGAGGTCTTCTATATCGTCGCACCGGATACGACGGTGGATACGCCGTCCCTTGAGCTCAGCCAGCGCTTCTTTCCCGGGATACCCGTCCGTGGAACGTTCGCCGGCAACCATAGCTTCTTTAATTCCAGTAAAGCCGAACGCTTGCTCGGCTGGCAACATGATACACACTAAATGGAGCAACAACGCATGCATGTTCAGCCTTCTCGCGAAGACCTGATCGAGCTGACGAGCCTGAATCCGTTTGACCGGTTCCCCGACGGACGGCCGCAGGTTCCGGATGACCTGCTTGAACGGATGAAATTGGTCACCACCGAGGAAGCATGGGGCGTCCTGCGCGCACACGGGTATCACCGGCAGTTCGAGGGTAACTGGATGGAGACGCATCCCGGCACCATCACGGTTGGCCGCGCCGTAACTGCACAATTTCTGCCTCACCGCCCGGATTATCATGATGCCATTCAGCAGGCGGGGCTTAACGAAGGACGGGGCAGAATCGGCGGACAAAACTCTTGGATCATCGAGAGCTTACAAGCCAACGATGTCATGGTGGTGGATATCTTCGGCAAGATCAAGGATGGCACGGTTGTCGGCGATAATCTTGGCACAGCTGTCCGCAGCCGCACACGGGCGGGCGCCGTGATCGACGGTGGCATCCGCGACTATCAAGGTCTCGTCGAGCTCAGCGACGTTAACTTTTACGTGCGCGGGGTCGACCCCACAGCAATCGCCGACGTTACCCTAGGCGGCATCAATATTCCAATCCGCATCGGTGGGGTAACGGTTCTGCCGGGCGATGTTGTGCTTGGTACCCCCACCGGTGTTATTTTCATCCCACCCCATCTGGCCCAGGAAGTCGTCGAGACAAGCGAAAATGTTCGTGTGCGCGACGAGTTCGGCAAAATGCGTCTGGGCGAGGGAACGTACACCAGCGGCGAAATCGACGTCCCAACGTGGCGTGACGACATCGAAGCAGATTTCCAAAATTGGAAGCGGGAGAACGGAAAATAGCCATGCAATCAACGACACACCAAGACTCGGCCAAACCCGAGGACCACGTACGCACTGCCTCACGTCCGAGCGAGCTCCGCATCACCGATGTGCGGACGGCGACGGTAGGCTGGGATAAGTGGCATTTCACCATTGTTCGCATCGATACAAACCAGGGCCTGAGCGGGTACGGGGAAGTACGCGATCTCGCAGGCAAAACGTACGCACTGATGCTGAAAGGCCGGATTCTTGGTGAAAATCCGTGCAATGTCGACAAGATCTTCCGCAAGATTAAGCAGTTCGGCCACCATGGACGGCAGGGTGGCGGCGTGTGTGGGATCGAAATGGCCCTGATGGACCTCGCGGGCAAGGCGTACGGCGTGCCAGCCTACGTGCTGGCCGGTGGTAAGTTCCGTGATCGTGTCCGCATGTACTGCGACACGCCGAACGAACCGACCGGCGAGGCGATGGGCCGGAAGCTCCAAGAGCGTATTGATCGCGGCTTCACGATGCTGAAGATGGACCTGGGTGTTCAGCCATTGATCGGCATCAAGGGGGCCTTGTCATGGCCGCAGGGTATGCTGCCAGGTGATCCGGAAGACAAAATCGAGCAGATGCTCAATATCTATCAGCTGATGCACCCGTTCACGCATGTTCGTCTGACTCCCAAAGGCATCAACCTGATTTGCGAGTACGTTGACCAGGTGCGAGCGGTCGTGGGCGATCAGGTGCCGATCGCAGCGGATCACTTTGGCCATATCGGGGTCGACGACTGTATCCGGCTTGGCCACGCGCTCGAGCCCTACAACCTCGCCTGGCTCGAAGATCTTGTGCCGTGGCAGTTCACCGACAAATGGGTGCAGCTTGAACGGGCGTTGAACACCCCGGTTTGCACAGGTGAAGACATCTACTTAAAAGAAGGGTTCCGGCCACTGCTAGAGGCACGTGGTGTCAACGTGATTCATCCGGATATGGCCACGAGCGGCGGCATCCTCGAGACGAAGAGGATCGGCGACATGGCCCAAGAATACGGCATCAGCATGGCAATGCACATGGCCGGGACGCCGATCAGCACGATGGCGAGCGTGCACTGCGCGGCTGCAACTGAAAACTTTATTGCGCTCGAGCATCACTTCACCGATGTGCCCTTCTGGAACGACTTCATTGACGGCGTGCCGAAGCCAATCATCCAGAACGGCTATATTCAGGTTCCGGAGGCGCCAGGGCTGGGCTTCGAGATCAATGAAGAGGTTTTCAAAGAACACCTCGTGCCCGAGGATCAGGGCTTTTTCGAGCCGACGCCCCAGTGGGGTACTGAGCGTAACTGGGATCGGCTCTGGTCATAGGATCAAATCCATCCGGTTTCCGCGCCGTGCGGAGCTAAACGCTGCTCGGGCTACTGTCGCTGACAGTAGCCTGCACACCATTCCGTGCGGCGCGAGGAAGTAACGGAACTCTCTACCTGTGGCTGAGCTAGGATAACGCCATGAAGATAACCAAAGTTCGCTCCATTCTGACTGCCCCTGACGGGATTGCACTCATCGTGGTCAAAGTCGAGACCGATCAGCCGGGCCTGTATGGGCTGGGCTGTGCCACCTTTACGCAGCGTCCCACGCTTGTCGCGCAGGCGGTGGACGAATATCTTGATCCACTACTCCGCGGCCGTGACCCAAGCAATATCGAAGACTTATGGCACATGATGATGGTCAACAGTTACTGGCGTAATGGTCCAGTACTAAACAACGCCGTAAGTGGTGTCGATATCGCGCTGTGGGACATTAAAGGCAAGCTCGCCAACATGCCAGTATACGACCTGCTCGGCGGCAAGTGCCGCGAGGCGGCGATGGTGTATCGGCATGCCGATGGCCGCGAGCCGCAGGAGGTACTTGAAAACGTCATCAAGTATCAGGAGCAAGGCTACCGTGCAGTTCGCTGCCAGATGGGTGGTTACGGCGGACGGGTCAAGGATATTACCGGCTTCACCGCGCAACCCGTCAAGGTCGCACCGCAGGCAACGCACCGCATGCAGGCAATGGACCAGCTTGAAAGTACGTTTCCGGGCGCCTATTACGATCCGGACAAGTATGCCCGCTCCATTCCTGAGATGTTCGAGCATATTCGTGCAGCGATTGGGTTCGATCTTTTCCTGCTGCACGATATTCACGAGCGTCTCGCCCCAATTGATGCGATCCGGCTGGCCAAGGCTGTCGAGCCATATCGTCTCTTCTTCCTTGAAGACCCGCTGGCGCCGGACCAGATCGAGTGGTTCCGCCGCCTGCGCGACCAATGTGCCACGCCGATTGCGATGGGTGAGCTCCACAACAATCCATTGGAATGGCGACCGCTAATCGCCGAGCAGCTGATCGATTTTATTCGGGCGCATATCTCCCAGCTCGGCGGGCTTACGCCGGCACGCAAGTTAGCGACATTGTGTGAGGCATTCGGTGTACGTACCGCCTGGCACGGTCCAGGTGATGTTTCGCCGGTAGGGCATGCGGCCAACCTCCACCTCGATCTGGCTTGTCATAACTTTGGCGTGCAGGAAGTTATCAATTTCAGCGACCAAATCTACGAGGTCTTTCCGGGCACGCCCGAGCTTCACGGTGGCTTCCTCTGGGCAAACGACAAGCCAGGGTTTGGGATTGACATTGATGAGGAGCAAGCCACCAAGTACCCAATTAACGTGCAACCAATCGAGTGGACTCAGAGCCGCTGGCCCGATGGAACGTTGTGGACCCCGTAGGAATGTCCGGCGACGACCTGCGTCAAAGCGGTCGTCGCCTTTTTCGGCTAGTCATGTACGTGGATATGTCCGTAAGGGAAAGCCCGACATAGCGGAAACGAGAGCATCAGATGACGCAGCACTCCCGGCGCTTCAAAATCTTACAAGAGCGTGACATTAATCGCGAAACGTTTGTCGAGCCGTGGCCGGAGGCGGGTCTGACCGTTACCGATAGTCCCTTCGACCCGCTACCAAGCCTGCGCGTTGTGGATGGTCAGGTCGTCGAGCTGGATGGACGACAAAGATCCGACTTCGACATCCTTGATCTATTCATTGCTGATCATGCCCTGGACTTATCCGTTGCTGAAGAGGCTATGGCGTTACCTGCGCTGCACATCGCGCGAATGCTGGCGGATATTAACGTGCCGCGGACGGAAGTGCTACGGATCGTCGGCGGGTGCACTCCCGCGAAATTGGTCGAGATCATCCGTCACATGAACGTGCTCGAGATGATGGTTGGGTTGGCGAAAATGCGTGTGCGGCGCGTGCCGGCCAATCAGGCGCATGTGACCAATAAGCGTGAGCATCCGGCATTGCTCGCGGCCGACGCTGCGGAGGCCGCGCTGCGTGGCTTTGCCGAGATCGAAACCACGGTCGGCGTCGCCCGCTTTGCCCCGTTTAACGCACTCGCAATCCTTGTCGGTAGCCAAACCGGACGGGGTGGCGTGCTGACCCAGTGCTCGGTTGAGGAGGCGCTCGGCCTACAGTTAGCAATGAAGGGCTTGACGACGTATGCCGAGACGCTTTCGGTGTACGGAACTGAACGTTCCTTCATCGATGGTGACGACACCCCCTGGTCTAAAGCCTTCCTGGCGGCGGCCTACGCGTCGCGCGGCGTGAAGGTTCGCTTTACATCTGGGACAGGGTCAGAAGCGTTGATGGGGCATTCTGAGGGCCGCTCAATGTTGTACCTTGAAGCCCGCTGCTTGTTGGTCGTACGCGGCGCAGGTAGTCAAGGTGTGCAGAACGGCTCGATTTCGTGCATCGCGCTCCCTGAATCGCTGCCCGGTGGCGTGCGGGCGGTATTGGCCGAAAATCTGTTGGCGGCCATGCTGGGGCTGGAAGTTGCGTCCGGCAATGATGCGCTCGCCTCCCACTCGGCGATACGCAAGACGGCGAAGCTGATGCTCCAATTCATTCCCGGCACAGACTTTATTTTTTCTGGATATAGTGCGATTCCGAAAGCCGACAACTTGTTTGGCGGCGGCAATTTCGACGCCGAAGATTTTGACGATTACAATGTTCTCCAGCGGGATATGCAGGTTGACGGAGGTACACGCTCGATCACCGAAGACGAGGCCCTGGCGATTCGTCGTGAAGCCGCACGCACGATTCAGGTGATTTACGAGGAGCTTGGCTTTCCCTCGATTAGCGATGAGGAAGTCGAGGCAGCGGTCGTTGCTCACGCAAGCACTGATATGCCTGTTCGTGATGTCGTTGCGGATTTGGCAGCAGCGGAAAGCTTCCTTGCAAGCGATAAAACGATTCTTACAGTTGTTGAAGCACTCAGCCGTCGAGGCTTCACAAAAACGGCTAGGAATATTCTGGAGATGGGCCGGCAGCGCGTTGCGGGCGATTACCTCCAACCCGCAGCAATTTTCGATCAACAGTTTCACGTGCAAAGCGGGATCAACGCGCCGAACGACTATGGTGGCCCAGGTACGGGATACCGGCTAGATGGTGAGCGCTGGCAAGAAGTGCAAGGGTTGCACCAGGTTCAATCTCCGCGCGATTTTATCGCAGATCGGATCGGCGTCCCCGTTGCGCAGCTGGCGGAGCTAGGTGTGGCACAGCGCGGTTCAAGCGGTGAGGTTATCGTGGCGGTTGGTCCAGCTTTCGGTACTGAGCTGACGCAAACGATCGGGGGCTTACCACACGAGGATGTGCTCGCGGCGATTTTGACCGGGATCGCGCGTGAAGGCCTGACGGCACGCGTCGTCAAGGTGTACCATAGCTCAGATCTGGCAGCAATTAGCCATGCCGGTAGTGAAATAAGTGGTTCGGGGATCGCGGTGGGGCTACAATCCCGGGGTACGACGATCATTCAACGGCGCGGTCTGGCTCGGCTCAATAACTTAGAGCTATTCCCGCAATCGCCCAGCTTAACGCTGGAAACTTATGAGGCGATTGGGCGAAATGCTGCACTCTATGCCAAAGGGGAGCCAACGACACCGGTGCCAATTCGCGTCGACAACTGGGCGCGCTTGCGGCTCATCGTTAAGACGACCCTGCTTCATCGCCGAGAGACAGAGCAGATCCGTGATCAACCGCCGACCGAGCTATATTTCGACTGGGAGCCCGACGTATGAGCGACAAGCTGCGCTACCCCTTAACGGAGCATGCCGCAGATCAACTCCATGCCAAGAGCGGCCGTCCGTTCGATGCGATCACCGAACAAGCCGTTCAAGATGAGGCACTATCCATCGCCGATCTGCAGATTAATGCTGAGACATTGCGCGCGCAGGCTGAAATTGCCCGGCGAGCAGGGTATTCCCAGCTCGGCGCGAATCTCGCCCGTGCTGCCGAGCTGACGCTTGTACCGGACCGCGAGATTTTACGGATGTATGAGCTTCTACGACCAGGGCGCGCCTCTTACGAGGCGTTGATGGAGCTGGCATCCCATCTCGAGCATACCTACGATGCACATGAGAGTGCGGCTCTGGTACGCGAGGCTGCAGGGGTGTATAAGATGCGCGGCGTGGCCCAAGCTTCAAGCTGACGCTGATCCGCACTAGGGCGGCCCGTTGCCCCTGAATGCCGCTGCAACAGTAGTTGCAGCGGCCGCTCGTGCGAACGATGCGTCCGTCTTTATACTCCAGCCTTCGGTCATCTCCTGCGCCGCGAAGTGGCCGGGATCAAACCGTGTTGTTTGCACCTGTACAAAGAGCGCATGACCAGAACGCCTCGGCTTTCCACAATCAGTATCCGGCTAGATTGTTCAGGTACAGGCCGTGCTCTGAGTTGAGCGCGCCGCCTTGGTGCGCAAGCGACCCGTGGCCCGAGTGGCCGCGGGATTGCCCTTTATCCTCTCGTCGCATCATCCATCCGGGTACCTGTCGCGGGGATTGGTGAAATCCGGCCCGCCGTGCCGTGCTTCCATCCGGTCGTGTCAGTTACTACCTTGCATGTTAGGGATTTTGTCGGATGCAAGCGTGCTGCGCGTGCGGTATTATTCCGCCCCGAGAGCGTAGAGCAAACCTCAGAACGGCCTCGCAGCAAGACCGCAGCCGGATGCAACAGCTGTCGCCGACAGCTGCTTCTGTCTGTGCGCTTACCTGCGCAGTCGACCGCCCAGAAGGAGCGATACATGGTTCGTCGGTGGCTTCTAATCCCGTTGTTAATTACTCTTTTCGTGGCTGCCCTGCCGGCCGCTCAGCCTGCCGCTGCAGAGCTTGATCTTCCAGAGCCCCTAACGGCGGCTGGACATCCAGGTCCAGGTCCGCTTGGCGATTTCATGGGCATGGTTGCCCGCGATCCGCATTACGAGTGGAAAACCAATCCAGCGTATCCCGGCACGAACAAAGCCTTTTTTGACGAGATGGGTAAAAATTTGGCCGCTGCCGGGGTCAAATGGGTCCGTATCGAAATCTTTGCGGAGGAGGCTGCTCCACAAGAGGGCCAGCAGGACTTGCGCGGTAGGGTCAATGTCGAAAAATACCGCTACTTTATTAATGAGGTGGCACCAAAGTATGGGCTCAAGGTGCTAGCGCTGCTCGCAACGCCCCTCGTGCGCCAGCGGCCGGCTGGAGACACCACCTTTTTTCCCGACGATCCCAACGATCCCAACGACACATATGCTCCGGGTGCTTATATCCACCCGGAAAATCTGGAAGATGCCCTGACAGTGAAGCACGCCAATCCTTTGATAGGCTCTATAAATCCCTACATGCGGATCTGGCTCGAAAATGCTTTCGATGTAGTCGAGGCGTTTCCGTATAACAAAACAACGGGTGCTGGTATCGCCGCGTATGAGATACTGAACGAAGAAAATCGATACCTCAACGGTGGTGGCAGGGGCTTGAGGCCAGAGGCGGTAGCCACCTTGCTGACCAAGTTCTACCGTGCCTTGAAGTCAGGGTATCCGGAGACGGCACCAGATGTCTCTCGCGTCAACACGAAAGTCATCCTCGGCGGCCTCCATCCCGATCGCTGCGACGACTGTGTCAAGGCAGATAGAACAGTCGGAATGAACGACCGTGAGTATCTCAACGCGATTTATAAGTCGGGCGCGTTTACCGACTATCGCAAGTTGAATGGTACCTATCCGCTGGATGGCGTCGGCTACCATCCGTATGGAGCAGAGATGCGCAGCGGGCTGGTGCCGGAGGAGACGGCGATCAGCGATCTCTTCCGGGTGCCGAATCGGATGGATGCAGTCCGCAATATCATGCTCGAGAACAACGACGCCGGAACCAAGATTTGGGTGACCGAGGTCGGCGATCGGGGAGCACCTATGACGGTCGATCCCTCAGCTGATAACGAGCACAACCAAGCGCTGTTTATGCGCACAATCTATGGCATACTCGTGCGGCGTAAGTCGTTTGTTGAGAATGTCTTCTGGTTCAAGTATGAGGATTTCGCTGTCCCGTGTAATCCGACCGGTGTGGGCACGGAGAATTGGGGTGTTGTCAGGATTATTCCTGACCGAAGTAAATGTACTGGGGCGGTTGACGTTACACACGACTATAACAACGAAGGCACGGTCGAGCGTTTCAAGGAGTCGTACCGGACCTACCAGGATATCGCGGCGAATGGCTTTGCCTTCCACTACACGTACCTGCCGATAATGACAAGATAGGACGCTCGTGAAGATAAGCTATAGCGGATCGCCTTTGGGCGGTCCGCTACTGTCTTAAGGCAGCTAGAAAACGCGGCCGTGATCCACGCGCACCCGGTTAATCTGCGCGAGAAACGAGGGGTCGAAGTCGGCAAGGTCGGCAGCGGTCATAAGCGTCTGCTGGTCCGGGCGATCAATAAATTGCAGGAGATGTGCACGACGGGCTGCGTCGAGCTCAGAAAGAATGTCGTCGAGGAGGAGCACGGGCGCATCGTGGGTGCGCAGGCGCATAAGCTCCGCCTCCGCCAGCTTCAGCGCTAGGGTTAGGCTGCGTTGCTGACCCCGTGAGCCATACACCCCTATATCGACGTCGTCCAGCCGACAGACCACATCATCGCGATGTGGGCCGATCAACGTTTGGCCGCGGTCGAGCTCTTCCCGTAGACCACGCTCCAGGTTTGCGGCAAAGAGCTGCTCCAGCTCTGCGCGCTCGGTTGCGCCAGCTATCGTGGCTAGGTAGCTAATGCTCAGGGTCTGGGGTACGCCCGCGATCTCGCGGTGGATTGGCGCGCCAAGCTCGGCGATTTGAAGGGTCGCTGCATGGCGGGCGGCAATCAGATATGCGCCGTTCGCGGTCAGCTGCTGATCCCAGAAGCGCAGCTGACGCCTGGCTTCGTCTGGCCGCGGGCGACGACCTTCGCGCCATGAGCGCAGCAGGGCATTGCGCTGGAGCAGCCCCTTCTGGTACTCGGCAAGGGCCCTGACATAACGTCCATCCAGTTGCGACAGCATGATGTCGAGCCAACGCCGTCGGTCGGCTGGTGGACCGGTGAGCAGCTCGATGTCGAGCGGGGTGAATAGGACGACGCGCAGCTGGCCGACGAGATCGAGTGCTCGGCGTGCCGTCTTGTTGATGCGGATCGTCTTCTGAGTAGTTGGAAGGGGATTCCCAGCGGTATCCTGCCGCCGCTGCACCACCAGCTCAATCAGTAGCCGCTCGTCTTTGCCGGTCAAGGTTCGGCGCTGCACCTGAGTGACAAGCCGTGCAAATGGCGGGAGGCCAAGGTCGCCGGCGGTATCCCAGTTGATCAGCTCGCGGTCGGCAGATGAGCGCGGGGACTTGGTGGTGGCGAGATAGTACAGCGCCTCCAGCAAGGTTGTCTTTCCCGCGGCATTCGGGCCGTAAAAGAGCGTCGTGCCCGGCTGGATCGGCAGCTCAAGCTCTTGATAGTTGCGAAAGTTACGCAGGCTGAGGTGTGAAACGTACATCAGGCTACGCGTATTCGAGCGGCGTTCGGCGGAGCGCGTCGAGGTTTGGAGCGCCGACAAGAAACATTGTGATCCGCAGCTCTTCTTGAAGGCCCAGCAGGCCATCAGTCAGCGCCTGCATGCCGCGGTCCTCAGCGGCGCGAAATAGGTGTGGCGCTGCCGAGCCAACCAGGTCCGCGCCGAGTGCGATTGCCTTTGCAACGTCGAGGCCGGTGCGAACGCCACCCGAGCCAACCAAGGGGCTCTGTGGCAGCGCGGCCCGAACTTCCTGGATTGCCTGGGTGGTAGGGATGCCCCAGCCAGCGAAAACGGCGGCGGTGATCCGACCGCGCGCCTGTGTATGGCGAAAGCGCTCGACCTCGCTCCAAGATGTACCGCCGGCGCCGGCAACGTCAATTGCGGCGACGCCCGCCTCAACCAAGCGCCGCGCGACCTCGGCGCTAATCCCGTTGCCCACCTCCTTAACGACCACTGGAACGCCAACCTGACGACAGACGGCTTCAATCTTGGGTAGCAAGCCCTTGAAGTTGGTGTCACCCTCCGGCTGAACAGCCTCTTGCAGTGGGTTGAGATGCAAAATCAGCGCATTTGCCTCGATCATCTCGACTGCCCGGCGACACTCGTCCACCCCGTAGCCGTAATTCAGCTGTACGGCGCCCAAATTGGCCAGCAGCATTGCCGTTGGGGCTACTTTCCGTACCGCGTAGGTGCGCGCGACACCGGGGTTGCGCAGAGCGGCACGCTGCGAGCCTACGCCCATCGCGATGCCGAGGGCTTCGGCCGCTTCGGCGAGCAGAAGGTTGATACGCTCGGCCTCGGCAGCACCGCCGGTCATCGACGAGATCAGCAGCGGCGCCTTGAGCCGGTGGCCCAGGAAGGTGAGTCTGGTATCAATTTCGCGCAGATCAAGCTCGGGCAGCGCACAATGGCGAAAGCGGTAGCGCCCCCAGCCGGAAGTGACACCCTTTGCGGCGACATCTTCCTCAAGAACGATGCGCAGATGATCGAGCTTGCGCGACTCAGTCGTATCGTTGCTCAATGTAGGTTTCCTACACAAGAATTGCCAGTGTATCTGGCCACTAATTAATCATAACATAGCTCGCCTACATAACCGAGCACCAGGGCGACGCTGCGCTGCGAATCATGCACATATGTTTCATCGAGATCAAGAAGTGGTCATGCGCTGCCCCCTCCCTTGCTTCCGCGCAACATGCTCATACCTATTTGGTGCTATCATAGCGGCGTTTACCCCACCGCCGAGGTGCTATATGCGCGCCAACCTTAGCACGCATAGCTCAGGGAGGATTACTGTGGCTGTTGTCGGTACGAGAGGCTTGCATTCACGTTTGATGGCTATTGGTCTGTTCGTCCTGCTAGTGCTTAGCAGCGCTCCATCGGTTTGGGCCCAGAGCGGTCCCGCGTACGTGTTGCACGCCGCAAGACACTGAGCGACCGCATCCGTGCTGAAGGCGGCAACCAACTGCTGCTGGACGCGGGCGACGTTTTCCAGGGTACCCTGTATTTCAACAAGTATATGGGCCAGGCCGATCTGTACTTCTACAATCAACTGAAGTACGACGCAATGACCATCGGTAACCATGAGTTTGACCGCGGTCGGCAGCCGCTCGCGGATTTCATCAACGGCGCGACCTTCCCCGTGCTGAGTGCGAACATCACGGCCGACGCCTCCTCGCCGCTGCCGCTCGGGTTGCTTGGCCTGATGGCGGCGGGTGCCATTAGCGGCGGGCTAGCGCTACGCCGTACCCGGCGTTAGAGCAACCAAAAAGCATGGTGGGGCAGTAGTGCGTCGCTGAGGAACGCTTCACCTTCGTTAGGGTTGCCAGGGGTCGTCCGGATGGACGGCCCCTGAGCATTTGATCGTTAAGGATGATTTTGCGCTCAGCTGTGCTTGAACCAGCAGGCAACATGCTTGGTGTCCTAACATAGACAGAGATAGTCGGCAGGTAGATCAACGATTGTTGTCCCACTTGCAATCTCTGCTATAATCGCCCAAATCCGCGTACCTAATGA
>JADDQE010000082.1 GCA_016781525.1 bacterium | reverse complement strand
GGACGATGCCATCTTGGTGGTGCTCAACTTCGGCAGGGATCAAGCAGATGATGTAATGCTATTTGTCGCGCAGAGCGGATTGCCCGGCGGTGCATATGTACCGCAATCACTGCTAGGCGACGCCTCGCCAGCCGAGCTCACAATCGGCGACAACGGCGCAATCGAAAACTACGCGCCCCTGCCATCGCTTGCCCCAAAAACCAGCTACATCTTCAAGCTTACGAGGTAGAGGACGAGCGACCGAATGCCCGATTCCTGGAAATCATGGAGCGCAGGTTTACGGGGCTTTCCGCCGCATCACTTGCGGCAGACAATCGAGGGTGTGCTGTTCGCTGCGGCCCACCGACCATGCAGGGCGGCCGAGTGTTACGACTTCGCCAGTTGGTGCCGACGGGCGCCGCAGGGGCGCGCAGGCGCTAGCGCGTGGGCGTGGACAAGCCCGTAGACGATGATCAGCTTGAGGCCGCCAAGTTCCACGCGCTGGTAGGTCCTGTCAGTCACGCACCCGGTTGGTTGCAATACAAACTAAGCGAATAGTGGCGTCGGATTTAATTCTGCCATACTCGCATCCAGCTCCTCTTGCGGTCTCGGCTCAAAGCGCTGTGCGGCATCGAGTACCCTGGGAAGCAAATGAATATCACCCGGAGTGTTAAGGAAGATGTTCGGGCGGCTCAGCACCCAGTGTACGGCTCGATCAATGTCCGCCTGTTCGGTAAACGGCTCATACCAGGTCGCCGCCGTCTGCTCCTTGCTGCCCCATGGACCGCGTGTACATGATTTGATCGTCTGAACTGCCACGTTTCGAGCTTCGCAAATCTCCATGACTGCTTCAAAATCGGTGCGGTAGGTTCGATTTTGCATCATGGCATAGTTGTAGGGCAGCAGCACGGAATCGAAATCGTAGCGCTCCAGGCTGCGTTTGTGCATCCAGCCAACCACTGTGTGATGTCCTGTGACACCGAGGAAGCGCACCAAGCCTTGCTCTTTCGCCTCGATGAATGCTTCCAAGGCACCACCCGGGCCCATCGCAACTTCCCATTGATCAGGCTGGACGAGTACATGCATTTGCCACAGATCGATATGATCCGTGCGGAGCAGATCGAGCGAGCGGTGGAGGTGCTCCTTTGCCTTCTGGTACGTACGCTCTTCGGTTTTGGTCGCGAGAAAGAAGTTGTCGCGGTGACGATCCATCCATGGGCCGATCAGTTTTTCGGATGCTCCATAGCTATTGGCAGTGTCAATATGATTAACACCGTACTCGAGGAGCAGCTCCATTGTCCGGTCGGCTTCGGCTTGGGTGACACGGCTGAACGCAGCGGCACCAAAGATGGTACAGGTGCTTTGATGGCCGGTTCGGCCAAATGGTCGTTGTTGAAGCATAGGACCTCCTTACCCGCAGCGCGTTGTTTCGGCAACCGCAGACGGCTTGAACACTCGCGCCACTATACCGCATCACGGTAACGAAATGCAAAATTGGACATACCTGTGCATCTGATGCAGTCGTCGTGTGCACTATGCACTACCCAATATCGCGCGGTAGCGGGGACGCCGGCCGTGCTGGCTGATAACCCTGTGGTGGTTGCTCCGACCACAGCTGACGCGCGGCTCGGACGCGTCGTGCGGCACACCGCTGGTTTCTACTGCCATTGTACTTGCGCTTGCTTGGTTCGATGCCATTTTGCATGGTACACTTAAGGTGTCGTCTAATACGGTAGGACACCACTTTCGAGTGGAAATGAAGGTTCGATTCCTTCCGCGGAAAGCTGCACCTGCCCCGTGCAGCTTTTTCGTGCCGGCCGTGCACGTAGGGTTTGTGGTCGGGGGCCATGCCGTATGAGAACACTTGCCGTACGTACAATGCCTCAAACCATCTGCCCGCGAGCCTGAATGCCCGCTCATTTTCAGGGAAATGACGCGTACCCTATGTGCCGCTACCACCACTCGTGCCGAAAACGGGCTGCGTCTTGACGCTCGTGAAGTGATCGGGGCGCACCAGGAGCGCCCACGAACTAGGCTAGGTCCCTGGATCGCTGCAGAGCACCCGCACAGTGTTGAGCCGGCCCCGCCTGCCACCGGTCATTGTGCCGACTGTTGTCGTGCCACGACGGTTTCCGTGACTTCAACCCCGATGGCCAGCACCCCATCAATTGTTGCGTCAAATCCCCGGAGGGCTTGATAGGTAAAGGTGAAATACCGATCTTCGCGAACGCCCGTGTCGCGGCGGTCAATTTGTACCAGCGCATCTTTTGCATAATATGGATTGCCGGTACGATAGACGTCGTCTAGCAGCGCCAAAAAGCCCTGTTCGACCGCCTCTGGCAACACCTCTCGAAACTCGCGTCCCTCTGTAATGCGATCCCCGATAATATTTTGTGCCAAGACGTTGGCGAATTCAATGCGATGGTAGGGCCCTCGGTAAAGTGAAATGGCAACGGGCGCGGTGTTAAACAATTCCCGGAGATAGGCGCGCTCAGCCTCGTGACGCAGCAGCCGTTGTCGATCTGTAATATCGCGCAGGACAAGGCCGAGGCCATCGGGCAAGGGAACGGCCCGTACTTCATGCCATGCATACAGATTAGGATAAAAGACATCAAACTCGGTCGTCACGTCGTCCCGCAGGGCGCGCTCGAGCTCGCTCCGGTAGGGGGAGGTTGCATCATCAGGCACGAGCGACCACAGCGATTGCTGCAGCAAACTTCCCTCTTGCGCGCGGAACAAGAGATGTGCCCGGTGATTGGCGTAGATAATCTGAAAGCCCTGGTTGAGGAGCAAAAATCCGTCGTTGATTGCCTCAGCGAGCGGTATGCTACCAAACGGTGGAGAAGTCAACTGATCCTCCCTTTCAGAAGGTCCATGGCAAATAAGGGGCCGACATCTGGGCTGAGTATAGCATCAAGCTTCGTCTTCGTCTAAGATCGGTGCAAGGAATGTCTGGTTGCACACGGTGTCAGCCAGGAGCGACTGCCACCATTGTATATTTGATGGTGCGCGCATTAGAATGATGCAATTGGAACGTACACGCGAGACGACGGTACACTTGAGGTGTCGTCTAATATGGTAAAACACCACGGTTGAGTGGAAATGAAGGTTCGACTCCTTTCACGAAAAGCTGCACCTGCCCCGTGTAGCTTTTGCGCGCCGTCGGCCTAGGTAGGACTCGGGCCTTAGTCGAAGAAATCTGCATCCTCAGGTGGTAGATACCGGCGTGCCGCTTCTGGAATAATCTCGATGCCGAGCCCTGGCCGATCCCATACCTCAATAAATCCGTCTTTCACGATCGGCTTCGGTAGACCATCAACGATCTCGTACCACCAATCAGGACGGCCAATCGGATACTCGAAGGCAATATAGTTCTGGGGAAGTGTTGCGGCGACTTGGACCAACGCGGCCAAGCCAAGCACTCCATCGCCGGTTCCATGGGGCGCAATCATAATGCCATGCAAGTCGGCGTACTCAGCGACCCATTTGAGCTCGGCTAGTCCCCCGATGTCACATGGATCGGGGCCAATAATATTAACTGCATTGGTTTCAATTAGCGATTTGAAGTTGTGTCGCAAATAAATTTGCTCCCCGGTATGGATCGGCGTGCTGCTCCGCAGCGTGACTTCACGGTAGAGCTCGGGCAATACGTAGGGCGTGTAATCACCCGTAATGAGGTCCTCTAACCAGAGCAGATTCAAGGGTTCAAGCGCTTGGGCAAGGCGGATAGCATCTGAGATGGTCCAGCCGGGCCCACAATCAAGCGCGAGTCCAATCTGATCGCCCAACACATCCTTCATTGCCTCCACACATGCGACCACGTGTTTCAAGCCCCGTTCGGTCAAAGGCCCGCGATTGGGGTGCCGCCCACCTACCTGTATGTCGCCGTAAAAAAAGTCTGGCACATCCTTGACCATGTCACTATGAAACCCAATACCCTGCTTGATAATCGTAAAACCTTCAGGCGATGCTTTCATCCTGGCCATGTTCTCGGCATAGTCGTCGGGTGACTGACCATTCATTGGAAAGCGGATCGCGCCGTTGTAGACACGGACACGATCACGAACTTTACCGCCAAGGAGCTTGTAGATGGGCAAGCCTGTCACTTTACCCAAAATATCCCACAAGGCAATCTCGATTGCACTGACTGCGCTGCCCCAAGGCTTGAAGCTGCCGAGCCGCCGGATCTTCAGCATGATCTGCTCGACGTTGGTCGGATCTGCGCCGACGATGAGATCTTTATAGAAGAGCACATGGGGCTTGAGGTATGGTTTGTAGGACTCGACTGGTGCCAGACCGCTAATCCCTTCATCCGTGGTAATGCGGACCACTGGATTTTCGCCAAGCACGGTGCACTTTAGATCGGTAATCTTCACAGCGGTGTTCCTTCCTACAATGTTGGAGGGCGAGTACAGACGGTGGATGGACAGCTACGGTTGCTGCGCAAGCGGTGTGGCTGGGGAACAAGTATAGCAGAAGCGGCGTTTTTACGACTGTCTTAAGCGCACGCTTGCCCTGATATCGCGCGCTTCATAATTGCCAACTATAGCGATGCGTCTCGTGAAGCCGCGGATGTTGTCATAATGGGGCTGGTCGAGCGCGGCAGAGCATGAACTTGAGGTAGCGCCCTTCTGGAAAATGCGCTGGCACCGGATGATCGACCGGCTGACCGGCATCGTGAATAATCTGGAGCTGTCGTCCAGCCCCCTCCGCGGCAGTTGCCAGCATCGTACGGAAGGTCTCCGGGCCCACCTGACTGGTACAGCTAGCCGAGGCAAGCAGGCCATTCGGTACCAGGCAGCGCAGTGCGAGCTGGTTCAGACGTGTGTACGCCCGTACAGCCGCGTGCTGCTGTCGCTTCGACGTGGCAAACGAGGGTGGGTCAAGGATGATGAGATCAAATTCCCGGCCAGATCGAGCGTAGCCCTCGAGCAAATCGAAGCAGTCTTCGACGGCAAACTCATAGTCGCGCGGATTGAAGCCGTTGAGCGCGAAGTTGCGCCGGGCGTCCTCCGCTGCCGCCGGTGCTACGTCGCAGCTCACAACCTCCGACGCTCCGCCCCAGGCGGCGTAGACCGAAAAGGCGCCGGTATATGAAAAACAGTTTAGGACGCGCTTGCCGTAGCTCCAGGGCTCGAGGAAGTGCCGGTTTTCACGGTGGTCGAGGAACAGGCCGGTCTTTTGGCCGGCGTGCAGGTTGGCCAAAAACTTTAGCCCGTGCTCTTCTATAACCAGATCGGTCGGCGGCGCTTCGCCCCACAGCAGCCGGGTCTTGTCGCCGCCGCCTTGCTCCTCCCGCGGCAGCCGCTCGAGGATGCCTGTAACTGGCACTACCTCCTGTAGCGCCGCTACCACCCAGGGCACCAGGGTCCGGACACTGTCGGCATAGGTTGCGATAACGGCAAAGCCATTATAAAGATCGACGGTGATCCCGGGGAGGCCATCGCCTTCGCCGAAGACAACGCGGTAAGCCGTGGTAGCGCCCTGGCGAATTGAGGCGCGCAGCTCCCAGGCCGCGCGGACTTGCTCAGTAACCCACTGTTGATCCGGAACTTGCTCAGTGCTAAAGATACGGATCGCGATCGGGCTAAGCGCGTCCCATAATCCGTAGCCGCTCCACCCACCGCATTCGACACGTACCCAGCTTCCACCTCCGTCGTTAAGTACGACGCGCAGGTTGGGCGCGAGCTGATCGCGATATATCCATGGGTGGCCCTCACTTAGCCGCTTCCGCAGCTGCAGTGGAACTTGAATCACTTGTCGTTTCATAATTATGCCTAGTCTATCAGCAAAGGCATTATTCTAGGTGATGCCGCGAGGTTGAGCAAACGGCGCGGCGGGGAGGCGAATGACAGGAAGCCCTGGTACCCATGGTACACTGCCCAAGCAATCCAGAAGGAGCTCAACAGTGAACTGGGCCGCAGCCGCCATGCCGGATCCGTATCTTCTCGCGATATCGACAATGCTCCACCGGCTGTCGGCCGACAAGCTCGTGGCGCGTCTCTGGGCGAGGGATGCGAGCTTATGGCATCCCGCACCCGAGACCCAGGCACGGATCGGCGAGCGGCTGGCTTGGCTCGACCTGCCCCTACCAGTCGACCAGCGAATGGAGACGTGGCTGCAAGAGCTTCAGGCGAAGAGGTACACACGCGTTCTGTACGTTGCCAGTGGACCTGCAGCGTCGGCTGCACGCCTCTGGGATGCGTGGGGTCCCGCTCGTACTGACCTACCTCGACTAATGCTGCTCGATACCACCGATCCAATCGAGGTCGCGAGCAGAATGGCCCGGTTAGCGCCGGAGGATACGGCAGTCGTGTTTGCGGGGAATGATGCTTCGCCCGAGATGGCGGCGCTGTGCGACCTTGTCTTGCGCCGAATGGAGCACGGCGGGCTGAGTGAATGGGGTAAGCCTACGCTGCTCACGTCGGCCTCGTCTCCGCTCGAGCTTTGGTTGCGCGAGCGATGTGCGCCGCGGCAGTTTTTGCTGCCGAGCCAGATGCCTGAGCGCTTCGGCACGCTATCCTCGCTGGGCTTGCTCCCAGCCCGGCTGCAGGGTCACGATCTCGCTAAGATTCAATTTGGCGCGTCACGAATGCGCGCGGCTTGTCGCATGGAGGACGACTTAAGAGAGAATCCCGGGGTCTGGCTGGGGACAGTGCTTGGGGTGCTGGCACAGCATGGGCTTGACAAACTGACGGTGGTCGCGCCGTCTAGGCTCGCGCCCGTAGCAGACTGGATCGCGACGTTCGTAGCGGGTTCGTTGAGCAAACATTGCCGCGGATTTGTGCCGATGATTGTCGAGGCTCTGACGGAGGTACCCTCGACATCGGACCAAATCGTCGTTCAGTTGATTGAGGATGAAGGCCACAGCTTCGATCAGGGCGTCAGCGTCAGCCAGCGGACCGCCGCAAACCATCCGGTGCTACGCTTCCCGGTCGTAGACGAAGCTGGGATCGGGGCCACCATTGCGCGGTGGGAAATGGCTGTCGCCGTGGCCGGCAGCGTGATTGGCGTCAATCCGTTTGACGAGCCCGATACTGTTGCATTTCGGCAGGCGGTTGAGCACCAGCTGACAGACCGCGCTCAGCCCCGTCCACAGGGGGTTGCTCCAGCCGATCCAAAGCTTGCAAAAGAGCTTTCACGGCTGCTGATGAGCCAGCCGAAGCCGTCCTATGTTGCGCTAATCCCGTACTTTTCGCCGCAGGATGAAGAAATCGCCGCGATCACTGAGCTGCGCATGACCCTTATGGAGCATGGATATCCGACGGTCATGGTTCAGCCACTTCGCGACGCGCTGGTAGCAACCCAGCTCCTCCACGCAGGCCGTCCGGACGGGGCGCTGATCGTGTTATCTGCCGATCGAGCTGCAGCGCAGGCCAGCGTGCAGCTCAGCCAGAGATTACACGCCCTATGCGATATCCGGATGCAGACTGATCTCGCGGCTTGGAATCGGATGAGGCGCGGCTCGCTCCAGTTGGATGTAGGAAGTGATGTGGTGGCAGGACTCGTTCAATGCACGCGTGTGCTTCGGGGAATGTTCCAGGAGGGTCGGCGGCAGGCAATCGAAGATCATAAGAGCTAGGGACGGGCTCGACCCTGGCTGCCAATAAGAACCCAGCACTACAGCAGCCATCGGCGTGCATCCTGTGCTCGTGGACCACTGTCACTCGGGACGCGCAGGTGAGCAGCGGCCGCTTACCCACCCGCTTCGCTTATGAGCGGAAAGGCCTCCTCAACCAGCCGATTGAGGACCATGCGCTCTTCGACTCGCATGACTGGTCCTCCTTCTAAATCTAGCTCGACGACCATTCGGGCTCCGCTGCAACAAACGGCGCACCCAGCTCGTCTAACGCAATATGACGACGTCAACTTCGCCGAATACCCAGTCGACGCACCTGTACACTGATGCAGTCTTCGCTCCTCTAGACGACGACCATCAGGTAGCTCGCATTGCCGGTGGCAATGAGACGGAGGTGTATTGCTCCGACGATCGCGGCTACGTGATCAAGCTGAAGAGTGAGCTTGGGGGGGATTTACGCACCGCTTTGTTACACGCCTGGATCATGCGCCAGGCGGCGGAAGAATTCGCCGATTGTCTTGGTGCCGAACACGCAATTTTCAGCCAATACGTGCTGGCGCGGGACGAGGGTGGTCGTGTGCAGGTGCTTGTCGTTCAGCCGTTTATCGAGCGGGCACATGCGCTAAGTCACGTCGATTACCGCGCTCTCTCGCCCGCGGACCGACGCTGCATCGCGACGCAGCTGCGCGAAATTATTCGGCGGTCGCTTCAATTTTACAGATGCACTGGTCGGATGCCCGATCTCTACGGACGCTCAAGCACGACTCCCGATGAGCGTCGGCGGCTCAATCGGCCCTGGATGCTGCCGTACCGACTGTGGAGCTTCTTGGTACAGCGTAATCTTCTACGCTCACATAATCTGCTGTTGACGGAGGCACCGGAGCTGCGGATTGTGCTCGTCGACTACGACCTCGTACGGCGCGGCTGGGTGTACCGGCGGGTCTATTACGCTGTCCGCTGGTTATTGTTCTGGCGTGATTGGGTATTGATCGCCTTGATGTCCCGCGGCGTGGTGCCAGGCCGTTAAGAGCTCATGCTCGCGCTCCGGCCGCAAAGTGGTGGTGGGACGCGTTGTCCTGGACTCTGCGCTCGGCTGCTGATTTGTTGTTACCTCTGTATCCCAGGCGTACGTGCGCAGAATAGTTTCGCTTAGCGGGCGGAAGGTCAAGCCGCTCTCGATCGCTTTGCTGCAGTCCACGGTGTTAAATCCCGCGGACTTGCCGTCGCCCAGCGGAATCCAGAGCGGAAGCTCAGTCCAGGGCTGTACTCCAGAATCAAGCAGAAATTCCTCGCCGACCCACTCGAACCACGCATTGTTATTCAGCGTCGCTCTGCACGTATGAAATAGCTGCTCCATCGTCAACGGTGCCGCCGGACCAGTCGCGTTATAGGTGCCTGCCGCTTCGGCTTCGACGAGACGAACAATCCACGCCGCAAGGTCTCGGACATCGATGAATTGTGTCAGGGCGTGGGGCTCGCCTGGTGCGAGCACTTCACCACCTCGGGCAATTCGTCTTGGCCAGTAGGTGAAGCGGTCGGTGGGATCATGTGGGCCGACGATCAAGCCCGGCCGAATCGTCAGCACACGCCCAGGTAGGACGTCCTCGACCGCCTGCTCGCATAGCGCCTTAAGCGGTCCGTAGGTTTCGCCTGTAACTTGCTCAATCGCCGGATCTTCCAGGGCTCCAACCGGAGCAGTTTCGGTAATTCCCGGCTGGCTGAAGTCGTTGTACACTGAAATGCTGGATACGAACGTGTAATGGTCGACATTGCTGCTCAGTAGCTCGGCGGATGCACGAACCACGCGCGGTAGGTACCCAGACGTATCGATTACTGCGTCCCAGCGCCGACCCTCCAGCGCTGTGAGGTCGCCATCTCGATCGCCTCTCAGCTTCTCAACCTCCGGGAAGATGTCGGGGTGGTGCCGTCCGCGGTTGAAGAGGGTCACGTGGTGACCGCGCGTGAGCGCGGCCTCGACAAGGTGTCGACCCAAAAAAATAGTGCCGCCAAGAATTAAAAGCTGCATTCGGCTGGCCTCCCACGCGTTGTTGTGCACGTTCCGCCCCGATTTTTGCACAAAATAGCAGCCATTCCGCCGATGGTCAACATCAACGGAATGGCTGAAAGATCCCTGCCTGGGCTATAGCGAACGACTACCCGTACCTTCCTTGTTCGAAAGCCGTGACTCTGAAGGATCATCAGCCGGGGCGTAACGTCGCCGCGTGACGGGGTGCGGCCGGCG
This sequence comes from bacterium, assembly GCA_016781525.1. Classification (GTDB taxonomy): domain Bacteria; phylum Chloroflexota; class Chloroflexia; order Chloroflexales; family Kallotenuaceae; genus LB3-1. The sequence continues at coordinate 2,102 of JADDQE010000082.1, read as the reverse complement.
GACTCGGTCTAGAAGCCGGCAAAGTCCTAGATCTGGTTCAGCAAAATGACGTTGGTTGGCTGCGGACTGCCCCCGGCTGGCTCGATGCTCACTCCTACCGCCTGAAATTGCTGTAGAGGTTTGTCTGCCTGCACGACGATCCGCGCGACACCCGCGTCGCCCACCTGGAATGTCCCCATGCTTACGGGCTTGTTGTCGGCGATGAGCCACAGCTGATATGTCTGTTCTGGAGCGAGTGGCTCAAGCTCCGATGTTACCAAGTACGCGCGCCGACCCTTCGGGTCGAGCAACAGCTGCGCTCGGCCACCTGGCGCTCCCGGCTGCCCGGCCAGCGACACCAGCCGGCTATCCGGCGAGCGCAAGACGTCCACGACGAGCTGCTGCTCCTGCAGCTGCACCCGCAAGCTCTGAACTTCGTCCTGAAGCCGCACCATCCGCAGACCAACGACCAGCAGCACCGCCGCCATGGCACCCGCCAAGCCGACGGATAGACGTGGTGTCCAACCGTCCAGCCCTGTCATGAACCGCTGCCACCACGGTCTGGCGTCGTCGCCATCCAAGCGCTGGAGCTGTTCGACGCGCCGCAGGACGCGGCCGCGTAGCGCTGGCGGCGGGTCGTGTTGATCGGGCGTCCACGCCAGCAGGAGCACGAGCTCCTTTGCCTGGGCAAGGAGCGCTCGGCAGCGGCCGCACTCATCAAGGTGCTGGTCAACTGCACCCTGCTCGTCGGGCTCAAGTGCTCCGAGCGCATACAAATCAATCAAATCGTCGACGTGCTCATCCCTCATGAAATGTCACCTTCTACCCCGAAGCCTTCCAACGCCGAGCGCAGACGATCCATACCACGTCGTATGCGGGCTTTCACCGTTCCTAAGGGATCGCCGAGCTTAGCGGCAATTTCGAGGTGGCTGAGGCCACCAAAATAAGCTAGTTCAATTGCTTGCTGCTGCGATTCCGGCAGCGAGCGTAACGCTCGCCGCACCTGCTGCGCCTGCAAGCTTTGCATTGTTGCGTCCGCGACATCGGCCCGCATATCCGCCAGCGTCCGGCTTGCATGCTCGGCTGCTTCTCCACTGACAGTCTGAGGACGCCGCTGCCGCTTCCGAACACTGTCGATTGCTACATGGTGCGTCATGCTCAACAGCCATGTCCCAAAGCGACCCCGTTCGGCGCTAAATGTCGGCGCGTGCCGCCACACTCGCTCAAAAACATCCTGCGTTACTTCTTCCGCGTCGGCGCTGTTCCCAAGCACGCGTAGTGCGAGCGAGAAGACCGGCCGTGAGTAACGCGTGTACAGCGCGTCTAGTGCGGCCAGCTCACCGCGTGCCAGGCGCTCGATCAATTCCTCGTCGACACCCTCCACGTTGGCAGTTTCTCCCACTTTGTGGAACATCACCACGGTCGCTGCAACCTCGTAGCACATCGGCAACTGCATCGGGCCTAACACCCAGCGCACCCGTGCGGTCACGTGTAACGCCCGCACCACCGACTTTCGCTCACGATGTTTTTCAGCTTGCCTTCGACGGTGCGTTCAGCGTGATATTCGTCATATAGAGCAAAATGGATGCAACAGTTTTGGGGAAACCACGTTCGGTCATCACTATTATCGGTCGAAAGTATGTTGTGTTAAACAACTATTGTATGATACATCTAATCTGGAGGTTTGACATGACGGCAGGGGAATTACAACAGCTTGTACAGTCGTTTGTTCGCAGCTTTGGGCTACTTCCGAGTAATCAAACGCCGTGTGGACAGCCAATGTCCCTTTCACAAGCCCACGCCCTACAGCTGTTAGTCAGTAGTGCAGCCTGCTCACAAAGCGAGCTCGTCAGGAACCTGCACCTCGAGAAAAGCACTGTGAGCCGTCTCGTCGACTCACTTGTCAATCGCGGCTGGGTGGAACGTGTGCCGAATCCACAAAGCCGCCGTGAAAACCACCTCGTGCTGACGCCAAGCGGTCGCAATGTAGCAGAGAAACTGGCAGCGGCCTCGACCAGCCGCTTCGAGGTGATTTGGCAGCGGTTGCCATCGGACCAGCGGCAACAAGTACAGCAGGCGCTAGCAACACTTGTTGCAGCGCTGGATGGGGAATAGGCAATGCG
>JADDQE010000176.1 GCA_016781525.1 bacterium | reverse complement strand
TCGGAGGACAGAGCATTGGCGGAGCTGGGGTTCGTTCACGTTACCTGGCTCAGAGCTATCAATCGGGAACGAGTATAGTATTATAGCTTCACGCATGACTACGGACGGAGCATGATTACTGAGCAAGAATCAACGAGGCCCGCTGGGAGCGGTGTGGACCTTATAGAGCCGCCAGCGGAGGTCGAGGAATCGGTAGGGTTACGCCGACGAGTCTTCGGTTTAGCATGGCCTGTTATCGGCCAGAATTTACTCGAAACCGCGCTTGGCATTGTTGATACCGTACTCGTCGCCGGGCTCGGCGCGGCTGCGATTGCGGGTGTTGGCAGCGCGTTGCAGATAATGTTCTTCGTGCTGGCCGCGTTATCGGCGCTCTCCGTGGGAAGCTCGATCCTCGTCGCCCAAGCTGTGGGAGCAGGCGCAATCGAGCAAGCGAGCCGTCTGACCCGTCAATCACTATTGTGGAGCCTGATCCTTTCTCTGCCGCTGGCGCTCGTTGGTTTTGCCTTTGCCGGGCCGATTATTGGCATCTTTGGGGTGACCCCGGAGGTTGCCGACATCGGCGCGGATTACCTGCGCGTGACAATGGCCACGGTCGTGGTGCTGGTCGGGCTCATCATTGGGGGCGGGGTGCTGCGCGGTGCAGGCGACTCGCGGACGCCCATGGTGGTCACGGCCATTTCCAACATGCTGAATATTGGCCTCACGTATGGCCTAATTTACGGCGACTGGGGCCTGCCCGCACTCGGCGCTGTTGGAAGCGCCTGGGGCACCTTCATTGCGCGAGCCATCGCGCTTGGCCTCCTGCTCCGTGTCCTCTGGACCGGCCACAATGGTGTTGGGATCGCTGGTCGCGGTGGGTGGGCGCCCGACTGGGCAGTCGCGCGGCGGGTGCTCGGGCTTGGTGTTCCGGCTGCCGTCGAACAAATTCTCATCTCGGGAGCCTTCTTGGTGCTGACGATCCTCGTCGCAGGGCTAGGCACCGCGACCCTTGCCGCCCAGCGGATTTCTATGTCCGCGCTCTCGTTCTCGTTCCTGCCGGGTATCGGGTTCGGCTTGGCCGCGACTGCTCTTGTCGGCCAAAGTATTGGCGCGCGTCGTCCGCAGGATGCTTCCGGCGTCGCGCGCGTCGCCACATGGTGGGCCGTCGGTTGGATGAGCGCGATTGGCCTATTACTCATTGTCTTTGCGAGCCAGATTATGCGCTTGTTCGCGACCGATCCACAGGTCATCCGCATCGGTGCAGCAGGCCTGCGCGTCGTTGCGCTGACGCAGCCGGCATGGGCCGTAAGCATGGTGCAGTCGGGAGCAATTCGGGGAACCGGCGACACTCGCTTTCCTTTAATCGTGGGTTCGATTGGCATCTGGAGCGCGGTGCTGTTGGCCTGGCTGGCACTGACGCTCGCCGGTGGTGGGTTGGCCGTCATATGGGCCGCCTTTTTGGTGACGTCGCCCGTGACCTCCTTTCTCATGTGGCGTCGTTTCCAGCACTCGATGCGTGCGCTCCAGCATGGCTCCTGATTGAAGTACAAGCCGCCGCCGGTGCACTGTGCTTTTCGCCTACGAGCACGAATGAGCTTCTCCTTTAGAAAGCCATAAACGCGCATGTGCGGACTCTCGTTCCACCTACTTCGGACCAAGAATCGGCTTTTGCATTACCCTGCACCTTAATTGCAACGCAAAACGCGCGGCCACGCTGTGGCATGACCCGGGCAATCAACCGTTGAACAAGGACATCGGCAGCGCATGGCGCCACGCCGTCTCGCATACGCCCGAATTCGGGTAACGCTCGACAGCCTGAGTTATGGCTAAGCGGCGCCGACTACACCCACACCACCACGAATCGCGATTATGACGTCAGCCGACCACGGATCGGCGTCAGCGTATGGCCGTTGGAAATGTCGGATGGTATCGATGCCGTCCCCCACAACGAGCATGTACGCCCTGAACCCAAGGACATTCAGCCTTGGGTATTGGCCTCGTTCTTGCTCTTCTACCGAAGCGGTATTGTGTCGAAAAACGAGCCCGTGCGGTGTGTCTGTTCACCTCGCGCTCGTCCACTTTGCCGCGCCCGACATTTATGCGTAATCATCTGTGAGAACATATTGTGGGTGAGTTCTGTCATATTCTGGTAGTGGAAGACGATGTTGCCATTCGCGACCCACTGGTGGACGCACTGCTTGACGAGGGGTATCGGGTAACAGCGGCAGCTAACGGAGCGGAGGCCTTTCGTCAATTGCAGCGGGATGCCCGGCCATGCCTGATGCTGCTCGATCTGATGATGCCGGTAATGACAGGCTGGGAGCTCCTCGGACATCTCCGGCAACACCACGACCTCGCGTCTCTTCCGGTAGTGGTGCTGTCGGCCGTCGCTCGGTTTCAGGGAGAGCGTCCGGGATTTGCGGATACGTCGCTTCTCACCAAGCCGGTCTCAATCGATGCGCTGCTTACGGTTGTGCAGCAAACATGTCGGGAACACCATCACCCCAAGGCAAAAGTGGCACCATAGATCACGCAGCAGGTATGAGACAGGATAAAGAATCGGCGGACGATCGCTTTGTTCTCCTCGACCGACATGGCACACCTCCGCAAGGGGATAGGATAAGCAGCGAGGATGCTACACCACCAGCATAGCAGACAGATCAATCAAAAAGTGGTAAGAAGTGCTCCCGAACAGAGGCAGGTCCACGAGCATAACGAGGAAGCGACAAGCTTGGTCCAAACACAAAAATTATCTCTAGCTTGCAGCGATGATCGATAAGAGACCCGAGAGCTTATTGGTAGGGCAATGAAAACGGCGACGGCACTGCCCGGAAGCGGGGTATCATCTTCAAGAGCGCACAGCGTCTCTCTTCGTGCCAAACAGCGCCATTAATTCTCTATGGGGCTCAACCAAGCGGGCAGGTCGGCACCTCCAGCAACTCGAGCCAAGCAGATATGCTGATTGCGTTGTTGCGCGCCGCGAAGCCGCTTGCAGCGGCCCTCAAGCAACGCCTCAGCCGACGGGTTCCGGAAGGGCAGGCGCCAACACCGGTGCGAAGGCGCGCTCGCTGGCCTACCGCTTGCTGATCTGCAGTATGCGCAATCAACCAAACCGTCGCGAACGCGCGCGCCCGCAGCTCCGCTCCATCGCGCGCACAAAAACAATCGACGCCGGCTTTCTGCTCGGCGTACAGCGGCCGGATGCCAAGGCACAGCTTGCGGATCAGAGCGGAGTCTCACTCGATACGCTCGTCGACAGCACGATGCGCGATCTGCGTGACCTTCCTTGGATCTCGATTGACGAGCGCACGACGCGTGAGCTCGATCAGATTTCGGTGGCCGAGCTGCTCGAAGACAGCACGACCCGGCTGCGCGTGGCCATCACGGATGTCGACGCCTGGGTGCCCCAGGATTCGCCGCTTGACCTCCATGCGGCCCGCAACGCCACGTCAGTCTTCACCGGCATTGTGACCTATCCAATGCTCCCCGAAGCCCTCGCCGTTGGCCGCGCCTCTCTCGACGAGGGCGAAGATCGGCTCGCGCTGGTGGTCGAGCTCGTCGTGGAGGCGGACGGCACCATCCGGTCTGTCGCTCCATACCGGGCGTTGGTACGCAACCAAGCGCGGCTAGATTATGCCGCGGCGGGTGCCTCGCTGGCGGGCGAGACGGCGGGCCCGCCTTCGATCACGGAGTCGCCGGTGATTGGGGAGCAGCTTCGGCTGCATGAGGCGGCAGTGCTGGCGATGCGCGACCGGCGACTAGCCAAGGGCGCACTCGATCTAAAGCGGGCCGAGATACTCCCAATCTTCGACGACGACCGGATCGTGGATATGGTGGTCGTCCCGCCCAACCGTGCGCGAACGATGGTCGAGCATTTGATGGTCACGGTGAATGCCGAGGTCGCGCGCTTTATGAGCACGAGCCAGGTACCTTGGATTGCCCGCTGCCAATCGCCGCGCGACTGGAACGGCCTGATTGAGCTTGCCGACGCGCATGGCTACGAGCTTCCAGGCGAGCCGAACCGTAGCGCGTTTGGCGCGTTCGTGCACCACTTGCGCACATCGGACCCTGCTGGCTTCACTGCACTGCAGCCGACAATCGCGCGCATGCTCGGGGGGACCGAGGATCTCGTAATCGGGCCGGGCGAGGAGCCCCCGCCGCACTACGGCTTGGCCCACGACGGCTACACCCGTGTCACCGCGCCGATGCGCCGCTATGCCGATCTGCTCGCCCAACGGCTGCTCAAGGCCGCCATTGTGGATCAGCCGGCGCCGTACAGCGTGACCGAGCTAGAGGGCCTTGTCGAGCATTACCGCGAGCGGGGACGCGCTGCCGAGACGATCGAGCGCGAGATGTTCAAGATTTACGGCGCGGTGCTGGCGGAGAGCCGCATGGGCGAGGTGTTCGATGCTACAGTGACGGCAGCAAACGACTACGGAGTGTGGGCCCGGCTCGACCATCCGCCGGTTGAAGGCAAACTGGTGAGCTCCGACGAGGACCTTACCCGCGGGGATCGAATCCGCGTGCGGGTGACGCGCACCAACTGGGAGCGCGGCTTCATCGACCTTATGCCCGTGCCTTAGTCACGCTGAGCGCACTTATGCGGACGTGCCGCTAGCGCTAAGCGGAACATCACAGCAGCTCCTTCGTACCTGAGCATCTTGAGGTTGCCGGTTCGGACGCGGACGATCCTTCCGCCAACAGCCAGACCAGCCCCTGACAGGGAGCGGAGGAGTTTATGTAGCGACATTTATGTCGACTAGTCGCAGGCAGACCAATCAATCGTGGGAGCGGCCGAGGTAGATGCGCACCTGCACGCCGTTGCCACGACCTGAGCGGCCAGCGATGTCTAGATCGTGCTGCTGGCGTTGTCCACGGCCGGAACGAGCGGAAATGGATACGACCGGCGGCTGTGTGCTCCCTCGCCGTCGAAAGGAAAACATGATGTTCCACCGTCTGATAGGCTGCTTTGCCCTGCTGTTCGCGCTACTCACTATTCCAGGTACTGGTGCCGCGCAGCCGCTCATGGGCGCGAACCGTGCGCCGGCGCTTCTGCAGCGGACGGAGCACTTCAACGTTTACCTAGCACGTGGCTCCCTACGCCGGGCGGAGGCACTGCAGCTGATTGAGCGTCTGGAGCCGACCCTGGCAATCGTCGCGAAGCGGTTTGGAACGCCCTTTAAGGCGCGCGAGCGAATTGACCTCTTACCGCCCCAACGCGGTGCCTGTGCGATCCGTGGGCTGACGATCTCTGGCAAGCGCCACATTCAGCTCTTCTACGGCCCAGGAGCCGACCTCGACCGGCTGCAATCGCTCGTCGCGCACGAATTGGTTCATCAACTGCAGCGCGAACGCTTCGGCGACCGGGTGCAGCAGACCGCCGATATGATTTTGCTTGAGGGTTGGGCAACCGTGGCGAGCGATGACTTTGCGCGCACCCCAGACGGAACCGAGCCGCGGTGGCGGGCCCGCATGCGCGAACAGGTGGCGCAGCACGCCATCCTTCCACTGACCGTTGACCTCGGTCGTGATTGCCGAACGACCACCCGCAACACGATCTATGATCATTGGGCGTCATTCGTTTCGTTCCTCGAGCAGCGCTACGGCCCGGAGGCACTCGCGGCCGTGTACGCGAGCGGTCGCGGTCGTGCGGCTGGCTCCGCCAACTACGAGCGAGTGTACGGCAAGTCCAGGGCTGAGCTGGAGGCCGAATGGCGCGACTGGGTCGTAACACAGTAGATCTGAGCACGCGCACAGTAATGCCCGCCCGGCCATGTGCTTCAACAAGTGTGCCTCATGCACAACGTAGTTTCCTTTTGCGGTAAGCCGCTAGCTGTCATAGACCACCACGCGGGCGACCTTTCTAGAATTGTCGCCCAACCTTGCCAACACACATGCAGATCGAATCTTCGGCAGTCTTCACGTCTCGGCCAGTTTGCGGAGGGATCGACCGATCGCCGTCTGTGAAACAGCGGCATTTTTAGCTTTTGCGCGGTCGTGTGGACGGGAACAATCACAAGCGCTAGACGAGGAACAGGCGTAAGCCGAGGATCACGCCCTGAAACGTTGCTGCTTGTCACTATCCTGCTCGGGGGCGTAGCAAACGCGCCGCTGGTCTCCTTGGCGAGAATTAGCCACGTAGCCGGCCGTTTCATGCGCGTCGACGGAGGAGTGACAAGCTAAAAATCACGATTGCAGTACAATAGACCTTCCAACGTGCTACGACCCCTTGAAAGGAGCGCAGCGATGGCGTTTATAGACTACGTCCCCGAGGAAGCCTTGTCCGAAGCGGAACGTGTGCCGGACCGTGATAACATTATCCAAATTCACGCCGTGCATCCGACTGTTATGCGCCAGCACTACGATCTTTATGTCGAGCTAATGCACAAGCGTGGCCGACTAAGCCGCGTCCAGCGCGAAATGATTGCGGTCACGGTCTCGGCCATCAATCGCTGCCACTATTGACTGCATCACCACGGAGCGGGCCTCCGTCGACTCCTCACCGCGGCCAAGCAGCCCCAGGCTGCGCAAGACGAGCTTATTGCCGCCCTCAGTTCTGACTACACGTCTGCTCCGCTATCCCCGGCAGATCGCGCCATGCTCGATTACGCCGATAAGTTGACGCGGGAACCCTTTGCCATTTCTCGCGCTGATATTGAGGTGATACGCGCTGCCGGGTTAGATTATCGGGCGGTCCATGATATTTGCGCAATCACGGCCTATTATGCGTTTGTCAATCGTATTGCCGATGGATTAGGCGTCGAGGTCGAAGGACCGAGCGAGACACAATCTCCGTAAGTACGCAGACAGAACTATTATGTATGTGATCGAGGTATGAGTATGATGAGCAGCGGACAGCCATCCGGAGCAGACGTCCTCCACGATCTGCTGGAGCAAGCACCGATCCCGCAATGGGCGCCGGTTCACCTCGCCCATGACGCCGAGCGTTTGGAGAATATCGCAGGCATTGTCGCCGAACAATTTCGCCGGCCGGGAATCGGCGAGCGGATCCAGCGGGGCGAACGCGTCGCTCTAACCGGAGGGAGTCGTGGCATCGACCGCATCGACGAGGTGCTAGCGGCGACTGCTGCCGAGTTAAGGCGGTGTGGTGCCGAGCCCTTTATCGTTCCTGCGATGGGCAGCCATGGAGCAGCAACTGTCGAGGGACAGCTCGCGGTGCTCGCCCACTACGGTGTGACCGAAGAGCGCATGGGCTGCCCGATCCGCGCCTCGATGGAGGTCGTGCAGCTCGGCAAGCTCCCCTCCGGGGAGCCCATCTTCACCGACCGTATCGCCTACACCGAGGCCGACCGCATCATCCCGGTAGGCCGCGTCAAGGTGCACACCGATTTTCATGGGGAGATCGAGAGCGGCCTCTACAAGATGTTGGCGATTGGCTTGGGAAAGCAGCGCGGCGCCGACGCGCTCCACGCGAGCGGCTTCGAGAATTTTCCCTGGTTGATACCGGCAGCCGGCCGCTTTATCCTCGAACGACTGCCGGTTCCTTTCGGCATTGCCTTGGTTGATAACGGATACGGTGAGCTGGCATTGCTAGAGGCAATCCCATCTGAGCAGATCGAAGCACGCGAGGCCGCGCTACTCCACGAAGCCCGCCGCCGCATGGCCCGCCTACCTGTGGAACAGCTCGACATTCTGGTCATCGACGAAATGGGCAAAGACATCAGCGGTGCGGGAATGGACCCAAACGTCCTGGGACGCTACTACGCCGAGAAGCTACCCGACGGGCCGAATGTCCAGCGCGTTGTCGTGCTCGGGCTGACGGATACAACCGAGGGCAACGGCGCTGGAGTCGGCATGGCCGATTTTTGTACCGAGCGGCTCGCGCAGCGGCTAGACCGCGCCAAAACATACATTAATCAGCTTACCTCGAAGACACCTGAAGGGGGCCGGCTGCCCATGGTCGCACCGAACGACCGAGCCGCGCTTCAAATGGCCATTGTCAGCCTGCGCGGAACGCAAAGAGATACGCTTCGCTTGGCGCGCATACGAAACACCAAGGATCTGACGCGCGTCTGGGCTACGGCCACAGTGCTGGACGAGCTCCTGGCAACGGGCCGCGCCGAGCAGCTGGGTGAGCTTCAAGCGCCAGCCTTCGACGCGGATGGCAACCTCGAGCCAATTGACGGCTTGGAGCAGTGAGCACACGCTTGGACGCGGAACGCCAAATGGCACGACATCAAGAAAGGAAGCTCCATATGAGTAGTGGACCAATCACGTTTCTCGATAACCGACCGCTACAGGCTGCCACGCTAGCCGACGTAACCGTACTACTTCATCCGCGCGACGACATCGCCATCGCCAAAACGCACCTACCGTCCGGAACAGTGATCATGGCTCCGGCCGAGCAGGGCCAGCGCGAGCTCCGCGTTCGGAAATTGATTCCGAGCGGACACAAGCTCGCGCTGCGCGAGATCGCAGTCGGCGAGGCGGTACGGCGCTACGGGCAGGTCATCGGTTTTGCAACGCAGACGATCGCGCCGGGCGAGCATGTCCACAGCCATAATCTTGGCGTCCAGGACTTTGCACGCGACTATGCTTTCGGCGTAGACGTCCAAGAGGTCGCCTATGTGCCGGCCGCCGAGCGCCGCTCATTCATGGGCTATCGACGGGCCGATGGCCGAGTTGGCACGCGCAACTACATTTCGGTGATCTCGTCGGTCAACTGCTCGGCGCACACCTGCCGCGAGATCGCCCGGGCCTTCACGCCGGAGCGGCTCGCGCCCTATCCCAACGTCGACGGCGTGATTGCGCTGACGCATTTATCGGGCTGCGCCAACCGGATCAATGGCCCAGATTATGTCCTCTTGCAGCGAACACTGGCCGGCATGGCCCGGCATGTCAACGTCGGCGCCTACGTCGTCATCGGCCTTGGATGTGAGGCGAACCAGGTCAGCGATCTGATTGATAACTACGCGTTAGGACGGCAGAGCTCCGGTAGACGACAGGCACCGCCGCACCTCGTGATCCAGGGAGAGGGCGGCATCCGCAAGACAATCCAGGGGGGTATTACAGCGGTGGAGCAGCTCCTACCGGAGGTGAATGCGATCGAGCGGACGCCGCAGCCGATCTCAGAGCTCATGCTAGCGCTGCAGTGCGGCGGCAGCGACGGCTGGTCAGGTGTGACGGCGAATCCGATCGTCGGCCTGGTAGCCGACGAGCTTGTGCGGCAAGGTGGCTCGGCAGTCCTGGCCGAGACACCCGAAATTTATGGCGCCGAGCATCTCCTAACACGGCGCGCGATCAGCCGGGAGGTTGGTGAAAAGCTCGTGGCCCAGGTTCGCTGGTGGGAGCGCCACGCCGCGATGCATGGGATGGAGATCGACAATAATCCGAGCCCCGGCAACAAGGCGGGCGGCCTGACCACGATTTTCGAAAAGTCGCTGGGTGCCGTCGCCAAGGGGGGCAGCATGCCGCTGGTCGGGGTCTATGACTACGCCGAGGCGGTCACAACCCGTGGCTTCGCCTTCATGGACTCGCCGGGCTACGATCCGGTCTCGGTCACAGGGCAGGTCGCCTCGGGCTGCAACCTCGTACTCTTTACGACCGGACGCGGCTCGGTCTTTGGCTTCAAGCCCGCGCCCAGCATCAAAATCAGCACAAACTCGATGACCTACGAGGGCATGATTGATGACATGGACGTGAATGCAGGCAAAGTTTTAGACGGCGTGTCACTCGAGGAAGTCGCCGCCGAGCTGCTGGATCTGGTGGTAACGGTCGCCTCCGGACAGCCTTCCAAGAGCGAGGAGCAGGGGATCGGGGAAGCCGAGTTCAATCCTTGGAATCTCGGCGGGACATTATAGGCTGTGATGGGCTAGTCCGCCCCCTGCTACCTTTACCACTGTTTCCAGTTGCCCAGCTGCTGGTCGTGCCTGCATGGGTCACGATTCCCAGTGCTACGTAGGACTGCCGGGCGCGCAACTTTTGGGGATGCTCTGCCTTGGTATTAAGTAAAGACGGCACGACTCCAGCGACGCACCTGGAGCCGTGGCGTCTTTCATATGTTCAGCCGGAAACGCGGTGGTGCTTCGGCCACCACGACCGCTCACACGGACCCGTCGACGCAGCACATCAGGCCGCACTCAGGGGTCTGCGTCAGCAGCGTAGGAGTCGGAGCATGGAAGCGTGATCGTAAACGTACTGCCGCTGCCCTCGCGGCTCTCGACCGTCACGCTACCCTCGTGTTGAGTGACGATCTCCTTGACGAGGTACAGGCCGATCCCCAGGCCGCTGATGTGTTCTGGGTCGACATTTCCGGCCCGGAAGAAGCGGCTGAAGAGCTTGGGCAGCGCCTCCGGCGGGATACCGATCCCTTGATCACACACCCAGAGACGGGCCTGGTCATCGCGCCGCTCCACGCCAACCTCCACCACCCCGCCTTCGGGACTATATTTCACCGCATTCTCCAGCAGATTCTGGACAACCTGCCCAAGCCGGAGCGCATCCCCCGTGACGACCACCGGCGTATCCGGCAGGCGCAGCTGGAGGTGATGCTGCTCCCACAGCGGCGCCTGCATCTCGACGATGCTCCGAACGAGGTCCACAAGCTGGACCGGGGCCCGCTCAATCGTCAGCCGTCCCTGCTGCAGCCGTGACAAATCAAGCAATGCGCCGCTCAGGCGCTGAAGTCGCTCCGCCTGCTCGCGCACGGTGTGCAGCGCACGCAGTTGCGGTGCGTTCGCGTCAGAGGAGCGCTGGAGGCGGCGCTCGAGCAGCTCAGTGTAGAGCAGCAAGCTCGTCATCGGGGTCTTGAGCTCGTGGGCGGCGATCGATAAAAACTGGTCACGCAGCGACACTGCCGCCTGAAGCTGACCCACCAGAGCTGCACGTTCCTCCTCGACCCGCCGGCGCTCCATAAACTGCCCGATCTGGCCACCGATCGCTCCCATCATGGCGAGTAGCTCGGCACTCGGTTGGCGAATCCGCTGGCTAAAAAATTCCATGACTCCCAGCACCTCGGTTCCGAGCAGTATCGGAAACCCGAACGCCGCGTGCAAGTTATTCGCAGCCGCACCGGTTCCTCGCAGAAAGAGCGGCTCGGTCACCACATCGTCAATCCAGCGGGGTTCGGCCTTCGCCCAGATCTCGCCCGGCAATCCGGCGCCGGGCGCCAGCACTAACGCCTGGCTCTGCGCTATAAACGCCGCCACATCGACCGCGGCGTGCTGCCAGTGGGCGACATACCTCAGCACGTCGGCTTGGTGATCCCGTTGCCAGAGCAGCCCAACCTGCCAGTCCAAGCTTTCACAGATCGCCTGAAGGATAGCCGGCGAGACCGAATGTAAGGAGGGAGCTTCCGCCAGGATCCTGGTTACAGCGTGCTGGGCGGCGAGCCGGCGCTCCGCCCGTTTGTGCTCCGTCAGATCACGGACCGCCGCCGTAAAGACGATCTGGCCATCTGTGCGCGTTTCCTGAATGTGCAACTCTAGGGGGAAAACCGTGCCGTCGTGCCGCAGGCCTTCAAGCTCCAGCCGCCGCCCAAGCACCCGGGCAACCCCCGTTTCCAGGTAGCGAGCGAGGCCGGCCAGATGGGCTGCGCGATATGGCTCGGGCATGAGCATGACCAGCGACTGCCCCAGCAGCTCATCATCGCGGTAGCCCCAGAGCCGTTGCACCTCACGATTCACCATCACGATTGTGCTGTCGGCGTCAATCGTGATAATCGCTTCGCCGACACTGTCCAGCACAGCCGAAAGCAGCACCTGATCCAGCGGTTTCATGCGTATCCTATTCACTTCTGCCTGCCCGCACAACCGACCGGGCGATCACCAACTCCCACATCAAGATCAACGCCCACGCCTTACATCCATGATGCGCGAGCAGAACGTGCAAACGCGTCTCCCACGGACGACCACCACCACGCCATGCACCGGTCGCTGCAAGA
>JADDQE010000204.1 GCA_016781525.1 bacterium | reverse complement strand
TCATTGTACATTCAGCGTCAAGCTATGCCCGACACCTTGTATCACTGAAAGCTGTCCGCGTTGCAGTGCTGTCGCAGCTGTTGTGTGCGTTACCCCGGCGTACAATTTGCCCAGCAAAGCGAGATACGGTGGAGTTCATTCCAAGGGAGGAGCCTATCGTGGATGGTTCTGGTGCCACTGCCGGATCACTCACCGCCGAAACGATTACGAGTTCGGTTGCCCAACTCCGAGCAAATGCCGCTGTCCAGGCAAGATTTACCGCTGCCTGCGACCAAAATTCGTCGCAGCGGCTAACACTCTGTTGAGTTGCCGGCGGAGAAGCGGGACGTGTTCCGGCGCCTTACGGGTGCGCCACCGGCTGCACTTGCGCCTGTTTATTCATACGCTCGCACTCGGGCTGGAGCCGCCTAAGGAGCCGCGCATTGAGCTACCCCAAACCCCCACGGATACGCGGGAGCATCCTTCACGCCGGCGCAAAGTGCGGGCAAGCTTGACACAAGCGGTGCGGCACTGGACAACATACGCCGGATGAGCAACACCATTGCGGCATTTGAATGGCAATAGCGAGAAACGCAGTGCTCTAGCCATCGGTCGTTCGTGTTGCGCGCCGCATGTTCGCGGTTTCCGCATCACGTCGGTCGAGCAAGCAGTGTCGTAGCAAGATTCCGGATGTCCTGCATTGCCGGACTCTGTGGCGCATAGTCGATCGGCGCAACGCCGCGCTGCTCGGCTTCACGGATCGCTTCATCATCGGGGATGGTGGCAATCAGCTCCAACGAATGGTTGTGGCAATACTGGACGACGGCCGCAGCTTCCACCGGTGTGCGAATGCGATTGCCAACGACAACAATCTGGGCGAGATTCAACTGCGTTGCTAGGTCACGGATCCGCTTAGCCGCTTCCAGCGCCCGATAATATGGCTCCACGACAATCAAGAGGATGTCGACATGTTCGGTTGTTCCACGCCCCAGGTGCTCAAGGCCAGCTTCCATGTCGAGCACCACCACGTCGGCTTCGGCGACCAGTTGTCCCGTGATCCCACGTGCCAAGGCATGTGCCTCGCAGCGGCAGCCTGCGCTTGCCTGCAGCACTTCGCCCATTACGAGCAACTGCACGCCTTCCGGGGCAGCCACCCCATACTCGGCGATGAACGCTGCGACGGGTTGGCACAGATGCACGTACGCCTTGCCGTCCTCGTCCGTGCGCCACTCAGTCGTGCCCATCGGCACGGACTTAACCTGTGCCCCCTGTTCACGAGACAGTCCCAAGGTGACGGCCAGATTCGGATTGGAGTCCGCGTCGAGCGCCAGCACGCGCTGGTGTTCCCGGGCCAGGACGCGCGCGAGTGCGCCCGCGATCGTTGTTTTGCCGACGCCGCCTTTGCCGCTGATTGCCAATTTCATCGCCTGTTTCCTTTGTCCAGCCCGCGTACGTGATCCTCGCGTTTTCCGCCGCTACCCAATGTAAATAAATTCAGCACCGCCCTCGGCTGCCTCGGTCAAAATATCGGCCAGGTTTCTCCGCACACCACCAATCGCGGCGATGCTAACATCCGACACTCCACGAGTGTCGACACAGGTTGGTCATAGCGAAATCGTGTAGCCCGGGCTGGTTCCGAGCTGCACCTTTTGCCGCAGATCATCACCCTCAGGCGTTGCCACAATGGCATTGGGGAGCGCGAGCTTAACAGCGTCTCCAGCGAGCCGTACTTCGGCTTCCAGGCCCGTCCGTGCCGCGACCGTGGCAAAGTGGTAGGCCATCTGTGCCGGCTTGGGATCGATGGCAGGATCGGAATTCGTGAAAAAGATTAATTTTCGTCGCTCCATGGACTAGCCCTCCGCTGGAACTTGTTGGCTTGTGGGTTCACCCCGTCGGTGTGCGCCGGCTACTACTGTGGACCAAGCAAAAGGTGGATGGCTCAGGGTGGCTTGGGGGCACAGGTACACCCGGCACAGGCACAGCGCCCAGCAAATAACTGACGCTCAAGCCGCAGGACCCGTTCGAGCAACTCACGCTCGCGTCCTTCAAAATGCGTGACGATCTCGGGCAGCTCTAGTGCCACCTGAATCATGTGCGTGACCGTCGGTGTTTCCGTGCCGTTTTCCCAGAAGGAAATCGTGCCCTGGCTCACGCCAATGCGCGCGGCAAGTTCGTTTTGCGTGAGCCCGCGCTCGCGCCGTGCAGCGCGAATGGCCTGGGCTAAAGCGTGTGATTGGCCGCTCATCTGTATCTCTTCCTGCTCGGCCTACAATCCGTTGACTGAGCGCCGGCCTGAGGGAAGCGCGATAGAGCGCGTTATCCTTGGCCGCGATCCTCACGCTCGTCCAAAAGGCGCTGCACGTCGGCTGCTAGGTCCCCAGAGTTGCTGCAGCTACACGTCGTCTGTGCGTTCAACAGCCGGATCATGACCGAGACAACCAGTGCCTGGGCCTGTTCCACAGCTTGACGGATCTCGGCCGATTGGGACGCCCAGCCATGCATCACTTGCGCGTCACCGAGAAAATTGGTCGCGATCATGAGGCGGCCGGGGAGCTCACCCATCTCGCGCGTGTAGTATTCGATCAGCGGTGCAAGCGGTTCGAGGCGCGCTTCTGCGGTGACGCCAACCCCGTGCCGTCCAAAGCGTTCAGGGGCCGTATCCATCACTCCCTGCCTTCCACTTTTGCGGGCTGAGTGCTCCGAATGATCTTTTCTATTTCGCCAATCGTTACCAGCGTCGCACGCTCAACCGGCGCGCTGAGCCCAATCCCTAGGTCGCTCACATCCAGGGGTTGGCAGCCCACGATGAACACCTTCGGCGGCAGACAGCCGAGTGCTTTTGCTAGAATGAGCGCCTTCGACGGTGTAGCATAATGCATATCGGCCAGAAAATCCTGGCGATCGGTCTCGGGCCATGCGGCAAGGTCGGCCACTTCGGCTTCCAGGATGTGGACCGTACCAGGCGCGCTGCCGCGCTCCATGGCATCGACCACCACCAACAGGTCATACCCGGCCATGAGCTCCTGCGCGAGATGAATCCCGCCGATGCCGACCTCAAGGACCGTCACATGCCCATGTTCAGCTGCCAGCAATGGTTCTTCCCGCTCGGCCAGCCGTCTGGCCACCTCAACCCCAAAGCCGTCGTCGCCGCGTAACACATTGCCCATCCCGGCAATCAGAATCCTACCCATGCGCAGATCCAGCGCCGATAAGCGGCGCTGTGTTGACCGCAAGTTGAATCGTTGCGTCAACGATGGCAATGGGCAGCACGGCGAGGCCCGGGCCCGCCTGTGCATCGGCCCGCTTCCCACTTCGCACATCATAGGCCTCGTTCTGGCAGGGACAGATGATGATCGGTGGCGTAAAGTTACCCAGGTGCAATGGCGTCATGCTCAGTGGGCAGGTATTGCGTACGGCATACAGCTCGCCAGCGACATTGGCAACCAGGACCTGCGCGCCATCGACGTCAAACGCGCGCAGCGTTCCCGGTGGCACATCCGCGGTAGGCGCGACGGAGTGGAAGACCGGGCGACGGAGTGGAGGTGGCTCCTGTCCGACGACAGTGAGCGGGATGAAGTTGCGTTCCGGCAGCGGCGGCCGCTCTGGCTCATGCACCACCATTTCCGTAAATCCCGGCACGTGCTGACGGAGGGTTTCCTCGACACCCCGTTTGAGCGTCGTGGCTGCACCCGAACACCCCTCGCACGCGCCGGAAAGCCGCAGATGCACAACACCTGCTGTCACCTCCAACACCTCGACCTCGCCGCCATGCCCATGGATGTAGGGCCGAATCAGGTCGAGCGCAGTTTCGACCGCGGTTAGCTCGTCGCTGGGCACCAGATCGTACAACAGGAACAAGGCGTGGATCAGTGGGTCCTGGGCGGCGCGCTCAAGGAGCTGGGCTTGCCCCTGTGCGTGGAGCAAGGCAGCCAGCCGTCCCAGCCCTGCGCGGTGCAGCGTGTCGACGGCTTGCAGCAGATCGAAGGCCATCTCCCGAACCTCGGGAAACGGGATCGTCTCAAAGGCTCTCACCAGCGCGTCAAGCTGCTGGGCGGCGACCTGGAATTCCGCTTCAGCGCCACCTTGGTCAGCTGTCATGCTGCATTCCGCCCTTCCCCGTGTACGTTCAATGATCGTGCGGTGTGTGGCCGGCACACGCTTCCGGCCCCAAGGTCTGACAGGAACAGTTCGGGTTGTTACATTCGCCATGCGCCTGGCCGGTGAGTCCTGCGAACTCATCGGCGAAACGTCGCCCGGCTTCTTTGATGCCCCACTCAGTCAGCTGATAGTGCACAAGGCCATCGGACGCGTTCGGTCCTTGCCGGGTCACATAGCCTTCCTCCACCAGCCGCTCCAGCTGCTGGTGGATAAACGTTTCTTCGGCTCCCAGGAACGGCGCCAGATCGCGGGGCGTGACGGCTTCACCCAACTCCTCACCCCGGAACCAATACATGATCTGGAGGATTTCATCCCGCCAGTAGAGGGCGTCGAGTGCGTTATCCATGATACCCATGCAGTACGACGTGTTGCACGGTGGCGATGGCCTCGCTCAGCACCCGTTCGACCACGGGTGAGTACCCATCACCCCAACCCGTGTCCTGGGGCTCGATTTCGACGACGATGACCTCAGGTGCGAGCACGCCAAAATAGTGTCCGATGATCAACACATTATCAAGATGAATAATCCCCGTAACAGCCTCCGTGACCCGCTGCTGAATCTCTTCCGCATCCGGGAGTACCCCATCCCACCGGTAGGTGTACACGCGCCCCGGCTCCCGTTCCCGCTCTACCGACCCAAGGAATACCATGCGGTCGTAGTAGCCCGGCCGTTCTTCGAGCCACTGCATCATATGGATCGGGCTGAAATGCAGATGGATCGCCTCGACGTCTGCCGTCCACGGCAGACTGTTCAGCATCGGGATCAAATCGGGCCCGATCGACAGATCCCGCATGTGCTGATACCCGATGCCGCCAATCAGAACGCGCATCGCCAATTAATCAACGCCACACGCACAGGTGTTAACCTCCCGGGTGACAACATGGTTCGTGCCACCGACGTGAATGTGCGTTGTGCACGGCATACACGGATCGAAGCTGCGGATCGCCCGGAGGATGTCAATGCCCTTGAAGCTTTCGTCGCTGGTAAAGTTCTCCAGAATCGGCGTGTTCAGCACCGCTTCTTCGTACGGTCCGGGATTGCCCCACGGGTCGCGTGGGCTGGCATTCCACGTCGAAGGCGTCAGGATCTGGTAGTTGCTGATGGCACCGTTGTCGATTGTCGCGTGGTGCGTCAAGAAGCCTCTTCCCGCCCCCCAGAAGCCAACGCCAATCTGCGAGCCCTTGCGCGGCGCCTCAAATGGGGTATGGACCTGCGTTTGGCCCTGCTTGAGCATATCCATGCCGATCAGCCAGTTATCCAGCGCCACCACCGTCGTGAGGGCCAGGTGGTAGGCGCGGCCACGGTTGCGCTCGAACGCGTTCCACACGTCGGGAATTTTCCATTCCAACTCCATGGCGCGCATGGTACTTTCAGGCAGATGCAGCTTGAGACTCGTGCCTGTCGGCTGGAGGAAGCGGGTATGCGGCATGACGCCACCGGCAGCGATGAGCCAGAGTCGGGTCGAGCACTCGCACTCCATCGCGCGGCGGTCCCAGCGTGGTGCGGTCGACCAGGAATACTTTTCGCGCCAGTTTTGTCCGCTGGGCTGTGGCTTCGTCTCCTTATTCCACATGTGGTGCGGACTCAAGGGATTGCCGGACGGATCGGTGGTGAAGCGCGGCTCGCCCCACGGCTCATAGTAGGAATGCTCGATGAACTCCTCGATGCCGATGTTAAGCGCCTGGAGTTTGGTGGTGACGACCTGACCGTCCACGATCACCCCCGGTGTGGACCAGCGGCGCTCGCCCCAGGCGTTGCTATTCGCATAGGTCGCGTCGTAGGCGTACGGGTCATCCCAGATGCCGGAGTCGATCATGTTGGCCGGACGCGCGCCGACCTTCTTGTACTCGGGATTGCAGTCGTAGAAGAAATCGCAGATATCGTCCCAGATCGCGACGGTGCGCTTGGCGTAATCAAACAACTGCCGCAGCCGCGTATAGACTTCATTAAAGGTCGTGATGCTGATCGTCGTGCTCATGCCGCCGGGAATCACGGTCTCGGGGTGCGGGTACTTGGCGCCGATCAGGACGTAGGCCTCACGCGCGACGCGTGTCATTTGCAGGCCATTGAGGTACAACGAGCCGGTCAACGGGTTGAGATCGGTCATGATGTCGCTCATCATACGGTAGCCATGAATGTCCGCGTGCGGCGCAAAGGTGGCCTTGGCGCGTTCCCAGATCTCTGGGTTGGTCGTCTCAACAATGGCCTGGGAATAGTCGGGTCCGGCCAGCAAAAACAAATGGAGCGGGTTGTCGTACCAGAACTCAAGGCCCAACATGAGATTTCGTACCGCGATGCCTAACGGTGGCGGCGCAACCGGGAAGGCCATCTCCAAACACAGAGCCGAGGTGGTTGAGTGGACACCGCCACACACGCCACAAGCGCGACTGCTAATAAAGGCCGCGTCGCGCGGGTCGCGACCCTTGAGGATTACCTCGTAGCCCCGAAATAGCGTCGCCATGGAATTCGTTTCCAGGACGCGCCGCTCTTTGAGATCGACGACGGAGTGAAACGCTAACGCCCCAGCCACACGCGTGACCGGGTCAAAGTTATGCGACTTAATATGCCCGTTGCGTTCCAGCAACTCCTTGATCTTATCGGCCTGCTCATCCAAAGACCGCGTTTGGTAGGTGTATGGGTCGGCTACGCCTCCTTTGAGGTATGCCTTGCCATTCGCATCAAATTCGATCGGCAGATTCTTAAAACACATGCGCTGCTCCTCGCGGTTGTTAGCCGCGTACCAGGCGAATGACGCCGCTCAAATGCTCATCAACCGCGATCAGACGATCGCGCAGCGCCACTGCTGCTGTGTTGATGGTGCCGAGATCATCTCCAAGTGGTGCAGTGTGGTCGCGGCTCGCTTCCAGGCCGCCAACTAATTGCGTAAGATTGCGATTAGCCCGGGTCAAGGCCGCCGCGATCAAAATCAGGTAACTCGCGAGCACCACAACGATTACGCCAACCAGCCCATAGGTCAGCCGCGTCAACACCGTTTTCATGCTGCACCCTCCTCGGCCGTCGCGCCGTTCCGTCCCAGTACGGTTTCGATGGTGGCCACGTGGTCGCGGACCGACTCAGCGCCAGCTACAAGGTGCGGCGCTACACTGAGGGTATCTTTGAGCGCCGCAACATGCGCCGTATTGGTGGCGATGCCCACGCCGCTGTTCAAAATGTCGGCGGTGTACCGCTCAATGTTCCGGGCGGCATTCAAGATCCGCCGCAACAGATCGACGACAATCGGCACGACGGCGACGCCGGTGGCGACCAGCATGAAGGACCAGATGGCGGCGACAATGCGGTTCATGCGGCCTCCTTAGCCTTGTCCGAGGGTGTGGGCAACGGTTCCCAGGTGGGCATCCACACCGCCCAGTTTGTCCCTCAGTGTTGTCAAGCCACTATTGAGGTGCGTAACCTGCGGCGCCAGGTGGCTCGTTTCTTTCTCGATGGCACGTACACCGAAGCTGATCTTGGCCAGGTAACTGGTGGGCAACCCGCCGATCCGTTCCAGCGTTGCCGCAATACGCCGGAGAAATGCGACCAGCGCTCCGACAAAGGCGAGTACCTGGAGCGCCGAAAGCAGGGTCAGCCAAACAATCATAGCTGTGGTCCTTCTGTCTCGTCGCCCGCAATCGCCCGTTGAATCCGCGCAGTCGCTGCCGCGATGCCATCGGCTTTGGGCAGGATGGCGCCGATAATTTGGTTGGTACGAATGAGGAGCGCGACGTGAACGGTGTTATTTGCCAGTAGCTTGCCGACGCGCCAGATTTCGGCAACCCCAGCCTCGATCTGTTCTGCCGTCCGCGCTAGTGCGGTCAGCAGGAGCGCGACAGCGCCGATCACCACCAGCCCCAGCCCGATGGTAATGCGCCAATAGCGGACAACGGTGGTAATTAGGTCGGGTTGTTTCAAGCGGAGCTGCATTGCACCTGGTCTCCCCATGACGCGTTAGGGTTGCATACCGTGTTCCCAACGCATGGATCAAACGCAACCGTGGCCACTATCCCGCGGGCTGTGGTGTTTCGAGCGCATCCGCTACTTCAGCGGCGTGGCGCTCGATCGCCTCCGCGCCGGCGAGGAGTTGTGCGGCCACCACATTCGTTTGTTCAAGCTCCCAGATCGGCCGGGTGTTGGTGACGATATGGTTTGCGATGGCGATCGCCCGCTTAGCGTTATTGAGAATGCTCCGCGCCGTGGCAATGATCACGAGCAACAGAGCAGCGACCGCGACGACAACCCCGCCAGCGATGGTAATGCCCCGATACCAGTAGGTGAGAAACTGCTTTTCGGTCATACACGCTCCATGCGAGTTGAGCAGGCTGTGCGTCGAGTTTGAGGTACGACGGCTCACCCGTCATTCAAAAATCAAGATCGGGAGGTCAAAACTATGTCCGCCGCTCAGGTGGCGTGCTTGCGCCTTCCACTACGCCGGGCACCTCGTAACCGTCACGGTACGTTTCTGCACGCTTAGTCCGGCCTGGTTGCTCAGAGTTGAGGTACTGCACCTTCTCGTAAAAGAAGTGCACGGTCTTTTCAATGGGCCCGGGCTCGCGCACTTTGCCCCAGCCACTGGGCACATGCTGCTGCTGGTCCCAGCGCGTTTCCCGATTTTGGAAGCGCATCGTCATCCGGCGCAGCGGACGGATAAACGACCCGACTCCACGCGCCGTCGTCGAGGAGACAATCGTACCGGGTGGCCGTTGGTAGAAGGGCGCAAAGCGATCCGGGAAGCCGGGCATGGTGCAGCCGATGCAGACGCCACCCGTGTTCATGCAGCCACCGACATGGTTAATAGCGCCGCGCGAGGTGATGTTGCATTGTACCACCGGCCCCCAGCAGCCAATCTCGACCAGGCACTCCTTGTCGCCATACTGCTCGGCAAAGGTGCCTTCTTCGTAAAAGCCGGCCCTGACGCAGCGCTGGTGCACGGTTTGGCTGAAGAGCCAGGCGGGCCGGCCGAGTTCGTCAAACTCCGGCAGGGGACCAAGCCCATTTAAGAAGAGCAGGATGGCGCTTACCGTCTCGGTAAAGTTGTCGCCGATGGGCGAGCACCCCGGGACATTAATAACCGGCAATCCGAGCGCGCTGAGATACTGTTGGCTGAGAAAGTCCATGACGCTCATGGAATCCGTGGGATTGCCGTAGGCGGCGGGGATGCCGCCCCAGGTTGCACAGGTGCCAATCGCGATGACCGCTGCCGCCCCCGGAGCCATACGGCTGAGCCACTCGGTCGTGGGGATCGGTTTGGGAACCGTTTCCGACCCCATGGCGCACCAGTAGCCGCCGCGTTCCTCCGCCAGGCGTTCATTGGGGATCGAGCCCTCGAAGATGATGACGTAGGGCGCATTGAGCTTGCCCTCAGCAGCGAGTTCGTAGTTGCGCATGAAGGCGTCGCCTGACTCAATCGAGAGCACCGGGTGATGGAGCACGACGCGCGGCACGCCCGGTAAGCGCCCGATCAACAAATCCTCGACACTGGGCGCGGTAGCGCCCGTCACGGCGACAGAACACCCATCGCAGCTCATACCGGCGAGCCAGAAGGCGTGGACCACTTTGACCGGGCCGAGGAGCGCACCTGGACGCTCGTTCACCGCCGTTTTCAGCTGCTCGCGCTCGGCGCTCGAGCTTAACCAATCGACCGGCCCAACCTTTGCTTCGGTCGCTGCTTGCGCATTGGGGGAACGGGGCATGGCGACTTCGTCCATCAGGAACCGCTCCTTTCATCCCGGGCCACATGTGTAGCGTCAGGTGGCGTGCTGGTCCAGCATGCTTATTGTACACCTACTATAAACCTTCCCCTATAGGTCAAGGTCAAGCGGTCGTCGGCAGACAGGCACAGTCAGGCATAAACGCGGCGCAGGCGCAAGTATGTTGTTCTGGCTGTAAGCTCTGCTTCAACGTTTTTAAGGCCGCAATTTTAAGTTCGTAATCACGGATTTTGTGCGCAAACAGCTCATCGAGGGCCGCCCGCAGCTCGTTGCAGCGGACATCCCGGGCCAGATTCATGAGCTGGCTGATCTCGTTCAGCGTGAGGCCCAACGTTTGCGCCCGGCGAATGAAACGGAGTTGCGCAATCTGGTGCTCGTCATAATACCGGTAGCCGTTCGCGCCCTGCTCAGCTGGCATCAATAAGCCGATCCGCTCGTAATACCGGAGCGTCTTGGTCGTCGTCCCACCCTGTTTGGCCAGCTCGCCGATCGTTAATCGCTGCCCCACATTACATTGCCTCTGCGAGTCGGCGCGCGAGGTGGCGGATCTCAGCAACCGCCAGCGCATCCGGATTGTGATCAATGAGCGCGACTCCTGCTCGATCTGCCTCGACAATGGCGTCGTCAAAAGGAATGCGTGCCACGAGCTCGATGGTATGCTTGGCACAGTAGTCAAGGACTGCAGCCTCGTCGCGCGCATTCCGTACCTTGTTGGCGATGCCGTAGACTCGCTGAATGCCTAGCCCCTGGGCCAGCGCGGCCATGCGCCCGGCGGTCTCAAGTGAGCGATAGTAGGGCTCAAGCACGATCAGCAACACATCCACATGGCGATATGTACCACGACTCATATGCTCGACCGACGCTTCCATATCAACGACGGTAACCTGATTGGCATGTTCGATCAGTTGGCCGAGCATACCACGCACGGTGGCATGGGCGCTGCAGAGTCAACCAGCGCCAGCATGATCGACCTGGCAGCCAAGCAGCAACGTGATGCCATCCGGTGCGGGAAGGCCATGCTGCGTCGTAATCGCCTCGATTGGTTCGGCCAGTGCAACCTGGGTTTCGCCAGCCTCGTTCTTGTGCTGCTCGATGATGGTGCGCGGCAATCCGTGCAACGTCGCCAATGCTGGTGCCGACACACCCAGGGCGACACCGAGATTAGGATTTGGATCACCATCGATCGCCAGTACTGGGCTGCCAGTCTGGGCGAACACGCGGGCCAACGTCGCAGAGATCGTCGTTTTGCCCGATCCACCTTTCCCCACAATTGCGATTTTCATGCGGTGGTTCCTTCCTCATAGCAATTGCGCAACGCATCGTTCAGCTTTGGCTCTGAGCAAGCATTCGTGTTTGGGATCAACGACTGTGGTGCTTAACGCTGAAATGCCTGGGTGCGACAGACCATTGCGGTAGATAAACGCAATTATATGGCGCATAGTGAAACAGCGTCAAATTCTATTAAGTCAGAAAGGTGTTGGCCCGTGTCCCGCTTGATCTCGGCATTCTAGTTGCCACTATCCCTTCCAGACCGCTTGAAGCGTTCGTTTCATGGCAGTGCTCCACCACTGTTTGGCCCTGCCGCCATGCTCCTACGGGGTAAACATATCCCTCATTAGCGATAACGTCGCGGATCGCCACGCTGAGTCGAATGATGATAGTCCCTGTCTCGTTCCTGATATAATCACGGCTGTCAATCAGCCTGATCTATTCGTTCCCTCACGCGCTCGCGCGAACGAGGTGATTTTTTTAGGTATTCGATGTCAGCAGACCTATTAATCCGCGATCTGACATGGTTGTTCTATTTTTTCGTGTTCGTCTATGTGACCTGGCAGGCGCTACGGGAGCCTCGCCGGGCGAACGTCGATATTGCTCTCTTTTTTGGTTTGACTGCCCTCGTCATTGTGAACTCGGTGCTCGCCGATTTGCGCCTTGTGCCCGTGACTCCCTTGCTCGGTGCGTTGAACGGGACGTTCGTGTTAGCGCTCTCCTACGTGCTGCTGCTGTGCTGGCTACTTGCTTCATCCAAACGAGTTCTAGTACTCTGTTACTGGTGATTTGATCAGTTGTTCAGCAGTGGGTAGA
>JADDQE010000127.1 GCA_016781525.1 bacterium | reverse complement strand
TCTCCATCCGCATAAACCAGTACTCGTCCGCCCTGGAACAGCAGCCACCACGCTTCACCCGACGGAGGCTGCAGCGGAGGATACGCACGACGAAACATAGCTGGCATAGTTTCCTCTCCAAGCCCTACGACCCCCTATCCTACCATAGCTCGCCGCAGCGCCCGCGTAATCCGCGAGGACCGTGAGCGATAACAAGGGATGGATTGCGGTCTTGCAAGTACTCTGTAGCTTCACTATACTAGGCACATCCCGCCGATCAGCCATTCTGTCTCGCCTCGCACCCAGGATGCCCTTTGGAGGAACTCGGCAGCTGGGACAGCAAGAGCTTGTGCCGCTCCACACACAGGCAATGGCATGGACAGCGAGCCATCACCACCGACGCGTATGTTGAGGTAAGTGGCCAGGCGCAAGTCTATGGGCCGGTGGTCGGCGTGAACACCGGCTCGATCACCACCATTGTCCAGGTTGCGCAGGCGGTCACCTCACTACACCAGCTCCCGGCACCGATCGACGACTTCGTTGGTCGCGAGCGTGAGCTCGCCCACCTGCAGGAGGTGCTGCGCCCACGACCGAATCAGGTTGCGCAGGCGGCAATCTGTGGCATGGGTGGACTTGGGAAAACAGAGCTAGCGCTACGAGCCGCCCACGAGCTCCGCGAAAGCTATCCGGATATCCAACTTTTCTTGTCGCTGCGCAGCTCCGCAGACCGAGTAGCCCGCACTGCCTCGGATGCTCTGCGCGACGCAATTCATGCCTTTAATCCCCAGCTCGCATCGCCCGACGATCTTGAGGCGCTCGCAGCACAGTATCGCGCCCTACTAAGCGGCAAGCACGCGCTCGTGCTGCTAGACGATGTCCCGGATGATGCAAATGTCCGCCCGCTTCTGCCGCCCGCCGGCTGTGCGCTGCTGGTAACATCCCGGATGTGGCTAACACTCGGCAACCAGGGCACGTTATCGACCTGAGCGGGTTCAACCGTGACGAAGCGCGCGCGTTGCTGTTGGACGACGTGCCGCAGCTGGCAAACGACCCCGTGCTGGAAAAACTGCTCGAGCACTGCGCCGACCTACCGCTCGCGGTGCGTGTCGCAGGCTCCACTTTGGCGAACAACCCGGCGCTTAGTCCACAGAACTATCTCGCCCGCCTTGAGGATGCGCAGCGTCGCCCGAACGCGCTACGCTACGAGGACACAGACGTGTATGCGATCCTGGGCGTCGGAGATGACGCCCTGTCGGCCGCGCATCCGGAGCTGTCGCGCCGCTGGCGTATGCTTGGCGTCTGTTCTGCGCCATTTGAGGCCGCGACGGCGGCAGCCGTGTGGGATGAGCTGGACGAGGATGTGGTTGTCGATGCGCTAGGTCTTTATTCATTTGCGGCGACGCCGACGTTGACCAACAATGTATTCGCCCAGAACCGTGATAGCGAAGGAGGCGGGGGCATTGTAGCGGACGGCGGGAGTATCAGCCTGCTCCACAATACCATCGCGGACAACCGCAGCACAAGGACAGGTACCCTGTATGGGGTATGGCTGCGCTTCGGCGCGGAGATGACGGCGGCGAATAATATTATCGCCAATCACGCGTATGGCGTTTACCTGATGGGCCTCGGAACACGTGCGACGCGCGCGACTTTGACGCATACCTTGTTTCATGGCACAGACGCGGAACGGCGCGTAGCGGGCGACGGTGTTATTGGGAATGCTCAAGTGGTAGCTGGCGATCGACTGTTTGTCAGCACCAGCACGGCCGCTCCTGACTACCATATCCGGGCTAACTCGGCCGCGCGTGAGGCGGGGCAGGGCTCAAATCTAGCATCCGACGTCGACGGACGCATACGGCCGCTGGGGCTTCCCGACCTGGGTGCGGATGAGTACGCTGTGCACACGTTCCTGCCAGGCATTACACGCTGATCCTGCGGACGCTGCACATCGATGCAACTCGGGGCAGCAAATCGGGCATACGTGACGGGACGCTCACTCGTCCCGTCAGCACGCGCTGCATGTTGAGCCGGTACGTCGTCTAACCTACAAGACGATCCGTCGCTCGGCGATCAGCTTTTGTTTAGCCCGGCGAAACAGCTCGTCGTAGTTCATCCGGCCCATGACAATATCGTTGCGGTGCTGGTTCAACATCTTGCGCACCTCCGCGTCCAGCCGCTCCTCAACGGTAAGCTCATCGATCATGATCGCACGAATCGCTTGGCGCAGCTTCTGATCGTCGGCCTGCAGGCGCACATCGTCTTGCTCCGCGAGCACGTCAACGATTCGCTCGCTCAACAGATCGATCCGCGCTTCAGATAGTTTCATATTCGTCGCTCCTTTGACGGCTCGGCTTGGTCGCCTTGCCGCGCTAGTTGTTCTAGCTGCATCAGCTGCTCGTGCTCACCCACACTAATCAGCACGTCGCCTGGCCGCAACACAGCAGCACCACCAGGATTCGTGATAATGCTGCCATCTACATGGCGGATCGCGATCACCCGCGCGCCCGTGCGCGTGTGAAGCTGCGTATCCTCCAAGGTGAGACCGCAGAGCGGCGATGCTGCTCCAATCAACACCTCGTCAATCCAGCTCTCCCTATTATGCGACAGCGTGAGCTCGTCCACCAGGCTTGTCGTCTCGGGCCGCAGCACCAGCGCCGCCATACGCTGGCCGCCCACCACCTCGGGGGCGATTACACGATTAGCGCCGGCCTTAATCAGCTTTGCCTCGGACGACTCACTGCTGGCCCGCGCAACAATCTGGATTTTGTCGTTGAATGACCGCGCTGTAAGGGTAATAAACACGTTCGCAGCGTCCGAGGCGGTTGTAACCAGGAGTCCTGCCGCCCGATCGATCCCTGCCTGCCGTACGACCGCATCATCCGTCGCGTCCCCCAGCAGCGCCGCGAAGCCAGCATCCCGTGCCAGCTCGACGACATCCGGATCATTGTCGACGATCACAAACGCGCATTTTTCGTTGTGCAGCTCCCGTGCGGCATGGCGGCCTACACGTCCGTAGCCGCAGATGATGTAGTGCATGCGCATCCGCGCGACTTGCCGTTCCATGCGCCGCTCCTGCTGTGTACCGAGCGAAGTTTCGATCAACGCCTCGGCGAAGCTTCCAAGTAAATAGTATAGCGTTCCAACGCCGGTGAAAATAAGCCCGATGGTCAGAATGATGCCGGCCGGCGTTTCCGGTGTAAATGTGCCAAAGCCGAGCGTCGACACGACCAGCAGCGCCGAGTAAAACGCTCGCAGCGGATCGAGCTGCTCGAGCACGACGAAACCGACCGTGCCCAGCATCAAGATAACGGCCAGCAGCAGAAAGCCGGTTCGGAGGCGGCCTAGTGTTTGCAGCATTGTGTCCTTGCGTCCATCCTTGGCGGCCAGCATTCTGGCCCCGCTAACCTCAACCTATGGCTGGTGCTTGTGCTTCGCAGTATCAGTTAGCTACACCGCGATGCCCAGCCGCGTAAGAAATGCGGCACAGTCTGCCGCCGACCGGCCGCGTAATCCCTGTGCTGGGTGGTGCGAATCTGAACCTGCGGTAATCAACAGGCCGTACGCAAGGGCTAGCTCGCTATAAAGCCCCTGCTCATCCGCCGAGTGTCCGCTATACAAGGCCTCGATCCCATCAAGGCCCACTTCGGCCATTGCCGCCACGTCATCCGCCGTCGCGGGGATAGCGTAGACACCTTTCGAGCGGCCGGGATGGGCAAGCACAGCCAAGCCGCCGCACTGATGTGCCACGGCGACGGCCTCATCCACGGTGACGGGGCGGTAAAGCTTACGGAGATGAGTCATGATCCAGCCAGTGCCGGCTGCTTCGTCTTCAACGCCCGGCACTCTCGGCACAAGCCCAGCTTTAACAAGCGCATGCCCAACATCCGCCACCGTCGGCTGTCGCTCCAGCGTTTCGAGCCACGGTAGCGCGTGGCCCTGCGCGCGAAAGTGCGCTGCGATGGCTTGGGCATCCCGCGCATTCCGCTCGGCTACCGAGGCGCCCAAGGCAACGATCAGGGAGTCCTCGGGATCGATGCCGTAGATTAGAATGTGCCAGAGCTTGCTGCCAAAGGCCGAGTCGAGCTCAAGCGCCGGAATGAGCGTCACCCCATGCTGCGTCGCTGCCGTCTGGGCGGCACGCACCTGGCTTGTCGTGTTGTGGTCGGTGACCGCGAGCACGCCGATCCCCTGCTCACGAGCGTAACGCACCAAGGCTGCAGGCTCCCACGTGGCGTGATGTGGAGTCGCGATGGTGTGAGTATGCAGATCAATTAACATAGCTACGGTACTGGCACTCCCCGCTTCAGGAAGCGATGCACGGCTCGCCAGAAGCAAGCCCCAACCCATTGACAAATCGATGTTTCACTCGGCACTGGTTTCATAGTCGAGCACAAGCATATGGTCGAGATGCACCTTGGTACGCTCGAAGGCCGCGATATGGACGGGATGCTCCTGATAGCGGCGCAGGGCATCACGGTCGGCAAAGCGGCTAACCAAACCGAAGTGACACGAGACCAGCCGCCCCACGATGTCACGAGCCACCTCTAGGTGCAGAATCTCAGGAATGGCGGCTGGTAGCGCTTCGAAGGGCGCCATGAGGTCGGAGATCAACGTTTCCTCCGCATTCTCTCGCAGCCGGAACAACACAATATGCTGAATCACGCCGTATTCTTTCCCCGGCCGAGCATGCCGGACGGTAGGCTGCTAGTGCGGCAGCGGATTGCCCCAGGTTTCACCAAACGCCAGGTCGTCGACGCTCTTGCGCTGCGGCGACGCCCAGTCGATTGTGGGCCGCTTGGCTTCCTTGGGAAGATAGCCGAGCCGAAACAGCACGAGCAAGGCCTGATTCTCGGGCACGCCCAACAGCGCCACGATCTTTTCCCACTGGCCCTCCACCTCCATCGGCGTCGAGATAAACTGCATGCCCATACCGAGGGATGTCGCGGTCAGCCAGATTGTCTGGATCACGGCCCCGAGCGAGATGATCGAGTAGAGCGCGGAAAGCTCCCCCTCCTGGTACTCCGTCCGTGTCAAGGTAATGCCGAGCAACAGGGGCGAAGCCGCGACCAGCTTGTGCGCGTCATTGCCGAGCACGCGCGGCACCTGTAGCTTATTGACGACAGCACCACCCTGCGGCGTGAAGACATGGCGCATGAACGGGCGGAGCACACTGGGCATCTTGTCGAAGAAGATCCCGTCCGAGCTTTTGTCGACCTCTTCCTTCGAAAAGCGGAAGTAGCGGCTGTATCGTTTCCAGAAGGTACCCTCTTCCATGAGCAACCGCATCGACTCGCCCGCGATCTCGGCGACCTGTTGGCGGCGGGCCTGATCCTGCACCGCGATAAAGCGCCATGGCTGCGAGTTGAAGTGCGACGGCGCGTTCGAGGCCATCTCCAAAATCGTGCGCAGATCCTCGGGTGCGACAGGCTGCGGTTGAAAGGCGCCGTTTGCGGTGCGGCGCCGTTTGATCGCATCGAATAGTTCCATACGGCCACCTACAGTGCGGAGTTTCACAGCACCGGCACGGGGGACAGCGGAGCATTTGAAACCCTTGAATAGTCGCGATTATAGCATGGTGGCTAGCGGCACGAAGCTAAATGGCCTCCTGTTTCTCGCGAACCGTTTCAAGATGGCCGAGGTGGCAAGCCTCGGAGAGCGAGACCAGGAACGGCAGGTCGTCAGCATATTCGACAACACTGATCGAAGCATTGGTAATCCACAAGCGGTTAATCCGGTCCATATGCATACCAAGCGCATCGGCGATCAAGATTTTTATGACAACGTCGTGGGTTGAGACGAGAACCGTGGCGTTGGCGCCATGTTCACGACACACTCGCTCGCGGAAGTTCAGGGTGCGCTTTAAAATATTGCTAAAGCTCTCACCGTTGGGCATTTGGCAGCGGGTCGGGAAGGTGCGCCACTCGTCAAGCGCCTCCGCATAGCGCTCGCGCACTTCCCCCGCATACAAGCCTTCCCAATCCCCATGATTAATTTCAAGCAGCGCCCGATCTTCGAGAAACGGAACAGCGGGATGGTAACGAGCAATCGCATCGGCTGTACGCCGGGCACGCTGGAGCGGGCTGCTGTAGATTGCATCAAACTTCTCGGTCGCCAAACGTTTAGCAAGAGCTTCCGCCTGCTGCAGCCCGAGACCTGAGAGAGGGGCATCCTGCTGGCCTTGATACCGACCAATTCGGTTCCATTCGCTTTCGCCATGCCGAACAAGAATGATTCGCATAGGTTCCTCATGTGTAGATTACAAAGAAAAGCGCGGCGGCCTAAAGCAAGCCACCGCGCTTGGTATCGTCGGTCATTGTAACCATGACGAAGCGAATGTCAAAGTGCGGCGTCTGGTGGCCGGTCAAATCGGGCCAGCTCCTCGTCGAGCAACAGCAGCCCAATATGCACCTGTGAGGACGGCGCGATGATGTTGTAGCTCAAAATCTTGCTGTTGATCTCCTTGACCCGCTTCTCGTACTCGTCGCGCCGATGCGCAAGCTCAATCGGGCTGATGTGATCCCACTGCGCATGGATATGCTCGCGAAAGCGGTGCATCCGTGAGATGTCCTCGCGAATCTCTTTGTTGAGATCGACCCAAAGAGGCGCCAGTCCAGTCGAGCGCAGCAGGCGAAAAGCGAGCTTGTACTCATCGGGGACAAAGCGATCTTCGTCAAGGTTGAGCGGCTGCCCTGCTCCGCGCAAGTTGTCGAACATGCCGCGCTCCATCCCATCGAGAATCCGCTGCTCGACCAGTCCCTGCCAATTGCCGGGCCCGCGCCGGGCTACTCCGCCTTTTTTGGGCGCGACCTGCCGCTTGTCCTTCCCTTGATCACGTGGGGCCGCCTCGGCCTGTTTGGCGCGCTCCAGCTCTTCACGGGCCAGCATCGCTTCTATCTCAGCCTCGGCTCGGCGATCCAAATATCGGCGTGCCATTGTTAGCCACTCCTCTCCTGCCAACCGATCTCGACCTTTTCCCGATCATCTTTGCACGGCGCTCAGCAACCGGAGCTAAGCAGCCGGCACCACAGTCACTCATTGCGCTGCCCCTAGTGGCGGTGCTGTGTTTTGTGGAAACAGACACCTTCCATACGGGCACAGTCATCTCCAGCCAAGCTCTCCACGAACGTAAAACCCTGTCGCCAAATGAAGGAGAGCGCTGAACCCACTGCTCGCGGGATTTCAGCGCTCTCGGACCATCAACACCCATCATGTATGGCGTCAGCGCTGGCTAAGGTCCAATCACCGACCGCAATCAATCTGGGTCATAGCAGTGCCGCGCTAGCGCTTGGGCACGTCGCGGCCCTTGGACTTCCGGCGCTGGCCTTGCTGTCCGTTTTGCCGCTGCTGCTGCTGCTGGGTCAGCTTGGGGGTGCGCTCAGACTTCGCGCTTCCATCGCCACCCGTGGCGACCATGGGCGCGGCGGTAACAGCGGTTGTTGCTGTGGTGACCGCACCAATTCCTCGCGCGGGCGCGCCGTGGCACTTCTTGAACTTCTTCCCGCTACCACATGGGCACGGCTCGTTCGGCCCGACCTTGAGCTCGCGTGGCCGCGCCGTGCCCATGGCCTGCTGTTGCTGCACCGTGTTCGCAAAGCGGGGCAGGTTCTGGAAGTAGGTCCTGACGGTCGTCCGATCGATCGTGTCAAGCAGCTCCTCGAACATCTTGTACGCCTGCGTTTTGTAGGCGACAAGTGGGTCACGCTGAGCAATGCCTTGCAAACCGATGCCCTGCCGCAGGTCCTCCATTGCCGTCAGGTAGTCGGCCCACTCGCGATCGATCGCGTTCAGCATCAGCTCGCGGCTATAGCGATTGAGCAGATCAACGCCGATCAGCGATCTCCAACGCTCGAATGAGCGGTTGACAAGCTCGGACAGACCCGCTGCGCGCTCGCTGTCGTCAAGCTGTGCCAGGCGATCAAGCGCATCAATCCAGGCCTCATTGACCGTAGCAACGAAAGCCTGTGCCTGAGCATCATCGAAGCCAGCGCCCCCGTACACGGGCGCGAGACTTGCACGAACCGGAGCTAGCCACTCTTGAATCAGAGCACGTCGCTCAGCCTCAGGGATCGCGATTAACAACCCATCCAGCGCATCGCTGAATTGGGCCAAATATACATCGGGCGTGAGACCCGGCACAAACGGCAGCACATGCTGTAGCTCGTTCGCAAAGAGCCGGAGGTGGTTACCCGCTTCAAAGCTTGCGCGAATCACTGACTCAAGCTCACGCTGAACCAGTTCGGGCGAGCCGCCGGCCAGCCGCTCTGAAGCAATCGTGTCTACTTGGGGTAGAACCGGCCGAATCCGACGTAACGCGCCCTCGACGTTGATCGACCCGGTTGCTTGCGTCGTCGACGCGTCGACGGCCTTGCCGATCTCACCGCTCATCCAGCCGTCATAGTCGTCGATGTATCGATCGACCATGAGATCCAGCTCGGTGTAGAAGAGGTCCTTGATACGCTGCTCCAGGTCGCCCTCAGTGCCGACACGCCACTGCTCGTCGAGGTAGCGCTCAACGGTCGCACGGTCGGCGTCCTTCAGCTGCTCAAATGCCTCGTCCACGTCCAGGTCGACAAACTCGGCCACATCCTGCAGTAGCAGACGCAGCGGATAGCCCTGGGCTTCGGCATTGGCGATCAGCGGCTGCAGCAAGGCTGCGCGCTGGGCTTCGTCGGCAGCGCTAAACGCCGCCAAATCCAGCTGCTCGCTGCCAGGTAGCAGATGCGCCAGCTGATTCTGAATCTCAGGACCATGCGAGTCGCGTGCACCGGCGGCCAGCTCCTCGACCTGGCCTGAAACCCAGTCGGCGTAGCTACCGAGATAGCGCTGCACCAGCAGCTGGAGCCGACGCTGCTCTTCACCTTGCTCCAAGATCGCGCGGCGCCGAGCGTAGATGACCTCGCGCTGCTTGTTCATCACGTCGTCGTAGTCGACCACGCGCTTACGCATGTCAAAGTTAAAGCCTTCGACCTTGGCTTGCGCGTTCTCGATCGACTTGGAGATTACGCCAAACTCGATCGGCAGGTCATCCTCGAAGCCAGCGCGCGACATGATACCCTTGACGCGATCGATGCTCGGCCCGAAGCGGCGCATCAGCTCGTCTTCCAGCGAGATAAAGAACCGCGACACGCCAGGATCGCCTTGCCGCCCGGCTCGGCCACGCAGCTGGTTGTCGATACGGCGCGCCTCATGCCGCTCGGTGCCCACAATATGCAAGCCACCACGCTCGCGTACCAGGTCTCCATCCGCTGCCACCTGCTCCTTGATGCGGCGAATGCCGTCGATCAAGCCCTCATGCAGCGTGAGCGTCGCCGCGACAATCGCGCGTGCCTCCTCGTCGGTGCCATGCAGCACCGCGTTGATCAAGCGTGCGCGCGCGGCGTAAACCTGATCGAAGAGCTGGTTGGCCAGGAACTCGGCCTTGTCGTTGCGATAGGCCTCAAGGTCGGAGCGTACGGACTGCAGTTGGGCAATCTGCTCCTCGCGCAGCCCCGGCGTCGCTTGCACCAGCTGCCGCGCCATGCCGACCTCACCCTGCAGCACGTCGTTAACGAACGTCCAGCGCTCGGCGAACGTATCGGCGGGACCGTCGACATAGCGATTAAGGAAGAAGAGCGCAGGATTTGCCTCAAACTGCGCCAGCATGGCATCGTACTCGCCCTTGGTACGTCGCAGCTCATCCAGCACGACCTGCGGCAGCCTCTGCTTCTCCAGGATCTGCCCGATCTGCTGCTCGTTGCCCTCGACGACAGCCTTCGCAACCGCCTTGATCTGCTCACGCCGCACACCCGTTTCTTCCAGGTACTGTGCGGCCAGCGAGTCAGGGTTACCCCCGAGCAGAATGTCGGTACCACGACCTGCCATGTTGGTGGCGATCGTCACGGTTCCGGGCCGCCCAGCCTGGGCAACAACACGAGCTTCCTGCTCGTGCAGCTTCGCGTTCAGAATTTGATGCGGCAGCCCGCTGCGGAGAAACTCCTGCAGGCGACCGATATCCTCAATCTCCAACATCGCTGCGAAGCGCTCGACGATCTCGGCAGCGAGCGCGTCAGCCGGCAAGTTAAGCGCGTGTGCTGTTTGCCGCAGGACGTTCGTCGGCACCTGCGAGATCGGCAGATCCAGCGACTCGGCAAAGGCCGTGCGGATATCCTCACTCACGCCCTTCTTGTCGCGGATGGCGGTCATGAGCACCAAGGACAGTGCGAGATTCTTTAGCGCGCCCGGCTTGAGATACGCTGCCAGCCGCTCCGAGTTTTCGATCGAGGCGGTGCCGGCCAATACCGGACGCTGTTGAACAGCCGCAGCCAAGATCTCGCGCACTACCGCCCGATACTTGGCCTCTTCCGATCGATAAATCTGGTCGTTGCGGTCGTCGCGGACCATATCCCGATTGGTCGGGATCGGCACGACGTCGAGCTTGTAGATTTTGGCAAACTCTTCGGACTCGGTTAGCGCGGTGCCGGTCATGCCCGAGAGCTTGGTGTACATGCGGAAGTAGTTTTGAATCGTGATCGTGGCGTAGACCATCGTCTCGTCTTGGACGCGCACGCCTTCCTTAGCCTCGACCGACTCGTGCAAGCCATCGGACCAGCGCCGGCCTGGCATCGTCCGTCCGGTTTGCTCGTCGACGATAACGACCTCGCCGTTCTGTACAATGTAGTCTTTATCACGCTTAAAGACATACTCGGCCTTGATCGCGTTCTCAAGATAGCTGGTAAACTCGAAGAACTCGGGCTCGTACACGCTTGCGTCTTCGGGAATACGGCCTGCATCCTTCAGCCGGCGCTCGACTTTGAGGATGCCCGCATCGGTGAGCGAAATGCCGCGATGTTTCAGGTCCAGGACGTAATCGGTCGCGTCGAGGATCCGCTGGACCTCGCCACGCCGCTTGTTGTCACCAAAATCAAGCTCTTTCTTGTACGCATCGTACTCGCGCTGCTCGATACCGCGCAGTCCCTTTATCAGACCCGAGAAGAACTTGTAGTCGTCACTGGCGGCGCGCGCTGGCCCAGAGATAATCAGCGGCGTGCGTGCCTCGTCGATCAGAATGTTATCGACCTCATCGACAATCGCGTAGTTGAGCGGCCGCTGCACGGTCTGCTCCAAACGGGTCGCGATATTGTCGCGCAGATAGTCGAAGCCGAACTCATTGTTCGTGCCATAGGTAATATCTGCCTGGTAAGCCTCGCGACGCGTGACCGGCCGCCAGTGCACCAAGCGCTCGTCTTCAAGATTTGATTTAGGATCAAGATACTCGGGATCGTAGACCGCAGAAAAGTCGTGCGCGATCGCCGCGATCGATACACCGAGCAGATGGTAGATCGGACCGTTCCACCCGGCATCACGCCGCGCCAGGTAGTCGTTCACCGTCACCAGGTGAGCGCCTTTGCCCTCAAGCGCGTTCAGGTAGAGCGCCAGCGTCGCGACAAGCGTCTTGCCTTCGCCGGTCTTCATCTCCGCGATCTTGCCCTGATGCAGCACAATGCCGCCTAGCAGCTGGACATCGTAATGCCGCTTCTCGAGCGTGCGGCGCGATGCCTCACGTACAGCAGCAAAGGCCTCAGGCAGGAGGGCGTCAACCGTCGCGCCTTCACGCAAGCGCCGACGGAACTCATCCGTTTTGCCCCGCAGCTGTTCGTTGGAGAGCGCTTCAAATTGTGCTTCAAGCGCGTTGACCTCATCAACGACCTTGTAAAGATCATTGATCACACGCTCGGTGCTGTCGCCGCTAAACAGCCGGCCTAGCCACTTAAACATCTAACACCTCAGGTCCGCCCGGCTACATCGCCAGTACGGAAAGAAAATAGCAGTATGTGACGGCATACGTAGGATCGCAAAAAGCGGATGTGCAGCACGTGCTCTGTGTTAGCGGTGCCACGTAGCCGGCTAAATACGGTATGGGCCGCAGCGTCATTATACCAGATGGAATCTCGGCCGGGCGCCCGTCGAAGGGTGTAGGTAGAGCCGGAGAATTGCTTCCAGCGCGGCCCCCGGAGCCGTGAACGGGTGTAGCTCCTCGCTTTTAAAATTGATAGACCGA
>JADDQE010000223.1 GCA_016781525.1 bacterium | reverse complement strand
CGGGAAATACCTTAAGTATCTGACAGACCAGCTGGGCGACGTCCTGTGCGTGCTTGTGTCGCGGCGCATGTTTCTGGCCTGTGTTGTTCCCGGTCGTCCAGCCGTGGCCCGGGCTGCAACATGAGGCGTTTGATCGGTCGTGCGCCAGCCTTGAGGGGGCGCGATACTTGATCGCGTCAGCCATGTGATCGGTGCATCCCGTGGGATACACAGTCAGTTCGCGTTGGAACGAGGTGTCGCAACTCGACCCGGCCATGCAGCCGGGTTAATCAGAAAGGAGGGAGGTTCGCCTGCTAGCACTTGCAGCACCTGCTCCACGACACCTTGGGACATCCGCCAGTAGCCTTGATCGGTGTTACTGGCAATGTGCGGTGTGACGACCACATTGGCCATGCGGAGCAAGGGGTTATCAGGCCTGGGCGGCTCCGGATCGAACACATCGAGCCCTGCCCCAACGAGGTGCCCAGCTTGGAGCGCGCGGATCAGTGCCGCCGCGTCCACGACCGCGCCGCGACTCGCGTTGATCAGGAACGAGCCTGCTTTCATGAGCCGGAACTGCCGTTCGCCGATTAAGTGATGGGTTTCGGGCATGAGCGGCGTATGCAGGGTTGATCTGCACCCCTCGACTCGATCCAATGATGATGGGTCATCCGTACTGTGTCACCTGCGTGTCACGTTGAGTGGTCCAAAGAACGGGTTCAGGACTGTAGGACGTGTGGACGTGATCTGCTATCTCAGTCTGAAAATGGAAGAGGCGCGCTGATCCTTTCTATATCACTCGGACATGTTGCACGTAGGCGGGTATCGATCGTCAGCGTAGCATAAGGAGTGCAACTCCATCATCAGGGAAAGGTCGTGTAGCCGGAGAACAAGAGGGCCAGGGGGAGAGGTGACCTGGACGTGAGGAAGCACATCCCAAAAACCGCGATTTATCGACTTGACCATAATGGCGAGAGCGCGTGGGAGTCGAACCCACCGGCGAGGCTCGTCACCCCGCCCAACCGTTTTGAAGACGGCGACCAGCACCGGCCAACACCCGCTCTCACCGATCATGCTACCGAATGAGACAATCCACGTCAAGGCTGCTGGCGCCGAGGGGACCCTCCAGCAACGGAGGCATTATCTGCATACGTTAGGACCAATCACGGTTGAAGTACGTTAAACAGATTTGCTGGAGCGTGTTCTTACCCGCTTTTGCAAGCCTTCTTACAGGTCGTGCTCCGCGGAAGGAGACCGGGCCCCTCCACGGCTGGACCATCTGGCCTTGCAATCGGTCCTCGGTTGAGGCACAAAGACGTATGCTATAATGCGCACGTTGCGCCGAACAAGGAGCACCTCATGTCTAGCCACTTCCCCAATGGCTTGCCTGCTGTTTTACCTACCACCGTAGCTCAGATTTACCGCCGCCTGCCGGCGCACGGCGATGTTGTGGTGCGGGTCGGCAGTCGTGTTGAGCCGGACGATACAATTGGCCAGGCTGCCGTTACGCCGCCTGCGCTGTTTCTTGATGTCGCCACTGCGCTCGGAATCGAGCCGCACGACGTGCCACGGCGCGTGAAGCGCCAGATTGGCGAGCGGGTTGCTCCCCAGCAAATGCTTGCGAAGCGTGGGAATCGACGCTGTCTTGTGCCGGTAGCGGGTACGCTCAGCGCGATCGATGGCGAAACGGGTCTCGTCGTGATCACACCCGATCCGGTGCCCGTCAACGTCACGGCTGCGGTCCGTGGTTATGTCGCAGATGTTACCCCTGGCCGCGGTGCACTTGTCGAGACGGCCGCTGCGGTGATCCAGGGAGCCTTTGGCATCGGCGGCGAGCAATTTGGCGTACTACGTTTACTAGTAACCGATCGGCACGATATCATCACACCGGAGATGATTGATGCGCGCAGCGCTTATTCCATCGTTATCGGGGGTGCAGGCATAACCCTGGAAGCGCTCCGCAAAGCGCAGCAAGAGCAGGTTCGCGGTGTGATCGTCGGTGGGATCGAGCATGGCGATGCCCGTGCGTTCACGCAGGCGGCGTTGGGCGGCTTCGACCTTGATCGGCCAACTGGTTGGTATGCCCACGGCCACAGTAACGAAAGTACGCAGCAAACGCCAACAGTGCTCGTGACCGAAGGCTTTGGTTCACATGCGATGGTCGAACCGCTCTTCGAGCTGCTTACCCGCTATGATCGGCAGGAAGCATTTCTCGACGGCTCGACCACGCTGCTCCCGCCGCTGCGACGGCCGCGGGTGGTGATACCTTTGCCCCGCCTGCAAGGGGGCGAGGACCCTGCTGCTCCACGCCGGCTCCAGGCCGGAGCCGTCGTTCGGCTCGTCGATGAGCAGCACCTTGGAATGGTTGGTCGTGTCACAGTGCTCAACGAGCGTGGCCAGCTGCCAAGCGGCGTGCGGACCGCAACCGCCACGGTACAGATAAGTGAATCCGAACAGGTGGTTGTGCCACAAACTGCCATTGAGGCACTTGGGTAGTCGATGTACGAGCTGGAAGCACATCAGGAAGGCACGGCATCTGATCGGTATGTGCCAAGGATTTTGGTGGTTGATGATGAACCATCGATCTGTGCAATTGTGCGCACGATACTGAGGGAGGAGCCCTTTGTCGTCGAGACGGCGACCCATCCCCTAGATGCATTACAACGTTTGCGCGAGGCTCCGTTCGATCTGCTGCTTACCGATATTAGCATGCCAGATCTTGACGGCCTCGCCCTGGCCGAACGAGCACGTGCCGAGCACCCGCTACTCGGTATTGTGATTATCACCGCCTATGGCTCGTTCGATAACATCGCGCGGGCTGTCCGTACTGGTATCGCCGATTTTATTACCAAGCCCTTTGAGATTCGCGAGCTGCGGGATACGGTTGTGCGGGCGCTTAAGCGGCAGGAGCTTCAGCGCAACAATATGCGGTTACAAACGCTTGTTAATATCTTCGACTACAGTCAAGCGATTAGCAGCACGCTCGACTTGGGCGAGCTTGGGCGGGTCGTCGCGGATATTGTGCTGCACGGCACTAGCGCTACCAGCGTAGCCGTATGGGCGGGTACGAGTGCGCGTCTGCTTCAGCTGTTGCCTGGCGCGGTGTTGCCGGAGGCGATCAATGAGCAGGCCGGGGCTCTCGCTCAAAAGGTGTTCGTCACTGGGCGGCAAGCGACGGCAGTAGTTGATACGGATGCCGGCCAGAAACTGCTGGCGCTGCCGCTGCAAGCGCTTGATGAGCGGATCGGTGTGCTCGTCGCCGCATATAGGCCCGGCTCCGAAACGCCGATTGCCGAGTTCCTTGGTATTATCGCCAATCACGTTGCGCTTGCGCTGCGGAATGCGTGGCAGTACAAGTCGCTGTCCGAGCTCGACCGCCTCAAAAGTGAATTTATCGGTATCGCTTCGCATGAGTTGCGCACTCCGCTCTCTTTGGTGCTGGGCTATAGCTCGCTGCTTCGCAACCGGCTGACCGGCCGTGAGCGAGATAGTCTGCAGCAGATTATCAACGGTGCGATCCGAATTGGCGATATCGTAGACGATCTCGTAAACTTGCGCCGATCGGATCTGCAGCAGCAAGAGCTCAAACCGACCCGGGTCGATATCTGGACGCTCCTGGGTAAGGTTGTCGCAGAGCTAACGCCCCTGGCGCAGCAACGGCAAGTGGTCCTTGAGCTGAAGTGTCCGGATGAGCCGACCTGGGTAACGGTCGACGAAGAGAAAATCAGCTTGGCGCTGGCACATCTCGTCGACAACGCCACAAAGTTCACGCCCCACGGGGGCAGCGTGCAGGTTGCCGGTGTTGCGCCAGGACCGGCCGAGCCAGTCGTGCTGATCGAGGTGCAGGATACAGGGCTCGGCATCACCCCGTCCGATGTGTCCAGAGTCTTTGATCGGTTCTATCAGGTGGCGCCCTCGGCGACACGCGAACAGACTGGGCTAGGGATCGGGCTGGCGATTGCCAAGATGTTTGTTGAGCTTCATGGCGGGCACGTCCAGGTGCAGAGCGAGCCCGGCCAAGGAAGTGTCTTTCAAGTACGGCTTCCAGTTATACCGGCCGAGCGCTAGGCTTGGTTCCGCAGGTAAGGGTAGGCAACATGGCTTCTCCAATCATGATCGTGCCCGGTAAAAATGTTGTATTGAACTATATCGCGCGGCAAATGGATGGTCTCGGCGATGTAGCAGTGCTTGGCTCAGCGAATGATGTTTTATGGCAGGCACGCCAAACACCGCCGCGAATTGTGCTCGCGGACGTGCAGCTCGACGATATGAGCGGGGCTGAGCTTGCCGAAATATTGCCGAATTTTGCCCCACAGTCGCGCATCTTGATTTGTGGCCAAGCGGCGCCTGAAGTGGCCTCACAGATTCGGGCGGTCGGTGCGGAATATGTGTTGCTGGAGGGCTCGTCCGCCGAGGCGGTGCGTACAGTATACGCGGCCTTGGATATGGCGCCTCCTCCAACGCTGCCCTCTACGGGTGAGCTGCGCCAAGGGCCCCCCGCAGAGACTCGCTCAACACCAGCCACGCCGTCCCGGCCGCCAAAGGCGGCGCCCGGCACCGGCTCACTGCCCAGTCAGGGTGCAGCCGCGCCCTCAGCCCCGTCCGCGCCGCCAAAGGCCGTGTCCGGAACAGGTCCTCTGCCCGACCAAGGCCCAGCTGCGCGGCCAGCCTCGCCTGCTCCCGCGACTGTCCCTGCCGCGAGAGAGGCTCCAAGTGCTCCGGCGCCAGCTTCAGCTGAAGCTTTCGGTAGCTCGGGCGCGCTTGTGATGCAGCCACAGCAATATCAGGTGCTGCTCAGGCTGCTGGATTTGGTTGCAAAAGAGGTCGGCGCACAATCAGTTCTGCTGATCGATCCAGCTGGCATGGTGCTGGTGCAGTCAGGGGCGCTGCCTGGAGTGGTTATGGAGCTGATCGGCCCAATGCTCGCCACAAGCTTTTCCACAACCAGTCAGTTGGCACGACACTTGCAGGACAAAAACACCAA
This sequence comes from bacterium, assembly GCA_016781525.1. Lineage (GTDB taxonomy): Bacteria > Chloroflexota > Chloroflexia > Chloroflexales > Kallotenuaceae > LB3-1. The sequence goes on along the minus strand of JADDQE010000223.1, from coordinate 7,160 downwards.
CGCCACCTATGTACACGAGGGCGACCGCTACGATATTTATGCGTTCAACATCAGCTACCGCGTTAGCTTGCTGATTATGTTCGATAAGCGGATTAATCCAGGGAAGCTGGGGACTGTGTGGGTTTACGCGAAGCGCGCGATGAAACAGATGCAGCAGATTTTGAAGTTGTGATGAAAAGAACAACTGCCTCTTGCAAACTCTTTGTAAGTCTGCTATACTCGCGGTACGAACTGATATGTGACATATTTCTCAATCTCAATGATGTGGTTGACCCACGGCTCGCCGACAATCCCTTCCGGGACTGGATGACGAGCTTCGTTTTTGCCGGAAGATACCGAGAGAAGGGCTGCGCGGAGGCCGCGCAGCGTTGAAGCATCAGGAGGAGGTACCAGTCATTGTCTACCCGCAATAAGATACTCCTCGGCATCCTTGGCCTCATCGTGATCAGTGCCGTCCTGCGCTACGGCGTGCCGGGCATCTTTGGCGTGGGATCGCCAGTGGTGTCGGTCAAGGCCGAGCCGCTCTTCAGCATCGATGGCAGCGGATTCCACTTTGGGCCGGCGATGTTCGCAGGCGGGCATCATCCCGAAGGCTTTGTGGTCACCAACGCGATGGTAATGGCCGTGCTTGTCACGCTCGTTCTCACCCTTCTGTCGATTGCTGCGACGCGCAATGTGCGCGTGGTGCCGACAGGCTTCCAGAACTTCATGGAAATGGTGGTCGACGGCATGTACAACACCTTCGGCAGCGTCGATCGTAAGTACATTGCGCGCTTCTGGCCGCTGGTCGGCACAGTCTTCTTCTATGTGCTGATGTCGAATTGGCTGGCCCTGGTGCCAGGCGTGCTGTCGGTCGGCTATCGCGTGCCGGAGGCTGCGCTCCATGCGTCGCCTACGGGTGAGGCTGAGCACGCGCCGGGCGAGTCCGCGACGCCGACTGATCAGGCTCATGGTGCGGGTGAAGGTGAGGGGGCCGAGGATCATGCCGTGCTGGTTCCTTACCTGCGCTCACCTAGCGCCGACCTCAACAATACCTTGATGCTGGGCTTGGTCGCCTTTTTGTTTATCGAGTATTGGGGCTTCAAGCAGCTCGGGCTGGGTTACCTTTCCAAGTTCTTCCCGTATCGGGACGGAGCGATTGGTATCTTTGCCGGTGTGCTGGAGTTTGTCTCTGAGTTCGTGCGCATCATTTCGTTCGCGTTCCGGTTGTTCGGTAACATTTTCGCCGGCGAGGTGATCATCCTGGTGATGCTCTTCCTCTTCCCGCTGCTGCCGTTGCCGTTCCTGGGTCTTGAAACCTTTGTCGGTTTTATCCAGGCGTTCGTGTTCGCGATCTTGGTAATGGCGTTTGCGTCCTTGGCGACTCAGTCACACGGCGGGCACGAGGGCCACGGCCCAGGCCACGACACCGAGCCGCATCATGCGGAGCTTGGCGGTACGACGCGCCAGAATCCGGCGCACTAAGGAACGGATTATGCTGCGACGTGGGTCGTGGCTCAATTTAATCAATTTTTGGTAAAATTCTTGTGGAGGCATGACGATGACACCAGAGGCAGCACGCTTGCTTGCGACGGGATTGGCGATTGGTCTAGGGGCGATCGGACCTGGCATTGGTATCGGTGTGCTGGTAGGCGGCGCGCTTCAAGCGATTGGCCGCAACCCCGAAGCCGAAGGCTCGATCCGCACCAACATGTTCCTTGGCATCGTGTTCGCTGAGTCGCTTACCATCTTCGCGCTGGTTATCGCGTTCATGATTGGCTTCGGCGTTATCCAGTAGTGACACCGGCGTAAGCCTGATGGAGGAGACGTGGAAGCATTAGGAATTGATCTTGGTGCCTTTATCTGGTATCTCATCAACTTTGCGATCCTGCTGTTTATCCTGAATCGGTTTCTGTACCGGCCCTTACTGGCCGCGATGGAGAGCCGTGAGACGCGGATTCGCCAGAGCATCGAGAACGCGGATCAGGTAAAGCAGCAAATCGCGCGGGCGCAGCAGGATTATGAGGCGCGGCTTGGCGAAGCACGTCAAGAGGCGGCGCGTATCGTGGGTCAGGCCAACGAGCGTGCCCAAGTGTCAGCGCAGGAGATTGTGGCGCAGGCGCGAGCCGAGGCTGAGCGGATTGTGGCCGAGGCTCGTGAACAGGCGCAGCAGGAGCGCGAACAACTGCTGCGTGGCCTCCAGGCCCAGCTGTCGAACCTTGTAATCCAGACGGCTAGTACGGTGGTGGGCCAAGAGCTCAAAGGCAATGGACACGACCGGCTGATCCAGCAATCGATTGCTGACCTTGGGAGGCTGTAATGCCCGCCGTTGATGCAGCGGTTGTGGCGCGTGCGGTGTACGACTCGCTGGTGCAGACACTACGCGTAAACGGTGCCGAGGATCAGCTCGACGAGGTGATTGGGCAGTTCGTGGAATTCGTGCGCGGCACCGGCCCACGCGAGGCGCTTGTGATCAGCGCTGTGCAGCTGTCACAAGCCCAGCAGAATGCGATCTTGCAGCAGCTGCGCGCCAAGCATGGTGTCGCCCTCGACGTTCGGTTTGATGTCGATCCGGCGATCTTGGGCGGGTTGATCGTGCGCGTCGGCGATCAGGTGCTTGACGATAGCGTTCGCAGCAGGCTTGTGGCTATTCAGCAGCGGATGCTTGTGAGCTAGAAGTTCTAGGGACTAGGGCCTTGGGGCTAGGGACTAGTGGGAGCCGGAACAGAGATGGCTAGCCCCTAGCCTCTAGCCTCTAGCCCCTTAAGAGAGGATATCATGGCTGTTACTACTGAAGATATTTTTCAACGTTTACAGGCGAGCCTGCGTGCCGCCACCACACAGGAGCCCCAGCCGGTTAACGTCGGTACGGTTGTATCGATCGGCGACGGCGTGGCTCGCATCGAAGGCCTGCAGCAGGCGATGGCGTCGGAGTTGCTTGAGTTCCCGGCCAAGCATGGCAAGCCGCCGGTGTACGGTATCGCCCTCAACCTCGAGCATGAAAACGTGTCGGCGATTATTCTGGGTGATTACCTGGACGTTGAAGAAGGCGACACCGTTCGCAGCACGGGCCGCATTATCGAAGTGCCCGTCGGGGACGCGCTGCTGGGGCGTGTGGTAAATGCGCTTGGCCAGCCGATCGACGGCAAGGGCCCGATCGCTACCAGCCGGACTCGTCCGATCGAGCGCATCGCTCCAGGCGTGATCACCCGCAAGTCGGTCGACACGCCGGTCCAAACCGGCATCATGGCAATCGACGCGATGATCCCGATCGGCCGCGGTCAGCGCGAGCTGATCATTGGCGACCGCCAGACCGGTAAGTCGGCAATCGTTGTCGATACGATCATCAATCAGCGCGGCAAGGACCTGCTGTGTATCTATGTGGCGATCGGTCAGAAGAAGGCGCAGATCGCACAGCTGGTGGGTCTCCTGGAGCAGAACGGCGCGATGGACTACACGATTGTCGTGTCGGCGTCGGCTTCGGAGTCGGCGGCGCTCCAGTACATCGCGCCCTACGCCGGCTGCGCCATGGGCGAGGAGTTCATGGAGACCGGCCGTGATGCGCTGATCATCTATGATGACCTGACCAAGCACGCACAGGCGTACCGCCAGGTGTCGCTGCTGCTGCGTCGCCCTCCTGGCCGCGAAGCGTATCCAGGCGACGTCTTCTACCTGCACTCGCGTCTGCTGGAGCGGGCGGCTCGCCTCAACCAGGACTACGGTGGTGGCTCGCTCACCGCGCTTCCGTTGATTGAGACGCAGGCGGGCGACATCTCGGCCTATATTCCGACCAACGTGATCTCGATCACCGACGGCCAGATCTTCTTGGAGTCGGATCTCTTCAACGCTGGTCAGCGGCCCGCGGTGTCGGTCGGTCTTTCGGTCTCGCGGGTGGGTGGTGCCGCGCAAACCAAGGCGATGAAGAAGGTCGCCGGCCAGCTCCGCCTCGACTTGGCGCAGTTCCGTGAGCTGGCGGCTTTCGCGCAGTTCGGCTCGGATCTCGATGCCGCGACGAAGGCCCAGCTTGACCGCGGTCAGCGAATCACCGAGGCGCTGAAGCAGCCGCAATACCAGCCGATGCCGGTGGAAGATCAGGTCATGATTATCTGGGTGGCGACCAACGGTCTCCTCGATCAGGTGCCGGTGAGCCGCGTCGGCGAGTTCAAGCGCGAGTTCTTGCAGTACATGCGCACGACCCATTCCGATGTCGGTCGGACGATTAACGAGACAAAGACCCTGGACGATCAGACGGTTGAGGCATTGCGGGCGGCGGTTCAGGACTTCCTGGCCGGAAGCAATTTCCGCGAGACTGAAGCATAGAGGTTAAAGATGAGGGGCTGGATACTAGGGACTAGCGGATTCGACATCTTCTAGTACCTAGCCTCTAGCCTCTAGTCCCTGTAGAGGAACTTATGGCATCGTTACGCGAAATCCGTCGCCGCGTGCGGTCAGTCAAAAACGTCGCCAAGATCACCAAAGCGATGGAGATGGTCTCGGCGTCGAAGATGCGGCGAGCGCAGCGCAACACCCAAGCTACTCGACCATACGCCGAGCGGATGCGTACGGTGATGGGCGAGCTTACGACACGTGCAGGTCAACAGCTGGCTCATCCACTGCTCACGCAGCGGGATGAGATCCGGCGCGTTGGCCTGGTGATCGTCACGCCCGATAAAGGCCTTTGTGGCGCGCTGGTGACCAACGTGCTCCGCACGGCTAGTCGCTTCATTCTCGACCAGCGTAAGCTGGGGCGTGAAGTCGAGGTGCTGACCGTGGGCAAGAAGGGCCGCGACTTCGCGGTCCGTACGCATCTTTCGCTCGGCGCTGAGATCACCGGGCTCGGTGACTCGCCGAAGCTGATCGACATTCTATCCGTGGCCACCAACGTCATTAATGGTTTTACCGAGGGTCGTTACGACGAGGTGTACGTCGTCTTCACGGCCTTCATCAATACGCTTTCGCAACGGCCAGAGCGCCGCCGGTTATTACCGATCGATCCACCCGAGCAGCCGGCTGCGGGAGCCCGCGTGGATTATACCTACGAGCCTGGTCAGGGTGAGGTGCTCAACTCCTTGCTGCCCCGCTACGTCGAGGTGCAGCTGTATCAAACGATCCTTGAGTCGATCGCGAGTGAGCATTCGGCGCGAATGGCCGCTATGCGCAACGCAACCGACAACGCCAAGGAGCTGGTACGCGATTTGACACTCTCAGCCAACAAGGCGCGTCAGGCGGCGATTACCAAAGAGTTGGCAGAGATATCGGCGGGAAGCTTGAGATAAACGAGTCTGTAGGTATCAGGCCACAGGCTTTGGAGCGACCGCATAGCGGCTGCCTGAAACCTGAAACCTGAAACCGAAACCTGAGGAGCTAATAATGGCATCTGCAAATATGAGTCGACCGGTGACCAATGGTCGTGCCAAGGCCGTTGGTGAGGTAACGCAGATCATCGGCGTGGTGGTTGACGCGACCTTTCCGCATGATGAGCTGCCGGAAATTTATAACGCAATTGAAATTCCGCTGACGCCCGAGGCGCAGGAGCGCCAAAATCGTGGCGAGGCGCCGCGTGAAGGCGACATGCTGGTCTGCGAGGTGCAGCAGCACCTTGGAAGCGACGCAGTGCGCGCCGTGGCTATGAGCACCACCGACGGGCTGCGCCGTGGCCTGCCCGTTATCGACACGGGTGCACCGATCTCGGTGCCGGTAGGCCCTGAAACACTGGGCCGCGTGTTCAATGTCGTCGGCCAGCCCATCGACAATCGTGGTCCGGTGCCCACGACTGCCCGACGCTCAATTCACCAGCCCGCTCCGTCGTTCGAGGACCAGAGCACCCAGGTCGAGATTCTTGAGACGGGTATCAAGGTGCTCGACCTGATGGCGCCCTTCACCAAGGGTGGCAAGGCCGCCATCTTCGGCGGTGCAGGTACCGGCAAGACCGTGACCATTCAGGAGCTGATTGCCAACATCGCTAAGAAGGCCGGTCTGTCGGTCTTCGCCGGCGTGGGCGAGCGCTCGCGTGAGGGCAACGACCTGTACCATGAAATGTCGGACTCGCGCATTGACGAGAACACGCGCGTGATCGACAAGACGGTGATGGTCTTCGGCCAGATGAACGAGCCACCCGGAGCGCGCCTCCGCGTGGGCTTGTCCGGCTTGACAATCGCCGAGTATTTCCGCGACGAAGGCCGCGACGTGCTGCTCTTTATCGACAACATCTTCCGCTTTACCCAGGCGGGCGCCGAAGTGTCGGCGTTGCTCGGTCGCCTGCCAAGCGCCGTGGGTTATCAGCCGACTCTGGGCACGGAGATGGGTGAGCTCCAAGAGCGCATCACGTCGACCAAGCGCGGTTCGATTACGTCGGTGCAGGCCGTGTACGTGCCCGCCGACGACTACACCGATCCCGCGCCTGCAACGACGTTCGCGCATATCGACTCGACCATCGCGCTCGACCGGGCCATTGTGGAGCAGGGTATCTTCCCGGCGGTCGACCCGCTGGCGTCGACCTCGCGAATTCTCGACCCCAACATCTTGGGTGAGGAGCACTACCGCGTAGCCCGGCAAGTGCAGCAGGTGCTCCAGAAGTACCGCGATTTGCAGGATATCATCGCGATTCTGGGCTTGGAAGAGCTTTCCGACGAGGATAAGCTGACCGTGGCGCGCGCGCGTAAGATTCAGCGCTTCTTTTCGCAGGCGTTTACCGTCGCGCAGCAGTTTACCGGCCGTCCAGGTCAGTATGTTCCGGTCGTCGAGTCGGTGCGTGGCTTCGGCATGATCTTGGCGGGCGAGCTCGACCACATTCCGGAGCAGATGTTCCTGTATGCCGGGACGATCGACGACGTTATCGCTCGCTACGACCAGTCGCGCAAGTAGTCGGGAGGGGCTAGTCGGGAGGGGCTAGCGGCTGGAGGTAACGGACAGAGCTTAGGTGGCTGGAGTCCGTAGCCCCTAGCTCCTAGCCCCTCGTCCCTAGGTCTTAGTCCGAGTGAGGATGGTATGCCTTTTCAGCTTGAAATTGTCACGGCTGAGCGCGTGGTCTTGTCAGAAGAGGTGGATCAGGTCAATGTGCCGGGTGCCGCCGGACGTATGGGTATCCTTGCGCGTCACGAGCCGCTCCTGACATCGTTGATCCCGGGTGTGCTTGATATCGTCAAGAACGGCGAGCGCACGCCCTTCGCGGTCTCCGGTGG